>NZ_OY781063.1:622500-933750 GCF_963676285.1 uncultured Sphaerochaeta sp.
TATGGTTTTGCTGCACGAACAAGGAGGGAGGCTGTTCCCTCTCCTTCCCTTGCATAGTTCATCAAGGAGGCTGCTATGACTTGGTTCAGTCTTCCCTGAACTGGTACCAGCATCAATGCCAAAGGAATATCGGCAAGTTGCTGCAAGGCTGCATATTGTATCAAGAGCACACAGAACAGGGTAATAAGGGCGAAGGCTCCGCTGTGACTATCTTTCATGATGGCGAGGCTACGTTCCTTATTCCACCCTCCCCCAAGCCCATCGGCGAAATCACAGAGTCCATCGAGATGAAACCCCCTGGACAGGTATGCCGAGAGTGCAATGATACTTGCTGAGCGAATCTGGGGTGAAAAAGGAAGCAGGGAGACCGATACGAAGGAAAGTCCAAAGAGAGACCCGACAAGAGGAAACCAGAACAAGATTCGTTGCTCCTTCTCCAAGGCCCGATAAGGAAGAGGGAACCGAGTGAGGGTACGCAGAGCTCCTCCAAGACCGAGTGTAATCACAGGACTTTTCCCTTGAGGGCTAGAGGTAGGCCTGCAACCATCAAAATTACATTTGTAGATATCTCGGCAAGGTCCTGGTTCATCCATCCACTCAAGTCCCTGAAAGAGCGACTCTCTGCATCTGCAGGAATAAGTCCAAGGCCTGTTTCATTGGTTATAAGGAGAATTTCACAAGGGGGATGCTTGAGAACCTCATAGAGAGCATCTTCCTCAGGGAACCTTTTCTCAGGGATTCCTTTATGATAAAGGAGGTTTCCCAACCAGACAGTAAGACAGTCAACAATACAGACCTCGACTGAAGGGGGAAGGTCCTGTATGGCCTTCGCAAGGTCAAGGGGTTCCTCAATGGTGATGAATCGATCAGCGCGATCCTTCTGATGGGCAGCAATCCGTGCCTTCATCTCTTCATCAATCGGTTCAGCGGTAGCAATATAGGCGCGTGACTGGGTACCGTCACATACTCCCAGTGCATAATCCTGGGCATAGGAACTCTTTCCGCTTCTTCCTCCCCCGATTACCAGCGTAACGCCACTCTTGATCTTTGTGTGGATTCTCATGGCCCCAGCGGTGGAGACCATCGTGCCTTTTGCAGGCCTAAGCGGATATCCCTTTACAAGAGTCTTCTTTATATCAATGGTTGCCATATCTACCTCCCCAATCTTTTCCCATCATATCATGGCTTTTCTCCAAGAGGGAGAGGGAAGCGTCCAACTCTGCCTCAGAAAATACTTCCAAGGTGAGTACCCTCTCTCTGTTGTCTTTTTGGGTTTGTTTAGATAAGGCAGAGATGAACTGGCTTATCTGTGTAGGGTCTCCCTTGTCCAGACCCAGATGATCCTTTCCGTCATGCACGCCGTGAAGGTGTGCAATACGGGTTCTCGGCAAGAGCAAGTCAAGATTATCCTGCATAGGGTACCCCATCAGCCAGATATGCCCGATATCGAGCGTAACAGAGAGGTCATAGCGCTCCACCAGAGGATACACATACGAGAATGGATAGCTCAAGGTCTCAACACAAAACATCCTTCTCATAGCCTCATACTTCGATATCATCATCTCAAGACTCATATCTAGGCATGTTGTCCAACGCTCTATATCCTCAGAGGGCACTGCTCCATAGGACTCCGGGGTGAGGTGCAACACATAACCGAAGGGATCAAGAGGCTCAGTAAGGGAGACAATCCTCTCAACGGTTCGCATGAATCGCCTTCGCTCACCTAGATCGACTGAACCGGGATAGATATCCAAGGGGAAATGCACGGTGTAGCTTAAACCGTGTGATTCACCCAATCGGGCAAGTTCCCTGATGGTCATCTCATCAGGTAGGTTGCTCATTTCTTCACTTTCAAAGAGTACCAGCTCAATATCATCCACCTTGTCGGCAAGATACCGTACATTTGGCAGGATATCATCTGGGATGATGTAACTTGTTGTTCCAATTCGCATATGCTTCATACCAACCCCATTGACTGCAACAGCTTCGTACTATCAGTTACCTGCGCATCAGAGAAGCTGGTCATATCGGTAAGCAAATGGCTTGCCAGACGTACCAAGGGCCAGGCCGCCAAGGCACCGGTCCCCTCCCCGAGTTGCATCTGTAGGTCCAAGAGAGGCTGGCCACAACCAAGAGATTCCAGCATTCTTCTATGCCCCTGCATTCCTGACTGATGGCAGGGGATGAGATACTCATGAAAGTGCTCGTCCATGGCATTCGCTACCAAGGCAGCACTGGTTACGACAAACCCATCAAGAAGAACGGGCAAAGAGGCCTCTGCAGCTTCCAGCATTCCACCACAGATGGCAGCTATTTCATACCCTCCAAGATTACAGAGTACCGTAAGTGGATCTCTCTCGGGATGCAGGACCAAGGCTTGCTCAATGACTGAAATCTTGTGTTGTAGTTCGGCATCACTGAGACCAGATCCTTTTCCTGTTATCACCGAGACTGGAAGATTGGTAAGGGCAGCGGCTACAGCCGAGGCACTGGTGGTATTCCCCACCCCCATCTCTCCAAATGCAATGGCATGGGCCCCTGTCTCTATTGCTACCCTAACCCTGTTTCTCCCTGCTTCCATTGCCTGAAGGCATTGCTCACGTTCCATTGCAGGACCTTGTAAGAAATTTCTTGTACCATAACCGATTTTGCAATCGACTACAGCATCATGTTTAGAAAATGAATGGTTCACCCCAACATCAATTACTGAAAGCGTTGCATGGTTCAAGGAGGCGAAGAGACTGCACGCACCGCCACCGGAGGCAAAATTGCAACACTGTTGGTAGGTAATCTGCTGAGGGCTATGGGTTACCCCCTCCTCCACCACCCCATGGTCTGCTGCAAACAGCAAAAGAGAAAGGGAATCAAGAGGGCCCTCCTTGATAAGCGCCAGCTTGAGCGCAAGGGAGGCGAGTCTCCCGAGACTGTTTGGGGGCATTGCCTTTGCAAGCAACTGGGTTTCATACACTGCTTGCCGGCTGAAGTCGATTGCTTTGATTGACATGAGCTCATTGTAGAGGAGGAAGCTCTGGCGTTACAAGGCAGAAACCGATACAATGCGTCTATGAATCAGGCACTGTACCTCTTCCTCGACATGATGACCGGTATGATTATCTCCATCATGGTGGTCTCCAACACCCTTTTGGGACAGGCTACCACCATGGGTGTCTCTCTGATTGTCAATCATCTAATCGGATTGGTCATACTCTCCCTTATCCTGCTCCTTGGCAGGAAGAGGCCAGCCATCAATGGCCCAGGAAGAAAAGTTCCCTGGTATCTCATGTTCAATGGCCTATTCGGCCTCGCCATCCTGAACCTGAACTACACGACTGTCGTTCATACCGGAGCATCGCTTGCGATGGCTTCCACAGTATTCGGACAGAGTTTCTGTTCACTGGTGTTCGACCTTACTGGTTGGATGGGAATGCAAAAGCGCAGTCTTAACCGAACAAAGATTTTCAGTCTGAGTGTCAGTGCAACGGGCATCATCATCATGGCGAGCGGAGGTACAGCGAACTTTGCTTTCCTGTATGTTATGCTAGGCATCCTTGCAGGCGCACTTACCATGACTCAGATGGTACTCAACAGTACACTTGCCCTCTATGAGGGGCCTATACGTGCCTCACATAGGAATTTCATAGGTGGACTGTTGGCAGGCTTGGTCTTCTATCTCCTGTTCCAGAAGGATGCAACAATCGTTGGCATGCAAACCATACCCCAGATTCCGCTGTTGCTTGTTTTTGGTGGAGGAACACTGGCAGTTTTTGTTGTGGTAAGTACCAGTTATGTCATCGTGAAGATTCCTGCTGTTTACTCTGCACTCCTGCTTTCATCTGCCCAGATCCTGATGAGCCTCCTGATCGATTATCTCTTCTTTGACAGTTTCAGCCTACCGCTTCTCATAGGAGCACTCTTGATGCTACTGGGCATGGCAGGAAATCTGGCTGCAGACAGGAAGCCTAGGCCTTAGCTATCCGATAGGTACCTTTTGTTTCCTCAACGAAGCCCTCTTTTTCCAACTGCCCAAGACAGTACAATATACGCTCCTCTTCAAAGTGGGAGAGCAATGAGATGACCTGTTCCTGATCTTTTGCACCGGTATCAGAGAGCAGATGGATCAATTGTCCGCGAATCTGTCGATTGGAGTTCTCGAATTTTGCCTGTTTTGTATAGTGGGCACTCCTCACATTCGCATTGGGAAGGAGATGTTTTAGCAAGACACCGAAATCCATCAGGGCGTAATACCACGCTTTGGGGTCCTCAACCAGCTGCACAAAATGAGCAAGCAACAATTCCAACTCCTTGTCCTTCACGCCTTCCTGTTCAGGATAAAAGCAATGGAGCAGAACCCTGCGTATGTTTGTTTCAAGGTAGATAGTTTTCTCATGGTAACTGAATGAACCAATGGCAGCAGCGGTTGCTTTCCCCACTCCCGGCAAGGAAAGCAGTTCAGCCTGCTTCTTGGGCAGGTTCCAATCCCACTTTCCACATGCAATGGCACTCTTACGGAGATTCAGAGCCCTGCGGTTATAGCCCAATCCCTTCCAGTGGTACAGCAACTCATCCAGCTCCACCCCAGCCAAGTCCTTGATTGTGGGCCACAGGGAGAGAAACAACTCATACTTGGGAATGACGCGACTGGTTTGGGTCTGTTGCAGCATTACCTCGGAAAGCAGGATGTGATAGGGGTCGCTGGTCTCTCTCCAGACAAACGCTCTTCCATGATTCTCATAAAATCCAAGAATTTTCTGTACAAATGCTTCATACCCTTCAGGACTTTGACTGAAAGATGGATTCAGATAGTGTGCTGCTTCTTCCGTTGAGAGTGTAGGAAAATCAATCATTTCTTGTCGCCGAAATTCTCCGGAAGGACGAAGTCACCCTTGTGATAGTTCTCATGGGCTTCCTTCTCCTGTGCTTCATTGATGTGCTCAGCGGTTGGATGCTCTCCCCTTTTGAGCTTATCCTGCTTTCGTAGATAACGCTCCAACGCTTTCTGCTTTGCCGTTTCCCGTTGATAGCTCTTACCACTGCTTATCAGGATGGCAACTGGCCTGAGACTCTTGATATTTGCACAGAGAATCTGCAACACACTGGTCAGGGGTACAGAGATAAACATCCCGGGAAGTCCCCAGATGAAGCCCCAGAGCGAAAGCGAGACAAGAATTACAAAGGGCGACAGATTGAGTTGCCCTCCTTGCAGGCGAGGGTCAATGATGTTCCCCAGGATCATCTGGGTGCTTATTGCAAGGATCGCCACATAAAAGACATTGGTCCAATCGGGAGCAAACTGGATCAAGGACATAAAGATGACAATGGTTGTCACGATCACTGATCCAATGGAAGGGATGAAGTTGAATATGAATGCCAGGACGCCCCAGAGAATGGGAAGATCGAGCCCAGTGACCACTGCAGTGAGAAAGAAGAGTGCACCGGTGCATAGGCTGATCACCACTTTCAGCAACAGGTACTTGGAGGTCTGGCGGGTAATGCGTTCAAACATGACCGCAACTTTCATACCCTTGCTTCTAGGAATGGCTGCCAGCAACTTGGGAATCACACTCTGCCGTTCCAGCAACAGGAAAAGCACAAAAATATAGACCAACAGCGCAACCTTGGTAATCGAGAGGAACTTGTTGCTGATGGAGGTCAGGCTGCTGATGGCAATATTCGACCAGTTCACGGGCAGTATGGATAGGAAGGAGGCACCTTCAGGGAGATCAATGAAGGAACTTGCCCTGCTGGTGAGCAGTCGGTCCAGTGAGACCACTTTCTCTACATAGAATGGTACCAGGTCAACCAAGGTATCGACGGTGATGATGATGAACCAGCCTGTAGCAAGAAACAGGAAGAGCAATAGAGCCATAACGAAGATGACTGAGATGATTTTTGGCACATGGAGTCTATCGAGCCTACGAAGTAATGGGCTGAATAACAGATAACAGAAAAACGAAAGAACGAGGGGAATCATTACGTCTTTCGACATCTTTAGAGCAGCAAATACTGCCAATGTTACAATGACTCCAAGGAATATTTGGATGTACTTATTTCCTGAGAACGGTTTTTCTGTCATAGGACAACTATAGACTAGCTTGGAAAAACCTGCAATATCTGTTATTACTGGTTCTATGGACCAACAAACCAATTTGGATAGGATTCAAATCGTACTGGTTGATACACAGGATGGAGCCAATATTGGCTCAACCTGTCGAGCCATGAAGACCATGGGCATTACCCATTTGGTCTTGGTGAGTGATCGTGAATACGATGAGAACCGTGTAAGAACGCTTGCATTACATGCCAGCGATGTCTGGGAGCAAGCGAAGCGATTCTCTTCACTCAAAGAGGCACTTTCAGGAAGTGTACTCAGTGTTGCTGCTACAAGAAGAAGGGGAAAGTTTCGTAAGCATAGCTCGCTCAACCCCACCCAATTGGCTGAGGTGGTGCAGAAAACCGGAGACGGTCTTATCTCAATCGTCTTCGGACGAGAGTCCGACGGACTTACTGATGATGAGGTGGCAATGTGCAGTCAGGTGGTAACCATACCAACCAGCGATCAGTTTCCCTCTCTCAATCTATCTCAAGCGGTCCAAATCATCACCTACTGCCTTTACGATACCATCAAAACATACCCTGAAGGGGCAAACCCGGTTACGCAAGGCCGTTGTGAGGAAGCAGCGCTTAAAGCGTGTGATGCACTCGATGAGATTGGGTACTTCAAACTAGGCCAGGAGAAACTCTGGACCTTCCGCTTCCTTCGCGATGTATTTGTACGCTCCGCTCTCACTGAAAGTGAAATACAAAAGATGGAAAAGGTCTTTGTAAAATCTGCCAGGATCAAGGCCCATAAGAACAAGGAGCAAGATGACTGATTCCTTTTTTAACCCAATGCCTCGGGTGGTAGCCCACCGAGGGGATAGTGCACACTTCCCAGAGAACACACTCAGTGCCTTCCTGAGTGCCTGTGCATTGGGTGTTGATGTCATCGAGACCGATGTACATCTGAGTAAGGACGGTCAGCTTGTCATCTGGCATGATGAGACATTGGACCGCAATACTGATGGTTCCGGCCGGGTGGAGGATCATACCCTTTCTGAACTGAAAACCTACGATGCAGGATATACATTCACTCCAGACAACGGAAAAACGTTTCCCTTCAGGGGAAAAGGTGTGCAATTGTGTACATTGAGAGAGGCCTTGGAGGCGTGTCCAAACCAGCGATTCAATATTGACCTAAAAAGCAAGGATACAGCCATCGTCGACACATTCATCGAAGTGATCCACTCAGTGCAAGCCACAAAGCGAATCGTTGCTGCTTCTTTTCATCTCTCCAATCTCAAACTACTGCGGAAAAAAGCTCCTGATATTCTGACAAGTGTTACCACCCTTGAGGTGGTACCCCTTCTGGCACTCCAGAAGCTCCACTTACTCTCCGCTAAGACGAAACCCATCATCTTCCAGGTTCCCACCCGTCAGTGGGGCATCGAGGTGATCACTCCCTCTTTTGTAAAAACCATGCATAACAGGGGAAGCATCATCCAAGTCTGGACCATCAATGATGAAGCTGAAATGAAGCGTCTCTACCAGATGGGGGTAGATTCAGTAATGACCGACAAACCGGCTTTAGCCATCAAAGTTGCTAGAGAGCTGGGACTACGATAAGCAAGCAAAAAACAACAATAAAGAGAGGTATCTTTTGGAAGCTTCCAAAGTCTACTACACAAACTTACGCTGCGATAATGGGGACTCCCGCTTACATAAGCTCACCAGGCTGATCAAGCGGGCAGGAATTGAGACCATCGACTTCAAGAACAAGTTTACTGCCATCAAGATCCATTTCGGTGAACCGGGCAATTTGGCTTTTCTGAGACCAAACTATGCCGCCACGGTCGTTGATTTGGTCAAGGAGTTGGGAGGAAGGCCATTCCTTACCGATTGCAACACTCTCTATGTCGGGGGAAGAAAGCATGCACTCGATCACATGGAGAGTGCCTACAAGAACGGTTTTATGCCCTATGCTACCGGGTGTCATATCATCATTGGTGATGGACTGAAGGGAACAGATGAGACATTGGTCCCCGTTCCTGGAGGGGAGTATGTCAAGGAAGCGAAGGTAGGACGCGCATTGATGGATGCTGATATCCTTATCAGCCTCGCCCACTTCAAGGGTCATGAGGCCACCGGTTTTGGTGGTGCCCTCAAGAATATCGGAATGGGTGGAGGTTCCCGTGCCGGGAAGATGGAGATGCACTGCGATGGAAAACCACAGGTTGACCAGAGTCTATGCATCGGTTGTGGTGCCTGTATCGATATCTGTGCCCACGATGCCCCGCACATCACCGATGGCCTTTCTTGGATAGATCAGGACAAGTGTGTTGGTTGTGGACGCTGTATAGCGGTCTGCCCCACTGATGCAATCTCAAACAATGACAGTAGCTCCAACGACAAGCTGAACTGCAAGATTGCTGAGTACACCCATGCAATCTGTCATGGAAGACCAACTTTTCATATCAACATTGTCATTGAAGTCTCACCGAATTGTGACTGCCATGGAGAAAATGATCTGGCCATTGTACCGGATGTAGGATTTTTCGCATCCTTTGACCCTATTGCCTTGGACAAGGCCTGTGCGGATGCAGTGAACAAGCAACCGTTCATTCCTTCCTCTGCCCTTGGAGAGAGAGAACACTGCCATCATGACCATTTCACTGACACCCACCCTACCACAAGCTGGAAAGTGGCCCTGGAGCATGGGGAGAAACTGGGATTGGGAACGATGGAGTATGAACTACTTGAGGTAAAGTAACTACATAAAGAAGCTAGGAATTTCAGGCTGAGTCAATCTCTCAGCCTGTTTTTTGTATTAAACCACTCCATACCGACAGGATTTTTGTTCTTCCGGCCTATTTCTTCCTTGCGTGTACGATATTGCTGTTCTACGATGCATATAACGCAACATACTTCAAAAGGAGGAGATAGATGCGGAAAATATTGGTAATAGGGTGTGCGCTTCTGGTACTAACCACCCTGCCTCTTATGGCAGGTATCAACAAGGGAACAGTTGCTGGATATATTGAGGCAGCATCAATTACCGTACAAGATGGGACAGAAGAGGATATCCAGAGTAAAGTCATAGGCTTGATGGTAAAAGGATCTAGTTACACCAATCCTGCAAGTCCCTTTGGGTTTGCCTATGATATCAGGGTCGGAAAAACAACAGAATATTCGGTAAATGAAGTGAAAAAAGATGTATCCGAAAGCCCTCTCAATTGGGATATTGGAATTTACGCTACGTTCCAAGAGGATGTCTCGTACTCTACTTTCATTGAAGCTGGAGCTGGATTCCAATTTGGCAGCCAAACAGAAACTTGGGTGATAAGCGGGTCAACGTTCACCTATGAGTTTTTCTCAGCCTATGTTGCCGGGTACTTGGAACTCAATTATGCACTCACTGCTACAACTTTCTTGAGTGCTGGGGCAAAAGCTCTTGTTCCCCTTGGAGGTACAAAAACTTATACACTTGATTCAAGCTCTTGGGAGTATGATATTGAGATGAGCGGCTTCGCGCTTGCTCCCTATGTAGGAATCTCGTTAGCTTACTGATTAGGAAACACTGTAACACAGGCCCGATACCTTTATGGTTTCGGGCCTGTTTTCTTGGTTCACTCGATCTTGGTTACGAGAGCATATTCTCTACTGAAAGATTATCTCCCTCAATATCCTTGAAGTATTTGTAGGTATTCAGCTTCAATTCACCACAGGCTGCTTCATCACAAACGAGTACTGCCTTCGGGTGTAGTTGGAGAGCACTACAGGTCCAGTTCTGACTTACCCCACCCTCGATGGTTGCCTGCAAGGCACGTGCCTTTGCATGGCCGTTTACCAGGATGATGACTTCCTTGCTGTCTGTTACGGTCTTCACTCCAACGGTAAGAGCTTGGGATGGTACCTTGTTCATATCGTTGTCGAAGAACCGGCTGTTCATCACCTTGGTATCGTAGGTGAGTGATTTGACCCTAGTCTTGCTGGAGAGGGAAGAGAATGGCTCGTTGAATGCAATATGGCCATCAGAACCTATGCCACCCAGAAAAAGCTCAATCCCACCGAATGCAGCAATTGCATCCTCGTAGGCAGCACACTCCGCATCCAGATCTTTTGCATTTCCGTCGAGGATGTGAACATTCTCTTTCTTGATGTCGATATGGTTGAAGAAGTTTTTCCACATGAACGTGTAGTAGCTCTGCTCATGGTCTTTTGGAAGACCAACATATTCGTCCATGTTGAAGGTGACGACGTTGGCAAATGAGACATACCCTTCCCTATTCAACCTGATCAACTCAGCATAGGTTCCAAGCGGCGAAGATCCGGTTGGTAGTCCCAGTACAAAAGGACGGTTCTCATTTGGTTCGAACTCCCTGATTCTGCTTGCTATATACCGAGCAGCCCAGAGAGAAAGATTCTCATAATCGTTTTGGATGATGACTCGCATTGTGCTCTCCTTGTCACTCCATCATAAACGGAAAGACAGTATGAGACAACTATCAGAAGGCTTCCTTGATGATTCCCCCGGCGAGGATTCTCTCCCCTTCATAGAGAACCAGTGATTGCCCAACGGTTGCAGCCTTTACAGAGTCCGAGAACACAGCAGTAATGGTTCCATCATCATTCATATGAGCTCTGGCTTCTGTGGGGTACCCAGTGGAGCGGATCTTTGCCTGCACCTCCACTTCTCCTTCCAAGGAAGACCTGCTGCTCCACACAACGTCATCAGCTGTCACAGTACTCTGCAGAGTCTCCTCTACATAGCCGACTACCACTTCATTTTTTTGTGCGTCAAGTTGTAATACGTAGAGAGGTCGTTCTGCTGCTATACCCAACCCCTTTCTCTGCCCAATGGTATAGTGCCAGATCCCGTCATGGGTTCCAAGAATCTTTCCATCCTGGGTGACGATATTTCCCCGCTTGTTCTCCACTTCCAGAAGATCAGTATAATCCCCGTCATAGAAATCTTGACTCTCTTCCTGGTAGACCTTATGGAATCCTTGCTCCACATCAATAGAGCGGGCTTCTTCCTTGGTCATGGAACCGAGGGGAAACAAGGTAGCGGCAAGTTGAGCTTGGCTGAGACGATAGAGGAAGTAAGACTGGTCTTTCTTTAGATCGACAGCCCTGGTTATCGCATAGCGACCGTTTTCCTCGGTAATACGGGCATAGTGCCCGGTGGCAAACTTGTCAAAGACAAGGCCGCTTTCCTTGGCATAATCAACCATGGCTCCGAACTTGATCTTAGCATTGCACCAGACACAGGGGTTCGGTGTACGCCCATCCATGTATTCGTCTTTGAAGTTTGCAAGCACCACTTCCTCAAATTGATCACTCAACTCAAGCACATGATGATCTATACTGATCTTCTCACAGATTCGCTTGATAGCCTTGATATCCTCGCTCTTGTCGGGAGCAAAACAACTGGTTGAACCGATGGGACGAGCCAAATGGGCACGTTTATTCCAGATGGTCATGGTGACCCCTGTAACCTCATGTCCCTGCTGCTTCAGCAGATATGCTGCAACGGAAGAATCTATTCCTCCACTCATTCCTACCAGTACCTTCATCGTCCCTCCGAAATTCAATCAAACCATATAATAGAACGAAACCGCCCTGGAATCCAAGGCGGTTTCTTCAAGCGAGAGTGACGGGACTCGAACCCGCGATCTACGGCGTGACAGGCCGTCGCGATAACCAGCTTCGCTACACCCTCATAGCAAGAGTGAAACTACACTATCCCAGTATTTTTGTCAACATAGCCAAAAAACTTTTTTCCATTTTTCGCTAAAATCATCGAGAATTGTGTAGTCTTCTTCTGAAGCAAAAAAGAATCCTTCGCTCACCAGAGATGAACAAAGGATTCTTGCTAGCGAGAGTGACGGGACTCGAACCCGCGATCTACGGCGTGACAGGCCGTCGCGATAACCAGCTTCGCTACACCCTCAAAAAGCACTCTTGGAAACTACACGATAGAAAGGCTTTTGTCAACATGCTCCGCTGTTGCCAATGAAGAAACATGCTCCGCTGTTGCCAATGAAGAAACATGCTCCGCTGTTACCAATGAAGAAACATGCTCCGCTGTTGCCAATGAAGAAACCCTTGCGTATACTTCCCGCAAGGAGAAGATACCCATGCAAGAATCCATCATGCTGTTCTTTCTGAATATCGAGAACCCGGTTCTCGACTTCCTGGGCAACCTCGCCTCACTCTTGGGTGAGCAGACCTTCGTCATTGCCGTTATCCTTTATATCTTCTGGAATCATGACAAGAAGAAGGGATTTGGTCTCTACTCATCAGTTCTACTCTCGGTACTCGCGATGGGTATACTGAAAGCCACGGTCAAGGCTCCACGTCCGTTCCAGGTATTGGAATCAATCCAAGGCAAACGACTGGAGACCGCAACCGGATACTCATTTCCCAGTGGACATACAACGACCGGGGCGGCCTTCTATACTGCACTCGCACTCACCTTCCGAAAGCGTAAACTCAGTATTTTCTGTGCGGTCATGATGACACTGGTAGGTTTGAGCAGGCTTTACCTGGGGGTGCACTGGCCGATCGACGTATTCGCCGGACTCTTACTAGGTGTATCCATCAGCTTTGCCTTCTACCATTACCTGGACTTCATCTATGATGATGAGAAACGACGATTGAGATACCTGATCATCCTAGGAACCATCTTTGCCATATGCGGAGCTGTTATCAGTATCCTGCTCAATTTCTTTTCTGCTGATGAAACGGCATTCAATGACCTGATGAAGATTCTCGCACTTGGAGGTGGAGGCTATCTTGGATTCGCCCTTGAGAACAAGAAGGTCCAATTCTTGACCGAAGGAACATTAGGAAAGAAGATTGGCCGGTATCTAATCGGCTTGGTTGTTGTGCTTCTGATCATGGGCTCCAAGGTAATCATCCCAGAGTCAATGTATGCAATTGGAGGCTTTGTGCGATACAGCCTCGTAGGACTCTGGGCAACCGGCCTTTATCCGCTTATAGGAAAAAATCTGCGTCTTTTCTCTGGTGCTCGATAACCTTCGGCTCAATACCCTTGGTGATCAGGAACCGGCGTAGATCGAGCAGTTCATTCAAATGCCCTTGGCAGAGCCGGTACATGATCTTCCCACACATGATTGCATCATCAAGGGCATAATGAGCCTGATACTCCATATCGAAGTAATCAACCAGATAGGAGAGTTTATAACTATGCATCTTTGGCCAGAGCTTTCGAGCAATGGTCAGGGTGCATAGGTAGCTCATCTCCCTTGCCTCCAGGTCATATGCCTCAAATGCAGCTTTCATCACTCCCATGTCAAAGACTGCATTGTGAGCAACAAGGATATCACGACCGATGAATGAACGCATATGCTCCCAGATCTTGTCGAACTCAGGGGCAGCAAGACACTCATCACTGGAGAGTTTATGCACTGCTGTCATCCCTGGATCAAAATACGGATGCTTGGGACGGATCAATGAATAATACGTCTCAAGCAAGGTACCTTCTTCATCGAACCGGGCAAGTGCTACTGAACAAGCTCCACCGGGGTAGCTGTTCGCCGTCTCGAAATCTAATGCTACATAGTTCACGATTGTTTTCCCAACATGATGGAGAGAATCGTCTTATCCGTTTCTTCCATCCCTTCATGACTGATCCTGGAGAGAAAATCCATACTCTCCATACTCGACTTTCCAACGATTCCGCTCTCACTTCCTGGGGAAAGACCGCGGAATGCAAGCTTGCAGGCAAGGTTTGCCGCTTCCACACAACTGTAGATCTTCAGGGCGCAGGTGGACTTGGCACCATCACAGATAATCCCTGTAAGATTTCCGACCATGGTGTTGAAAGCACGGTCCATCTCTTCCAGATTCCCTCCCAGCAGATACACCAATCCACAAGCTGTACCAATGGAGGCCGTGAAGGCTCCACAGAGAGCACTTAGCCGGTCTTTCCTGGCAGTCAAGCCCAATCCTATCAGCTGACTAAGTAATAAAGCCCTTCCAAGCTGTTCATCATCTTTCTTTAAATATGCTGCAACTACCGCGATGGGGACGGTCAAGGTAATTCCCTGGTTCCCACTACCACTGTTTATAATCACCGGCAGCGGACATCCAGCCATTCTTGCATCACTGGCAGCAGCAGCCATGGCTGAACCCAAGCTGAATGCTTCTGCCAGGCTGCTTGGTTCTTTCCCAATCGGCTCAGCAGCAATCCTCCCCACAGAAAGGCCATACTCCTCATCGAGAGCATGTCGTGCAATGGCGAGGTTGGTCTCCTTTGCATCCAGAACCAGGTCGATCGCCTCCTGGGGTGCCTGCTCTACCCACGAGAGTAAATCAGCAAGACTCGCAGAACCGAGGAATTGCTCATCCTCAACTTCAAGTTCTGTACCACAGGCATCAACTGCGAGTTCACGTAAAACGGTAGTATTGTGTTGCAGGTAACTGAACCGGTCATGCTCCCCACTGATGGTGGCAATGGCAAAATCATCTCCCGCTTTTGCAGTAACCTTGATATACAGAGAAGGGACACCGCTTTCAATAACAAGAGAGACGGGAATTGATGAAGCCTTCTCTATTTGCTCTTCATTAAGGCTGCTGAGAATGCTCAACCCCTTCTCACTGTCTCCCCCACTTGCTCCAAGGGCAACTGCTGCCTGAATCCCCTTCAAGGAGCAATTTGGGATACCGACACCCATCGCATTCTTGACCATATCCCTACTGGTACAGATCTCCAAAGAGGTAGGTACCAGTCCTAATAGTTCCGCAGCCTTTGCACCAGCCAAAGCTGAGGCTGCGGGTTCAGTGCATCCCATTGCGGGACGCAACTCTTTTCGCAATATTTTGAGGTATTTATCCATAAAATTACTATATCACTGCTCAGATACTCATTCCAACCCAAAAAAAACGAAATATTCCGTCATCTGGGAACATCAGCAATAAACAGCATTCCCTCCACTTGCAGGGTATAGGAGCCAAGAGAGGCTGCTACCACATGACAACTCCCTTTCTGCAACGTTCGCTTCTCCTTTTCAGAGATAAACTGGGCATTTCCCTCACCAACAAACAGTAACTCGATACTTCTGCGGTCGGTAATCTCATAGGTTCCGCTGGGAAGGACCATCAAGTGGAACTCCTCGGTAGGAGTGAGAAGATGCATTCTCCCTGAGATCCCACGCAACATCTGTACCTTCTGGAATTCTTTTCCCTTGATCTCTGTGACTTTCAACAACTCCTTGACATCTACCTTCTTGTTGGTAAGCCCGCCACGAAGTACATTGTCCGATGCACTCATGAGTTCAATGCCATTGCCCATAACATAGGCATGCAAGGTACCCGGGGAGAGATAGAGAGCTTCCCCCTTCTCAAGGTGTTTTACGTTCAGTAAAAATGGGCAGAACAGCCCTGGGTCATGGGAATAGGAAACATAGCTGGCAAGCACAATCCCCTTGCTCTCAAGAAAACGTCCATCAGCGGTGCTGGTGGGCAGCTCTTCATGGGCCTTCAAGGAGACTACATACTCGTCAATAAGGGAGGACAAGGACTCCGTGTTCATGGTGTACAGTTGCTTGAACAACCGGGCAAGCTTCTCATCATCATCAACCCCTGATTCATCAAGGTAAGAGAAATGTTTCACATATCCTTCAGGAAGCAGGAGCTTCAATACAGGAACAATCTGATCAATGGGACGAAACCCACACATTGCGGTAATCGGGGTAAGTGCATAGATGACTTCCGCCTTACGATTGGGGTCTTTGTAGTTCCAGAGTTCTTGGGGAAGTCTCTTACGGATTATCTCTTCCCACTCCCACCCTGCCTTAGCCTGAAGCTTATCAGGGTGGACCTGAATGGACAGGGGTTTCTCAATAGCCAGGACCTTGAATAAAAGTGGCAAATCATCACCAAAGGATTCAATGTGGTCCTCTCCAAACCAATGCTCACTGTCCCCTTTCAGGAAGGAGGAAAGATTCTGGTTAGTTTCCATCACGATTGCATCCCCAGAGGGATGGGTACCAAACCAAAGCTCAGCCTTGGCCTTTCCATCCTCTGGAACACCCAACAGCGCAGGAATGAATGAGGTGTTTCCCCACTCATACTCCTTGATATGTCCTTTTATTTGTACAATGTCCATATCAGCCTCCAAGCCAAAGTATAGTTCGCTTGGCCTCAGAGAGCAAGTAAGCCCACCTTGATAGGTGGGCCTACTAGGTAGCAAATTGTAGATTACTTGTTCAGGATCTTGGGAAGGAAGATCATGGCTGCTGCAAAAACAGCCAAGGTAACAATCCAAGCTGCCAGAACATTCAGGAAGATTCCCCCTACGACAAAACCAACCAAGGCACAAGCTGCAGAGGTAACTGCATATGGCATCTGGGTTGCAACGTGCTCAAGGTGTGGACACCCGGCTCCAGTGGAACTCAAGATGGTTGTATCACTGATCGGGGAAGCATGGTCACCAAAGACCGAACCACCAAGTACTGCACTTACGCTGATCATAGCTGCATTGAGCAAACCTGCGTCTGCAAGGCCCTTTGCCTGGGCAAGGCCGACAGCGATAGGCATAACGATTGGGATCATGATGGCAAAGGTTCCCCAGCTTGTACCAGTTGAGAACGAGATCAGGGCAGAGAGTGCAAAGGCAATAACAGGAACCAAGGCAATTGGGAATCCACCACCGACAACAACATCACTGAGGTAGGCAGCTAACCCAAGGCCACCATCTTCAGGGCTGCTCTTGATAACCGTACCAATGGTCCAAGCCATGGTAAGGATGATAAGGGCGGGAACCATACTCTTGATGCCGTCGGTAATTGCCTCACTTGCTCCCTTGATCGTAAAGAGCTTACGAGCAGTGTAGTAGATGTAGGTGATCACCAACGTGAAGATTACTGCATAGAACAATGCCATTGAGGCATCGGTATTGTTGAAAGCATCACCGAGAGACATGGATGCTGCTGCAGCACCAACGCTGGTAATGGTCTCTCCATCTATGGACGAGAGGTAGGTAGTAACAGGAAACAGGATAACCGCTGAAACGATGAGAACGATAATGGGGAAAAGCATGTCCAGAGGCTTTGCCTTTGCTGCATTCACATCACCATCGATGTCAATCTCACCAGGGGCTGGTCCGTAGGTTTCGTTGTAAAGGTTACCGGTTTCCTTGGCATAGGCAATGCTTTTTGCCATGGGACCGAAGTTCCTTCCGCTCAGGATGATAACCACTACCATGATAATGGTAAGCAGAGCATACAAGTTATAGGGTACTGACCTGATAAAGAAAGAGAATTCACTGACACCCAAAGCATCAAATCCTTCAGATCCTTTTACAATGGACATAACGGTGATAACCCAGCTTGAGATGGGAACAAGGATACATACCGGAGCTGCGGTGGAGTCCAGGATGTATGCAAGCTGTGCACGGGAAACCTTGTTCTTGTCAGTAATAGGACGCATAACGGTTCCTACTGCAAGGCTGTTGAAGTAGTCATCGATAAAGATCAACAGACCACAGAACCAAGTCATCATGAGGCTGGTCTTCTCGGTGTGCAGCTTATCTGCAGCCCAGCGACCAAACGCATGTGCTGAACCAGTCTTGCTGAGCATACCAACCAATCCTCCGAGCAATGCACAGAAAAGGAAGATACGGATGTTCCATCCATCATTGAGGGAACCGGCGATCATGTCGGTAAGGTTGATGATTGCTACCAGAGGATTTCCCCCTGCTACGATCAACGCACCAGAAAAAATCCCAAGAAACAGGGAAACCATTACATCCTTGGTTATGAATGCAAGGGTAATGGTAAGAACGGGAGGAATGAGTCCCCAAATTCCAAAACTTGTCATATTGACCTCTCATACGGGTGAAAACCCTGAAGTGTGATTGTATGGAGACTATATCATGAGTTTTGTAACAAAGGAAAGGTTAAAAAGAGCTTTTTTGTAAATTTTCTTACAGTTTGTTATTAAAATAACAGAATAAAGAATAAAGAAAACGCTAAGACACGCGAATGCCCTCCTTTCCAGGGAGGGCATTCCGTGAGTAAGAAGCACGACACTAGCGAGAGAAGAGTGAGAATCTCAGTGATAATGCATCAATCGGCTTGTCACCGATACTCGCTCCATATTCCTGTACATAGTATGCAGCATCAATGTGGAAGATCAGAAGATCGAATCCAGCACCGATGGACTTGTAGCCCTGGCTGATACCACCACGTACATCAAGAATGCTCAACAGTCTGACCGATGCTCCAAGTCGGGTCTGCTCATAGAATGCCCGCTTCAGGTCATCACCCTGCAAACCACTCATGGACATGATATCGACAACATCGACTGCAAGAACAGGTCTGATCAGGGAGCCGATGCTCGGTGCCCAGGTAAGTCCTGCGTCCAGTCTCCAATCAGACTCAATAGTCCACTCATCTTCTATGGTATTGGTGGCGCCTGAACCATCAGCATCATCAGTGATTCTGTCCCCAAGAACCTCTTCAGCCCAGTCATTGACTGAATAGTACGTGTTCATGGTGTAGTTACCATTGAAGTTCTTTGCGGCTGCAGACAATCTCAAACCAGCTGGAAGATTTACGTTCACACCAGCGGAGATGGGAAGGGCATACCCTGCAACAATCGGAGTTTCATTGATGAACTTGACAGCTGGATCTGCATCATCATCAGCCATCATATCAGTGATGGACGATGCACTCTGTGCTTTATAGTATGCCTTATAGACAGCCTGAGCTGTGACCCCTAGGTCTATGCTGATTTTGTCAGGTACAATACCAATCCTGAATCCAAGTCCAGCAGTAGCTGCTGTAGTTACCTGAGCAATCAAGTTGGTACTCAGCATGTCAGCACCAGTCTTATAGGACATCAGGCGTTCCTGAGCCTGTAAGGACAATCCAAAGCTCCCTATCGTCAAGGTAGTGGAAACATCGGTTGTCAGCACGTCTCCATATCCTTTCTTGATGGTTGCCAAGAATTTCTGGGCTCCACTTATCATGGAATCCTCAGTTCCTTCCTCAAAATCTTCAATCGCCCCACTCTCCAAGATTGCTTTGGGGTTGTAAGCGGTAACGGTTACCGAGGGGAGAGAGAATTTAAATCCACTCTTGGTCAAGTTTGCCGGGTTGATGAGGAAGCTATCATGATAGCCTTTCACACCCAGTCCTGCACCACCCATGCCCAATACCCGTACACTGGTTCCCACAAAGGGTTCCGCTGCCTGGGCATAGACAACATTCGAATCAGGATCGTATGCACTCACTGCAAGCAGAGGAGCCGCAATCATGAACAATGCAACCATTGTAATTATCGTAATTTTAGTCTTCATGGTACCTCTCCTCCCTTAAATACTCGTTGAATCCCAATCATCGTACATTGATTGAAGATTGTCAGTATTTGCATCATCAAGCAAATCATCAAGCAATTCATCCAGCTGTGTAATACCGTTGATTGAATTGAGTGCTTGCAGATTCAACACGATAGCCTCGTAATAGGCATATGTTCTTGGTTTTTCTGTAGTTCCATCATGCAGGAACTGCTCAAACCCATCATAGGAGAACCCTGTAATCGTCGGTTCAACAGGTTCATATCCTTCTGGCATCGTACCAAGACCAATCTCTGGATTATCATCAAGCAACTCAGCAATAATTGTCTCAGGCCTCGGAGAAGTTATTTTCTCACTTGCCCAATATGCGTGATGTTCAGTTATCAGCACAGAGAGCATGTACTTGATCAAGGTTGAGGTATCGAAGTTTGCATTCGGGACCTCAGAAAGTTCCAGTCCACTCTTTCTGGCGAATCGCAAAGCATGCTCGATTGAACCACGATAGGATTTCTGGTTCATGAGGAAGCTCTTATACTTTGATTGAGTATAGGTAAAATCTTCACCATTAACGGTGATTCCCATCACTGGAAGCAGATCAGGAATCAGATTGTTGAAGGAGACCATAACATCTCCAAACTCATTATCATCCTCTGCTCTGGAAACAGATTGACTTGAATCATCGTTCATCCCAGAAAGCAGTGCAGCCAAGTCCAACTGACCAGAGAAGTCGATGCTTGCGGCTCCTGAGAGTTGCTCAGCTACCTGTGCTGTAAAGAGGGCATCATCTACAATAGAGAGGACTTTCTCTTTGTTCTCTGGAGTTGAAATATCAATCGAACTACCTAGATTATCATTAGAAGCCTCATTCAAGGTAGCAACGGTGTTTGAAATAAGGTTCGTCATCATCTGGAGAACGAGAACATCACCTTGCGTCAGCTCTTCCCCTTCCTCAATCTCCGGAAGCGCAAGTTCAGCAATGGTATCAGCAAGCTCTGTATTACTTCCACCCAGGTCAGTCTTCAGCTGTTCCAAGGTAGCATTGAATAGAGTAACCGTTCCCTTTGCAGCAGTTTTCTGATCGTCTGTTGCAGGTTTCTTCAAAGATTCAACCAACTCTTCAGTCTGTTTTGGAGAAGCAAAAGCAGTTGCGAGATTGTCTTTGGTCTCTTCCTGCTCAGCCTCTGTCTGGGGCTTGATTATCTTCGTAACCCCAGTAGGTACAGTCACGGAAACGCCAAAGGTAGTATCTGCTGTATTCGCTGTAACTGTCTGAGCCGAGTCTCCAGTTCCAATACTTGCAGTAGTTGCTGTCACTGCAGCAGCATTGGCTGTATTGGCTTCAACGAATCCATTTGCAATATACACATTTTCACTGAAATCACCCATTAAACTTGCGATGTCTTGCCGGATATTGGCATCACACGATGTAAATGCCAAGGTCAGCAGCAGTACCAACAAAATTGGTATTAAGGCCTTCTTCATAACGTCCTCCTCCTGAGGGGAATCCCTTCTTATTGTTCCGTTCCCTCACCTCTTCAAGTAAAGGCTATCAATCCATTAATCCACAGGGTATGTCACACCCTGTACTAGTAAAACGTCTCTACAACCAAAGCGTTACACATTTTATGCTAGTTGTCTACTCTGAAACTCCAAAGGACAAGCGGAATTCTTATTTATCCACTTGCCCTTTGATTCCTACTCAATTAGTTAGACACTCATTATTTGAAGAACAGGTTTTTGACTACCTCAAGGTTTGCCTTTCGATTTGCTTCTTCACTCTCATACAGCGTGGCAATTCTGTCCTTGTAGAACTCGGCTGTCTTGTATCGAACCAGCTTCATGGTGGAGTTTACCAGTCCATCAGCTTCACTGAATGGTTTCTCTATCAAGGCAAACCGGGTGGGAATCCACATATCAGGAATAGCTGTGGCATGAGTTTCATAGCTGTGAAGCTCAGAGATAATTCCATCAAGTGCCTGTTCGGGAGTCGAATATCCTTTGTCCTGAATCAAGGTGGTAACATCGCTCTCATTCAGGGTAACCAGTGCAGTGGTTATGACCTGATGATCGTTATACACCATCAGTTGGTTGATGATGGACAGGTGATTGATCATCACCTCCTCGATCTCCTCAGGGCTGTACTTCTCTCCATCCTTTCCAATAAGCAGTGCCTTCGCTCTACCGGTAACCACCAGGAAGCCATCTTCATCGTAGTACCCGAGGTCACCTGTCCAGAGCCAACCGTCTTTAAGAACCTCTGCGCTTGCCTTGGGATTCTTGAAATAGCCCTTCATCACATTCTCACCCTTGATAACAATCTCACCACGCTGACCAACCTTTGCCTCAGTGGTCTCATCAACCATGATCTTACAGATCTCACTCTTTGCAACCATTCCGCTGGTACCGAACTTGTACCGATGTGGGGAATTGCTGCTGATAATCGGGGCAGCCTCAGTGAGCCCATAGCCCTGGAAGACAGGGACGCCGATGGCTGCAAAGAAACGCTGTTGCTTTGCCTCCAGGAGAGCTCCCCCTCCCACGCAGTAGAGCATGCGATTCCCAAAGATTTCTCTGAGCTTCGGAAAAACCAGGAGGTTCGCCAAGGTGTAGGGGAACCAGGTCTTGATTTTCACCCAGGTACCTCCTTTGTGGAATCCATCTCCATTACGAAGCATGCCAGCCTCAAGCCCACGATTGAAAATACCTTCTACAAAGGGTCCTTTCTGATGAATACCCTGAATCATCTTCTTCATGAAACTTCCCGTGATAGATGGAACGGTCATAAGGAATGAAGGATTTACTTCCACAAGGTTCTTTGGGAAGTTTCTGATGATCGAAGCATTTGACCCCCTGGAATCGACAAAGTGCAGGGTAATTCCCCTAATCAGTGCAGTGTAGATACCAACTGTGTGTGCGAAGCTATGGTCAACAGGAAGAACCACCAGTGTCTCCATACTCGCATCGGGAAGCTTGAACAGGTCGATGGCATCATGCACATTTACATAGTAATTAAGATGGGTAAGCATAATACCCTTTGGATTACCGGTAGTCCCACTGGTGTAGCAGATATTTATCGTATCATTCTCTTCAATGGACTCTTCAGCGTCCTTAACCAAGCGAGGTTTCTGCTCCAGAAGATTTGCCCCATCAAGCATCAGGGTCTCCCAAGGAACATAGTTCACATCCTGCTTCCAGTCTGATTCCCGAACTTGTTTTTCCAATCGCTCATCCTGCTCATCGAGGTAGATGAACATGACAGGATGGTCAAACATGGGAAGGGCCTTTACCGCATTGCCGAGTGTATTTGAAGAGACTGCAAAAGCAACAGCTTCACTGTGGTTGATGCGGAATGCAATTTCCTCAGGAGTAAGCTTTATGGAGAGCGGCACACTGATCATCTTCGCCTTGATCAGGCCAAGTTCACAAGTAACCCAACTACTCTTTCCCTCACTGAGAATGCCTATGGTATCCTCTGGCTTGAATCCATGGTTGAGCAGATATGCAGCCACATAATCGGACTCCACATCAGTCTTCTTGAAAGAACAAGCAACCCAGCCTGCATCAGTCTTTGTATTGGTATAGGTACGATCGCCATAACGTTTCGCAGCCTCGTGCAGCATTTCTATGATAGTTCTTTTCATTATATTCCTCTTCATCAGCTAGTAGTCTTTACTAACACTTATACAGCCGATGTCAAGAAAACACAAGGAACAAACCATGTAATCAGTGGGAGAACATGAATTTTTAATACAACATCAGATACTTGCAGAAACGTCCGATTGATCCTCAACAGCAAATTCGTACATGAGTCCGTTGAAGACCTTGGTGCACCTTCCGATTACCGTCCCGTCATCAAGGACGCAAAGGCCTCTGCACCAGAGGCTGGCAGAACTGCAATCGATACCAAGTTGCTTGCAAATCTCCTCATTCGGGTTGATGGCTGCAACCTTGCCCTGGACGAAATGGCATTTCTGGCCAATATGCCAACTCACCAGATCAAAAAAGGAGCGTTCACTCTCATCACCAAGCAAGGCAATCTCTTGCCCGAATTGTGAGGTGACGTAGTAATCGCTCAAAACTGATGGCTTGCCATCTACGATATGCAAACTCTTGAAATGCCAGAGCTCGCGTTCGGTAGGATCATCGGAGAAGTGCATCTGCGTACGATCTGCAGTCGATGCTTCTACTTTCTCCTTCAAAAGAATCTTATAGTAACCGTTTTTCTGGGAGTCTTCTCCATTCATTGGCAATTGAGGATACCCAAGACCTACAACTTTGCGTTTAAACAAGACAAAGGACCCTCGTCCACGAGTACGTGAGATGTATCCCTGACGGACCAAACCATCCAAAGCACGTCGGATAGTAACACGAGAGACTCCATATTGTTCACAGAGTTCCATTTCGGTAGGAATGCGATATCCTTCCGGCCATTCACCGAAAATGATTTTCATTTGCAGCTGTGTGAAAACAGTCTTGAATTTCAATGCCATGTGTGTGCTCCTCTGATTTGTGCAAGCTTTAGGAGTAAAATGTATACTAATATTATAATACAAATCAGTTTTTTGTTCAGTAAGGATTTTGTCTTATTTAGAAGATAGTTTCAATACTTATAAGCTATATTTTTGTACTTATTGTGACATTCATGAAATACTAATATTTTTTTACACGTGTAACAAACCCCAATTTACCACTACAGCACCAGACAAAGCCTCGTGAAGAAAAGGGTGAAAAAGAGACAAAGCAACAGGTGCTTGTATACAACCTATCTATCGAGAGATAGCATAGCTTAGGGCGTCTTTTCTCTCGATTCACAAGATTTTTGCTCATCAGGCCTTTCTTTCTTGGCAAACCATGAGTATCATTAAAGTAATACAAAGTCTTATTAGGAGGATAGTATGGCTTACAGTGAACCTTATGATGCAATAGACGAAAAGACGCGGGATATCTCCCGTGCAATCACCAGCCTGAGAGAAGAACTCGAGGCGATCGACTGGTACAACCAGCGGGTGAACACCACCAAAGATACAGAACTGGCTGGTGTAATGGCACACAACCGCGATGAAGAGATCGAGCATGCAGCCATGACCCTCGAATGGCTGAGACGTAACATGGACAAATGGGATGATGAACTGAAAACCTATCTTTTCAGCAGTGGAAGCTTACTGGAAGTAGAAGAAGGTGGTGAAGGTACCGAAGGTTCCTCTGCAACTTCGCTCTCAATTGGTGACTTGAAGAAATAAGAATGATCCAGGAGGTACATGTATGGATATGTTCAAACGTGAATTAGCCCCTCTCTCATCTGAGGCTTGGGCAGAAATAGAAAACAGGGCAAAGGAAGTATTACTTTCCCGTCTTACCGCACGCAAGGTAGTCAACGTCAATGGACCAAAAGGAATTGACTTCACTGCCATCAGTGAAGGCCGACTTACCTTGGTTGATGATGGAGACGTAAAAGCTGGGGTTTATACAGCAAAACCCTTGACCGAAGCGAGGATCCGCTTCTCCCTCAATAAATGGGAGCTGGACAATCTAGCCCGCGGTGCGAAGGACATTGATTTTGATGCGCTGGACGCTGCCTTAGAAAAACTGGCTCTGTTTGAAGAGCGCGCCATCTATGATGGATATGAAAAAGGTGGTATCAAGGGACTGAAGGAATCGAGTGAGCATAAGGCTCTGACCTTTGGCAAGGAATCCAGTGATATTCTTGCCTCAATCACCGAAGGCCTTATCCTTCTCAAGAAAAGTTATGTGCATGGCCCCTACTCCCTTATCGTAGGAAAAGAGGGATGGATTGCACTGAACAAGGAAGCTCATGGGCAGAATCTGCTTGAAAGAGTGGAGAGGATGCTCGGAAGTAAAGTAGTCTACTCCCCGAATATCGAGGGAGCACTCCTGCTTCCTTATAATAGCGAAGACCTTGAGCTGACTATTGGACAGGACTTTGCCCTAGGCTATGAGACCCATGACACCAAGGAGGTAACCCTCTTTGCAACTGAGTCTTTCACCTTCAGGGTACTGGAACCCAAGGCTATCGTAGTCTACAAGTAAGACAAACCATCAACATATGTGCTCATTTGGAAGGCCGGGCTCACTGCCCGGTCTTCTTTCAGCCTCAAGCAATTAAATAGAATTCGGCATATTCTATAATTGCCGAATCATATTCAATTCATTAACAGATACGATTGATACATCCCTGGGGTAATCTCACAATTCCTCAAATAAAGCAAACCCCCTCAGTCGATTGACCAAGGGGGAAAAGAGCGCCAGAAGGGAATCGAACCCTTGTTATCAATTACCTATCACCACGTCACACAAGATCATCCAAGTGCCATGCCCCTTCTTCACTGCTCCATATAGAATGAAAATTTTCATCACACTGAATGGCTTTTACAACCGGAAGTAGGAATTCTTTAATTTTTTCCACAGACTCCGGGAAACCTACAGGTATCAGGGCCTTTTTTATTTTTATGAATGCATTCCATCTTGAAATACGGACAGGATCATTCATGTATTCTGTGGTGAAAGCAACTATATCTTGGAACGACGTCCTTCTTTGACGAAACGTCTCAGCTATTGCATTCTGTAACACTACTCCATCAATATTTTGTGTTTTGCTCAGAATGTAGATGTCATAGAAATCTTTGTATCTACTGTTTGCGTATCCAAGTTGTACAATAGCCTCAAATTTTTCCGCAATTACGGACTCAATCGAATATGCAAAAATCACTGGTTCATCCGTACCAAGAATCGTGGGGAAACCCAACTGCACTCTTTCAGGATACACAACATCTCCAAAACCAATATCGAGAGAGATAGGAATACGTGTCCTATCTAGATATGCTCTCACTGAAACTCTCACTCCATGGTACGCTTTCACTTGAGAAATTATTTGGAATTCAAGTGTTTTTGCATCAAAATTCAATCCATCATCAGCCTCGCATGCAATTATTTCCCCAAATATGGATCTCATACTTTCGATGTCATTACTTGTGTGATGAGCAAGTAGGTCAACATCAGCAGTAGATCTAGCAAAATTCTTATCATATAAAGCATATAGAAATATTCCACCTTTCAAAGTAAAATTCTCGACATACTTCGAAATGGAAATTCGATACACCATCCGTTCAATTCCATACAGGATTAACACATCCTGAAATGTGTGATTGGTGCGTATGGCATAATTCCTTAGCTGAGCTTTCAAAGATTGAACATTCATCAAAGTAGCACCTGCAAGTATGTATCCAAGGTACTCCTGCATTGCAGTATTTCTGCATATCTATAGAGTTGATTAATATTCCTATCTGCCCTTTTCAGATAATTTGTAAGAACCTCCTTTGTTTCTTCAATACCAATCTTATTTCGAAAAGAGATGATATCCACGACAGTTTTTTCAGTATTGTAAACGGAAATTTCATGTACAGCATCGGAGTATTTTGAGATACCTGTCTCAAATCGTAGCTGATTAAAATAGTGCAGATGTATCTGAGGCCATTCAGGCAAGGTTGCTATTTTCATTTTCCTTTCAATTGCCACATCAACGCCTTCTGGTTGAAATGTAGTGAGGTGGTACATTCTTGCTGCACTCATAAGACAAACAATCCCTTTCGGGACATACGCATATACATAAAACAAATCGGACTCATCTCCTACATATTGGAGATTCTCATAGAATTTTCGGTTGAGTTTCTTTATAACTTTTTTTTCCACTAACCTATTTATCTTATAGTGAGAAAGCCCTAATTTCCTTAGGTCATCAATTGAAAAAATCTTTACCTCGTTTGACAACTCAAGCTGTTTCATCCTCTATTACTCTCACTCAGAAGCAGTATACCATATACATTATTAACACTCAAATTATTTCAACTAATTTCGGCATATATTTTTTTTGCCGAATCTTATTCAATTCATTAACAGATACGATTGATACATCCCTGGGGTAATCTCACAATTCCTCAAATAAAGCAAAACCCCCTCAGTCAATGACCAAGGGGGCTGAGAGCGCCAGAAGGGAATCGAACCCTCGTCTCATGCTTGGGAAGCACGAGCACTAACCATTGTGCTACTGGCGCATCTGCCATTGGATAATAGCAAAATAGGGAGAGGATGTAAACAACTATTTCCAGAGTATATGATTCTAGGTGAATAGTCGTGTCCCGATCTCTGTCTCCCCCTTCCCTCGGTCAAACACCACCAAGGAACCAAAGCCTGTACATCCGTCTGCGTTGAAGGTATCGGTAGGGCTTGCCCACTCCTGGTGACTGAATACTACCGTATAAGCATCGTCTCCCTTCTTGATGGATATAGCCTCTATCAGGGAATCAGGAAATCGGATCTTCTTGAAATTGGAGAGTACCCGCTCCTTCTTGAACACAGCATCCTCGTTGAGTGAGATCAAGGTAAACAATGATACAAATCCATCCCCTTCCACCTCACTGACCAGGGTCTTGTTGTCGATCAGCTCATTGTAGTGACGAGAGATCCTTGTTGACTTGATATATTGGGTAACTCCCTGGCTTGAGACGGTATGGATGTTCATTTCGTTCTGAGTACTCTGGTATACTGCTCCAGACTCTTGCAACCGTACCTTTCCCTTGTCATTGAAATGCAGATAGCTTTGATAGCTATGGTGTTCCTGTGATAAAAACTCATCACAGATCAGGATAAGGGTTTTCTCCAATACCACGATCGTCCTACGTGGAAGCACCCCGACATCCAGATACCCTTGGTGCGAACCTTGGAAAGCAATATACCCGTTTTTCTGAGTCGTGCGGAACCCTATAGGAGCGCTGAGCTTGGAGCACTCCCAACTGTCCTTGCATACGGTGAAGTTCTTGTTATCCACTGTTGTGGTGTTATGGGCAGTGCTGTCCTTGAACTCATACCGCTCAGACTTTGGGACATAGGTGTACCGCCCGGCATCCACCAGAAGATCCTCTCCATTCGCATAGAGGTCGAAATGTAACTTGTCACTATGCCCATGACCAGCGCCTAAGGTACCACAGTGAAAGCGAAGGTACGTACCTTCTTCCTTATAAAAAGCATTTCCACTTTCATGCAATACGAAGAGTCGTTGAGGTGTGAAGGAACTGGGAAGTTGGTCATATTGTTTTACCGCTTTGAAACCGAGTTCCCAGATGGTATCAAAATCAAGATGGGAGTACCCACCCTTCTTCAGCTCTCCATCCTGATAGAAATAGGCTGCCTTGGTGATGAGGTCCCTTTGGTCGATTGCATCACTGTCGCCCATGCAGGGCTCTGTTCCGTCGGGTTTCTGCCATGCAAGGGAGGCCTTGCACATCTTGTATGTTTTCTCTTTGATCACCTCAGGAAGGGGAAGGTGAAGCCGGCTGGCCAGGATTACCACATCCAGATAGCAGTGCAGAACCTCATTATGGTACATGGGGGACTGTTCCCACTGCATTCCATCATCATATACCTGTATTTCGATCTCCCGAGCCAGCCTTCTGACGGCCTCCTTGCAGTAAGCTTCACTGACTTCACTCTTCTGGAGAGCGAGGGAAGCAAGAAACAACCCATGGTTCTCCAGAACACCCCAGTTGCTCATAAGATGATAGCTGTCCCATACGGAATAGAGAAATTCCGCATGGTCAGCTACCGAGGAGAGGAATGCTTCAAGTACCGAATCTGTTATTGAAGGGCTTTCCTTGAAGTACTGCATCGCCTTGATCCAGTACTCCATGCGAAGCCCAGCCTCAATTGATCGCCACGCCTTCTGGCTCTTTGGGTCAGAACACCTGACGTTCTTCACCCAGTGACAGAGCTGGGAAGCAAAGGCCTGTGCATACTGCTCATTACCGGTAAGTGCATAGGCTTGTCCCAGCGTAATCCAGAACCGCATCCTGTTGAATGCGAAGACCCACTCACTATCATCGGATGGTTGATGTAACCAGTCTATATCGTGGGGGAATACAACCGGCTCAGTGGTACGTTCCATATCCCACCGTTGATTGAACAGAAATGACTGCTGAACAATCTCTTCGGCTGTAGCAATGATTGTCTCCGCTTCTTCTTTCTCATACTGCCAAAGATAGGCTGAAACCTGCTTTGGCTCATCCAAGAAGCAGATTCTCCAATTGGAGAAATACGTATCTTTCTTCATATACTCCCCTTACCAGAAGGTCGACCAACTACCACTGAGTCTCATCAGGGCTTCCATATAGAAATAATCACCCCATGAGACGCATTCATCAACCCCTTCAGGGGTGCATGTATTATAGGGACTCTTCTTGGAGTAGGTTCCGTGAAGGACCAGTCCATTGGAATAGGATGGGTCTGTTACCCTATAGGATGCATACAGGCTTTGCATGAGCTTCTTCGCCCAGGAGCGATACAGATCAGCTTGCGTATCATCGAGAAGATCAGCCATTTCCAAAAAACCGCAGGCAGCAATGGAAGCACTTGAGGAGTCTCTCGGCTCATCACCTTCAGTGAATATCAGGTCCCAGTAGGGAATCAAATCATGGGGGAGACGGGAGAGGAAGAATGCAGCGCTCTTGGAAAGCTGGGAGAGACAACGCTCATCCCTCGTGTATCGATAGCTGAGCGCAAGGCCATAGAGGGCCCAGGCCTGCCCCCGTGCCCAGAAGGAATCTGCACGGTATCCTTGGCAAGTTTCACCCCTAAGAGGACCTCCATTTTCAGGGTCCATGAAGAAGGTATGGAAGGTGGAACCATCCTCGCGGAATGAGTGCTTGAGACAGGTATCTGTGTGGCGAAGGGCAATCGTACGATATCGTTCATCCCCCGTTACCTCGCTTGCCCAGTAGAGCAAGGGAAGATTCATCAAACAGTCGATGATAAAGCGATAATTTTCCTTTTCATCCATGGCTCCCCATGCTTGCAGGAAGGACCCTTTCTCCTGGAATCGTGTCAGCAACTGGTCTGCAGCAAGCAGTGCAGCTCGCTTTGCACGTTCATTGCCATCCAACTTATACAAGGAGACACAACTGGGGGTATAGAGGAACCCCATGTCATGATGGTCTACCTCAATCTTGTTCTCAATACGGTGGAGAAAACTCTCGGCAAGAATACTCGCTGCATGAAGGAATACCGGGTCCTTAGTATGCTGCCAAGCCAGGCATACCTCACCAGGCCAAAAACCACAGGTCCACTGGGTATTATCACAGGGAGGATAGAAGTTTTTCACTGATGAATGGTTCTGGCAGCGATAGGTGAACAGAGGGAGATTCCGCCTCACCTGCGAAACTGCCTCATCCAAAGCAAGCTGAACAGTGTCCTGTGTTATTTCCTGCATACCTACCCCTTCAGGCCCGCAGTGGCCACTCCCTGGACAAAGAACTTCTGCAGGGAGAGAAAGACAATGACTACCGGAACCAAGGCAACCACACTTGCTGCCATAATCAAGCCATACTCACTGGAATACTGGCTTATGAACATTCTGAGTCCTATCTGGATGGTCTTCAGCTCGGTCCGAGTAAGATAGAGCAAGGGACCGAGGAAGTCATTCCAGGTATTGACAAATGTGAAGATCGTCAAGGTGGAGAGTGCAGGCTTCGAGAGAGGAAGCATGATTTTCCACCAGATGCTGTACTCACTCATCCCATCGATTCTTGCTGCCTCGCACAGCTCATCGGGAACACTCATATAGAACTGTTTCATCAAGAACACCCCGAAAGCACTGAAAGCCTGGAGGAAGATGATTGACAGGTGTGTGTTGTTCAGCCCGAAAGAACGCATCATGATGAACTGAGGAACCATATATACATGCCAAGGCATGGCAATGGTAGCTACATACCCGAGAAACAGGAGATTTCTTCCTTTGAACTGCAACTTCGCAAACGCATAGGCAGCAAACGAAGAGGTTAAAAGTTGGAGAAATGTCACAATAACGGTCAGCTTGGCTGTATTCTTGATAAACAACCCCAAGGGGATGGTTGTCCAGATTTCTGCATAGTTTTCCCATCGCGGCTCAGAGGGGATCCACTGAATTGGAAAGGAAAACACATCCTTGTCGAGCTTAAGCGATGCGCTGATCATCCAGGCAAATGGCAGCAACATCACCAGCGCTGAGAGGATAAGCAAGAGATAGACTGCAATGGTGGAATAGGTGGTTTTTCTGGTTCGTATTTGCATGGCGTCCTCCTAATGCATCCGCTTCTCACCATTGAACTGAACCAATGTAACGGTGAGAACCAGGATAAAGAGCACCATGGCAACAGCACTTGCAGAACCAAGATTCCAACTGATGAAGGCTTTGTTATAAATATCGTAGACGAGTACCAAAGTAGCAGTACCCGGACCTCCCTGGGTGACCATATATACGATGTCATAGACCTTGAAGCACTGGATGGTCAACATAACCATCACGAAAAATGAGACACCACTAAGCTGAGGAATGGTAACATAGCGGAATCGTTGCCATGCATTGGTTCCATCGAGGCTTGCTGCTTCATAGAGCTCGGGGTTTATTCCTTGCAAACCAGCAAGATAAATAATCATATAATAGCCCATGTACTTCCATACACTGAAGAAAACGATGGTGATCATCGCCCAGTCCTTGTCAGCTGCCCATCCGGGTACCGACTCAAAACCCAATGTATAGAGCAACATATTGACCGGGCCCTTGGATGGGTTGAAGATCATATTCCAGACCGCCGCAACGGCAACCAATGAAGCTACATAGGGGAAAAAACTCACTGTCCTAAAGAAATTGCGGGCTTTGAATCCCTGATTGAGTATGACTGCAAGAAACAAACTTGCAACCAAGGTAAGGGGAACCGTCCCTGCTGTATAGACGATGGTATTTTTCAAGGCAGCCTTGAACTGGTTATCGTCAAACAGGTCGATAAAATTGCCTAGGCCCGCCCAGGTGATGGGATTTGAACCATCCCAATGCAGGAAGGCAAGTGCAAATGCAAATATGATGGGGACCATGGTAAACACGGCAAACCCAATGAAGTTGGGTGCAATGAAACTATACGCCACCAACTGTTTTTTTAACGTTGCTTTTTTTGAGGGCATGAAACCATCCTCGGTTCTGGAATGTGGTACAGGGGATGAACATCCCCTGTACCGATAAAAAGGAGAACTATTTTCCCAGAATCTTCTGGATTTGCTCATTCATCTTCTTGATACCGCCATCGACACTGATGTTGTTGGTCATGATTTCATCATGCACCTGATTCAACACCACCTCGATCTCTGCAGATTTCTCATGCAAAGGCATCTCAAGATAGGTCTTGTGCACCTGAAGTGCATCACGTGTTGCCTGATCGGTTGGGAATCCAGGCTTGGAAGCGATGATCTCGATAACGCTATCATCTTTGATTGCAGGGATGGTCCCGGTCTTTGCGATAATCTGGGCGCCTTCAGGACCGGTTACGAACTTAACGAAATCAAATGCAGCGTCTTTCTTCTTGGAAGCATTACTCACTCCAATGCTGGTAATGGTTCCAAGGGTGGTTCCAGGAGCAACACCCTCAGCATGGGGATACTTGACCAATCCCCACTCGGAACATTCAGTCTTGCCCTGGGCAATCTGGTCGATCAGGGTGGCAATAAACCATGAACCCATGTTCATCATTGCAACGCTGTTGTTATAGAACACACCACTATAGTGGGTGGATGAGGTCTTCAAGGTTGCATAATCCTGGACAATTCCATCCCTCTGTTGGGCCAGTACCATCTCATAGTAAGGAGCGAGGAAGTCATAGGTACCATCAACAATGGTATTCTTTCCATCTAGGATGCCGAACAACTGCACAGCAGAACGCCAGGTATGATAGTGAGCTCCATATACCTTGTTTGCGCCCATGCCGCTGGTCATCTTACGGGCAAGCGCGTCAAACTCAGCAAAGGTCATATCATTGGAGGGATAGGCAACACCAGCGTTATCGAAGAGTTCCTTGTTGTAGTAGACAATCCAGAAATCACTGCGGAATGGAATGCCATAGAGCTTTCCATCAACAGAAATCTGGTCTGTGGTTCCACCATAGAGGGAAAGATCAACACCTTCGCTGGCGATCATTGGATTGAGATCCATCAGCAAATTGCGCTTCACCAGGTTGTTGTAACCAGGAATGTCCTTGATGGTGACAATATCAATTGAAGAGTCTCCACCAGAGAGCTGGGTCTGCAACATGGTCATGAAGTCAGCCGAGCCAAGATCGAGCATCTCGATCTTCACATCAGGGTTTGCTGCCTCGTATGCGGTGATCAATGGCTCATAATACGTGGTGGAAGCAATGTCCCACAGGGCCCATTTGAGTGTGGTCTGTCCTCCTACCTCCTGGGCTGCCTCCTTGGTTCCATTGGCAAACACAGAACCTGTCAGTAGTGCGAGTACAAGTAAAATCGTCAGTACTTTTTTCATGGATAAACCTCCTTACGGTTCATAACACAGAGGATTCTTTTCCTCTCAGCCTTAGGGTATGGCCCAATGGTTTACAATACCATGCAATTCAATGTACAAAAGCTTTACTTTTTTCCGTACCTGCAAAAAAAGTTGTACTATTTTCTTTGAACCTGTACTTTTTTCCGAACATTCCCAAGATCCTCCAGTTTCCGGTTGCGCCCTCCTCCCAGCGTAGCTCATACTCTCCTGTGGGAGGCGTTGTATGCGGCTGAAAACCTTGAAGGGGAAGATAACGATGATCACCATCACCTTTGCCCTTGTCATTGCTATCTTGGTGGCAACCTTCAGTTTCCTGCTCTTCCGTTCATTTGCCCTTGAAAGCCAGATTTCCTCAACTGAGTTCAACCTGCAGTTCATTGGAGCAAAAGCCCGTGAGAATATGGTTGCCATAGACTCCCTTATCAAGTGGTGCACCACCAATACCTTGGTATCTGCATATCTTGAACAGGAGGGAAATGCCAATGCCCTGGAAACCTATGAACGGGTAAAGGAAGAGGTAATGAACAACCTCGCCCAGGCATATGTCAGCAGGATCATCATCACCGATATCAACCATACAAAGCTCATTCATACCGGTCTCTGGATGAGCGACAGCATGCCGGTAAATACCACCAATGTGGACATGGTACTTCCCCCTACCTTTACTGAGAATGGTGGCTGGAACCATATCTGGCAGGACCCCTTCCTCAGGGGAGAGGCACAAGTATTGCCCATCAGGAGAGTACTCACCCGCTCCTCATCCCCGGAGGTGACCGGACAGCTCTACCTCGCAGTTAGCGCCTCATTGATCCTTGACTTGGTCAAGGACTATACACTTCCTGAGGGCTCTTCCCTGTACCTTGGAATTGGGAACCATTTTTACCAACTGAAGAATAACCGCTTCCATCTGATGCAAGTCCCCGCCATGGAGGTTATGGACGCAGATACCGATGGGGAGCAGACCCAAGTTGCAAGGGTCCTCCTAGATGGTCAGCAGCAGTTGCTGATCACCTGCCCCACCGGTTTTCAGGACATCACCCTCAGCCAGACCCTCTCATCTGATAAAGTACGGTTTGAGCGTACCACCTACCTCTCCATGTTGGTTATCATCCTGTTGGCTGTCTTGCTCTTTGGAATCATCCTCGCCCTCTTACTGAACCGGCTCTTCAACCGCCCGATTGCAAAGATCCAGGAAAGAATGAAGGCAATCGCACATAGTGACTTCTCCAGCGACCCAAGCATAGAATGGGAGGATGAGCTGGGTGATATTGGAAGAGGAATCAATGAACTGGCAGGACGGGTTGATGAGCTGCTTGAACGGCGTGTCACCGATGAAAAAAAGAAACAGGAACTGGAGTACCGTATGCTCCAGAGTCAGATTAACCCCCATTTCCTCTATAATACACTCAACTCCATCAAATGGATGGCTACCTTGCAGAAAGCAACCGGAATTGCTGAGATGACCACCAGCCTCTCCCGGCTTATGAAGAATGTGAGCAAAGCCGATGAGCCAATCATCACCCTGGAGGCTGAACTTGATTTGCTAAATGATTACTTTGTCATCCAGAAGTACCGCTATGGAGGAACCCTTGTCCTTCAGGTCTCGATCGATCCAAGCTACTACACCATCGGCATTCCCCGGTTCACCTTACAGCCACTGGTGGAAAATGCAATCTTCCATGGTATCGAGCCAAAGGGAGGAGCAGGAACAGTAACAATCGAGGCAATACTGGAAGAGGATGCCTGTAGGCTTATCATCACTGATGACGGAGTAGGAATGGATCAATCCATGATTGATGCCGCCTTCGACTCCAGCAAATCCCCAAACAAGGGCATGTTCACTGAGATTGGGATCAAGAATGTAGCAAAACGAATCGAATATATGTTTGGTGTGAACTACGGACTCACCTTGCAGAGCGAGAAAGGGCTGTACACAAAAGCCATCATTCGTTTACCGCTGCTGAAAAAGGATGGAACAGCATGGCAACCAAACTGATCATAGCCGATGATGAACCGTTGGTCCTGGTCGGACTGCAATCCATGCTTAACTGGGATGAGCTCGGTATCGAGATTGTTGCAGTGGCACGCAATGGGTTGCAACTCCAGCAGGCAATTGAAAGAGAACACCCTCAGCTGGTTATCACTGATATCAAGATGCCCATCAAGAGTGGTCTGGAAGTGCTGAAGGAGAGTGGATCGGTATATGGAAGAGTCCCACTGTTTATCCTCCTTACCAGCTATGAGGAGTTCAGCTATGTCAAGGAAGCGCTTACCTACCAAGCAGTAGACTACCTGGTCAAGCTTGAATTAACCGAACAAAGCCTCGCTGCATCGGTGCAGAAGGCCCTGGACCTCCTACACCAGATCAAGGAACAGGGATACCCTCCCTACCCTCTATATGAGCGTGGAGCAATGGGAGCCTTTAGGGACAAGTTCTTTGTCCGGTTGTTCAACGGTCTCATAGACAGCCGGCAGGCCTTCGATTCCCAAAAACAGGAACTGGTTCTCTGTTTTGAAGAGAAACAGTATGTTGTCTGCTATGTAACCATTGAAAGCAAGGAGGAAGAGGAGCGTGATGTGAGCCTCTACTATAGCAGTACCGGCATGTTGAAGGAGACGCTCTCACGCTATCTTACCTGTCATATAACTAGTTTGGACTTGCACCATCTAGCCATCACCTTCTGTTTGAATGAAGAACAAGGAGCTCACTATCGTACCATTATCCGACAGGTTCTGGAGAAGGCATTGCACGTTATATACAACTACTTTTCCGTGCATCTTCTCTGTTGTGTAGGGATCCCGGTAAATGACCCATACCACCTTAGTGACTCGTTCAACTCAGCTCGACAGTTGCTCACCAGTTCTCAGGAGAAGGTCTCCATCACTTTTGCTGAACAGAAGCATGTACAACGCTTTAGCCTGGAGCCCTATCGCATTCGTCTTACCAGGGCTTTTGAAGAGCTCGATGCAGAGGAGCTGGCCCAGATCATGGAGGATGTAGCACAAGAGATGGACAGACAGGGTATCACACCGTTGCAAGCAGTCGAGAGTGCAAGCAATATCCTCTATATGGCCATCAGCCTTATCCCGGAAGGACAGAAACTTATTGAACAGATCTTCCAGGAGGAACATGGAGGCTACCGACAACTATACAGTTTCACTACCACCAACCAGTGTTGTACATACCTTCGCCATCTTGCCGAGGGATTAGGCAAGTATCTGCAGTCCAGAAAGCAGGACTATCGTGCAAAGGTCGTTGCTAATATCCAGCAATACATTCAGGAAAACATCACCAGAAAGCTCAACCTCACAGAGGTTGCCCTGCTCTTCGGGTTCAGCCAGAACTACCTCAGCAGTCTCTTCTCCCGCTACAGCGAGTGCAGTTTCGTAGAGTACATCACCAAGGAAAAAGTGCATGCGGCGAAACAGATGATGGCTCAGGGTGAGTACAAGGTGTATGAGATTGCAGAAAAACTTGGGTTTGAAAGCTCCTTCTACTTCAGCAAGGTGTTCAAAAAGGTGGAGGGGCTCAGCCCAAGGCAGTACCTGCAACACCTTTCACGCAAGGGAGACCACGTATGACAAGAGAATACATACCGCTTCTGTCCCACATGAATGGAGTATATCGAACAGCTCCTCCTGCAACGGACAGAACATTCTGGGATACCCTCACATCCCCTGTATCATCCCTTATCATCAAGCGTGCAGAAAAAGTGGTTGCTCAGGCAATTCCTGCACTGCCAGCGTCTCTCTACCTATCATTCAGCAGGACAGGCAATCGTACAGCTTTTGAAGAGTGTTATTTCACCAGGAGGAGGATGCTGGGAACACTGACATTGGCCTACTGCCTAAAGCCAGAAGCAGTGATTTTGGACAAGATCATTGACCTGGTATGGGCAATCGTCGAGGAGACCAGTTGGTGTCTGCCAGCACACAACAGCTATATACGCGATGCAGAGCAACTCCCATTACCCATAAAAAACCATCCGATCATCGACCTCTTCAGTGCTGAAACCGCCTCAACGCTTGCACAGGTCTACTCCTTGCTGAAACCAGACCTTGATGCAACAACCCCCATCATCTCAGAGCGGATTGAGAGGGAACTTGAAAGAAGAATACTCACCCCCTATCTGACCACCCACTTCTGGTGGATGGGCAGAGGGGATGAACCAATGAACAACTGGACTGCGTGGTGTACACAAAATGTACTGCTTACTACATTTCTGACCCCTGTAGACAAGGAAGACCAGCAACATATAGCAGAAAAGGCTCTTTGCAGCCTGGACTGTTTTCTCAAGGACTACGGGGAGGATGGATGTTGCAGTGAGGGAGCCCAATACTACCGGCATGCAGCCCTCTGCCTCTACCTCTCTATCGACATACTGAACAGAGTCACCGATTTCCAGTTTGAAGGTCTGCTAAGAGAACCCAAGATACGGAATATGGCATCCTTCATCCGTCATATACACGCCCAAGGACCATATTATTTCAATTTCTCTGATTGCTCTGCACTTGCTGGTCCCTGCTCAGTGAGGGAGTATCTCTTTGCCCAAGCGGTACAGGATCCAACGCTAGCCTCATTTGCAAAACATTCGGCACATTTGCGGAAAAAGCAGGAAAGAGATCTTCCCCAGGAGATCAACCTCACCTATCGGTTGCTTGAACTATTGGAAATTACAGAGGAAGATCCATTGCCCTTGCTGAAGGAAGAGGACCACTACTACCCAAGTGTGGGTATCTGGATCAGCCGGGATCAGCATCTTGCCTTGGCAGTCAAAGCTGGAGGAAATGATGACAGCCACAACCATAATGACACGGGCAGTGTAACCCTCTACAAGAATGGAATTCCCATTCTCATTGACATCGGTGTAGAGCAGTACACCAAGCAGACCTTCAGCCAAGATCGATACTCCATCTGGACCATGCGCTCAACCTATCACAATGTGACCAACTTCCCCCCATATGAACAGCATGCGAGAAAAGAATACCGTTGTACTATTGAAGAAGCGGCAACAGGGAGAATTGGCATGGAGTTAGCTCGTTGCTATCCAGAAGAAGCTGGATTGGGATCCTACAGACGAACAGTAACTCATGAAAAAAATAGTGGGATTACCATCTCGGAACAAGTGAAAGGAAAGACCGCCCCTGTCCTGACCCTGATGTGTGCCATGCAACCAACCATAGAGGGAAAGACAATCCATTTTGGTGATACAGCCATAATGCAGTGCAACGCAGAGGACCTGGAGATTACCTGTGAATCGATCACAGTGGAAGATAAGCGATTACGTACAGTCTGGCCTAAGGTTATCTACCGGCTGCTCCTGGGCTATACCAAAGAGCTCTCTCTTCACATAGAATAGGGACAAGGAGCAGAAAAACATGGCATCGACTCTGGAGTATGTAGAGTTTATTTGCAATCAGATTGACGAAGAGTGGCACCCCAGTTACCGGAAAATGTTTGGGGATTACTTTGTATATATACGAAACAAGCCAATCATATTGGTCTGTGACGATGTTGCGTATGTCAAGAAACTTCCCTGCATCGAGCCCTTGATGGAGGATGCTGAATCCGATATCCCGTTCCAAGGGGCCAATGAGTGGTATATTCTTGATATCGAGGACCGCGCTTTGGTGGATGAAGTGGTTTCTGCATTGGAAAAGGTAAGCACGGTTCCACAGAAACGTAAACGGAAGAAAGCTCCTTGAGACAATTCCCACAAGGCATATAATGAATGATAGAGCATTTGATAGGTTTTGCTACTATGAATAATCTATTTCTTCTTTCTTTATAAAGTTTTATATACTTCCTTCACAGTTTTTTATACATTTTTTGTTTGACACCGTACCCACTCTGGGTTACAGTTGTTGTTAGATAAAATAATTGGAGGCAATATGGCCACAGTACAACTCAAAAACATCTCTAAGGTGTATGACGGTGGAGTCAAGGCTGTTGACAATGTCAACATTGATGTGCAAGACCGACAGTTTGTCGTTCTCGTCGGACCTTCGGGTTGTGGAAAATCCACAACACTCCGCATGGTCGCTGGTTTGGAAGATATCACCAGCGGTGAACTCTATATCGACGGCAACCTCGTCAACGACGTTCCCCCTAAGGACAGAGACATTGCAATGGTTTTCCAGAACTATGCTCTTTATCCCCACATGACCGTCTATGACAACATGGCTTTCGGGTTGAAGATCCGCAAGTTCCCCAAAGAAGAGATTGACCAGCGTGTTCGTGAAGCAGCAAAGATCCTCGAGATTGAAGAGCTGCTTGACAGAAAACCAAAGGCTCTCTCTGGTGGACAGAGACAGCGTGTTGCAGTAGGAAGAGCTATCGTTCGTAAGCCAAAGGTATTCCTTTTTGACGAACCCCTTTCCAACCTCGACGCAAAGCTTCGTGTCCAGATGCGCGCAGAGATTTCCTCCCTGCACAACCGCCTCAAGGCAACCATGATCTACGTCACTCACGACCAGGTAGAAGCCCTGACCATGGCTGATGTAATCGTCGTAATGAAGTTTGGTGTCATCCAGCAGATTGGTGGACCTCTTGATCTCTACAACAACCCACAGAACAAGTTTGTTGCCGGATTCATCGGTTCTCCTCCAATGAACTTCCTCGAGACTGCTATTGAAGCTGATGGCGATGATATCTACGCAAACGAAGGTACCTTCCGCCTTAAAGTCACTGCAGAGCAGAAGAAAATGCTGACCCCCTATGTAGGAAAGTCAGTAACCTTCGGTATCCGCCCTGAGGATGTTTCATTCAGCAATACCGCCAAGGATGGAGAGACCATCAATGGTACGGTAAGTGTTGTTGAACCCCTTGGTAGTGAGACCCATGTCTATACCTCCACTTCCAAGAGCCAGGTTATCGGAAAGATTGAACCTACCCTTGTCCCGGCTCCGGATACCAAGATCTTCTTGATTCCTGACATGGCAAAAGCTAAGTTCTTCGATCTTGAGACCGAACAGGTTATCAACAAATAACAATCAGTTCATGTATAACCGGCCCACTTAAGGGCCGGTTTTTTATGCATAGGCACGCATCTTGATATCTTCGACTACAAGGTAGCAGGTTGGATCAATGGAACGGGTAAGTTTCATGACTTGCTTCACCGATCTTCTGGGAACTTGTACGAACAGGAGATAGATAGTTCCATCCCTTCCCTTCCCCTGAAACTCAGTGACACGAAAACCCTGTTCTCTTAGCAGCTGTGCAACTGCAGAACCCTTCTGGGTGAAGACTTTTACTACTTGATCCCCGATTTTTAGAAAGCTTTCCAAGGTGATACCCACAAAAGTCCCAGCAGCGAATCCAAATGCAAAGGCAATAGCCATGAGAGGATCTGACAGGTCATTGATGACCCTCGATACAGCAAACACCCAGATGATGGATTCAACGAATGCAATTACAAACGTAAGAGCTCTCTTGCCACGTATGACAAGAACATGACGCAAGGTACCCAGAGATACATCCACCACTCTCGCGAGGAAGATCATCAAGGCCAAATAGAGCGAAGCAGAATCGACCACTACACTACCCTCATATGTACATATTCCCTATACCATAAGAGAAAGGGAGGAAGTTATCAATAGAATTGTAGAGTCTTTTATATTCTTTTCTCGGTATGTTATAAAGGCATGTTTTAAATAATTTTTTGTAAAAAACTCCCTCCACGGAAAAGTGGAGGGAATAGATGCTTAGAACAATGCGTTATACAGTGTGATTACAGCGTCTTGTGTTTTATCAGCATGGACTCCAAGCAGCAAGGAAGTATCAGATGCACCGAAGTTGAGGAAATTCAACCTTATGGATTCCTTATCCAAGGCACCAACCACTTTAGCGATCAAGTCACGGTGACCCATGACGCCCTCTCCAACAATGCCAACAATTGCATGATCATGATCAACTTCAATGGAGTCCAGAGAGAATTCACTGGTGAGACGGGTGCACATTGCTTTCAGGACGCTGTCACTTGCCTGGCTTGTTTCAAAAAACCAGACAATACTATCTACGCCAAACAAGCTGAAAGATGGCCTGATGCCAAACACATGCAACATGGTAAGCAGTGCATGCCTGGTCCCGGATTGCTTGAAGAGCATCAGCTTACGCAGGGTTATCCTGCTATAGCCTTTCTTGGCTGAGACACCTGCAAGGGGTGTTGTTCCACTCGCTCGTTCATTAACAATCATCGTGCCCATATCCTCTGGTGAATTGGTGTTCTTCACATTGATGGGAATCTGGGCGGCAATCACAGGAGCAATTGCTTCTTCATGAAAGACATTTGCCCCAACACCTGCAAGCTCACGAAGCTCACGATAGGTCATTGTCTTGATCACCTTGGCATTATCCACCAAGCGAGGGTCCACTGAGAAGACCCCTGAAACATCAGTCCAGTTCTCATACGATTCAGCATCAGCAGCACTGCTGAGAATGGCTCCAGTTATATCCGACCCTCCTCGACTGAAGGTTTTTACTTTTCCTTCAATATCGCAGCCATAAAAACCAGGAACAATATACTTCTTGCCTTTCTTCAATACTTTTCTGAGGTTCTCATAGCTTTGCTCATGTACCGTCCCATCAGGGTTGATGACGATATATGGATCAGCATCCAGGAAATCCCAATCAAGGTAGGCGGCAATCATGCGGGCACTGAGATATTCTCCGCGGCTTGCTGCATACTCTGCACCATGGCCTGCATCAATCATCTGACGAACTTCCTCGAGAACTGCTACAAAGGGTTTTTTCTCGATACCAAGGTCTTCAAGAATGGAGGTATAACGGTCGGCAATCTTCTTGAAGACAGGCTTGCAAGTCAATCCTTGCTGGGCAAGTGCATTACATGCATAGAGCATGTCTGTCACCTTCTCATCATCCTTGTTACGTTTTCCTGGAGCAGAGACTATCACTATCTGTCGTTTTGGATCAGCCTCTACAATCGCTTTCACTTTTTCTATCTGTTTGGCATCAGCAACAGAGCTTCCACCGAATTTACATACAATCATGGGAAATAACCTTCCATATTTCTAGGATATCTACAGAAGCGTATTGTATTGAAGGATAGCACCTTGTGCAATACAACCATGGTGAAAATAGCGCATGACAGAACGGGCATTCACTGATACGCTATGAGAAAGAAGGTACACACAATGCAAGATTCAAAACGCTCGATTGTCGCATGGGCATTCTATGACTGGGCAAACAGTGCTTTTGCTACTACTGTGATGGCAGGGTTCTTCCCTGTCTTTTTCAGTGCCTATTGGGCAGTAGGAGCAAGCAGCCAGGAAGGGACTTTCTATCTTGGGCTGGCTAACTCCTTGGGATCATTGATCGTTGCGCTCTTGGCCCCCATACTGGGCGCTATTGCTGACTGGGGAACCTACAAGAAACGCTTGCTTGCATTTTTTGCATTGATTGGATCAGTGATGACTGCAAGCCTGTATGTATTACAGATGGGCTCCTGGCCCTTGGCAGTACTCTTCTACTCTGTGGCTGTGGTCGGCTTCAGCGGAGCGAACACCTTCTACGATGCACTCCTTCCTTTTGTAGCGTCAGAGAAGAAGGTGGATTTTGTCTCCTCACTCGGATACAGCCTGGGATATATCGGAGGGGGATTATTGTTCCTGGTAAATGTTCTGATGTATCTCAATCCATCATGGTTTGGATTTGCGGATGGAGGGGAAGCTATCAGGGCATGTTTTGTCATCGTTGGTATCTGGTGGGTGTTATTCACACTTCCTGTACTGTTTTTCGTAAAGGAAGAGGTAACCGAAGACAACCTGCCCTTTAAGCAAGCAGTCAAGAAAGGGCTTTCCATAACACGGCAGACCTTGAAGAGTTTTCGCCAACTGAAGACATTGGCAATCTTTCTTATCGCATACTGGCTGTATATTGATGGTGTGGATACCATTATCAGAATGGCGGTAAATTATGGGACAAGCCTCAATTTTCCCAGTGAGTCATTGATCATTGCCCTGCTCATCACACAGTTTGTGGCTTTCCCTTCTGCACTTGCCTACTCAGCCTTTGGAAAGAAAGTAGGAGTTCGCAAAGCTCTGGAGATTGCAATCGGAGCCTATGTAATCATTGCCATCCTTGGATACTTCATGAGTCTGCCTCTCCATTTCTACCTGCTTGCTGTATGTATCGGGCTGTTCCAGGGAGGAATCCAGGCACTCAGCAGGTCATACTACACACGCCTCATCCCAAAACAACGTTCGGCCCAGTTCTTTGGTTTTTTCAATATGCTCGGTAAATTTGCTGCAATCATCGGTCCACTGCTTATGGGAGTTGTTACATTGGTCACTGGAGACTCCAGAAATGGAATTGTCTCACTGGTCTTGCTCTTCATTGGTGGGTATATCCTGCTCAGGCAAGTTGATGAGGAGAAGGGAAAAAAGGAGGTGGAGGCATTCCTCAAGAAGACCAACTGACAACCTGCTTTACTAAGCTTGTCTGGTATGGTATGACTGTACCAGAATCTGAAAGGAATACCCATGCAACCTGTCCAAGAAAATAAAATGGGGGTCAAACCGATCCCCACCCTCGTTTTGTCCATGTCGTTTCCCATCATGCTCAGCATGTTGGTGCAAGCTCTCTACAATATTGTAGACAGTATGTTTGTCTCCCACTACAGTCAGCAAGCCTTGACTGCTGTTACCCTTGCCTTCCCTATGCAGAACCTGCTTATCGCAGTAAGTGTCGGGACCTCTGTGGGGGTAAACTCACTACTTTCCAGAAAACTCGGAGCAAAGGACATATCTGCTGCTCGAAAAGCTGCAGGAAATGGTCTCTCACTCTCCGTAATCAGTTGGGGCTTTTTTGCGCTTTTAGGCCTCTTTTTCTCCAAGACCTTCGTTGAGTTCTTCAGCAATGACCCAGAACTCATTGCCATGGGAAACCAGTACATCTCCATCTGCCTAATTTTCTCCCTCGGGTTGTTCATTGATATCACCTGTGAAAGGATCCTGCAGGGAACAGGCGATACATTCCACCCCATGATCATTCAGAGTACCGGGGCAATTGTAAACATCATCCTGGACCCGATCCTGATCTTCGGCCTGTTTGGCATGCCTAGGATGGGGGTCATGGGAGCCGCGATAGCCACAGTCTTTGCCCAGCATGTCTCTGCCGCGATAGCCATATACTATGTGCGGAGAAACAAGGAGATTGTACTGAAAAAGGGCTCTTTCCGCCTTGAGAAACAGACCGTCAAGGATATCTATGCAGTTGGGATACCTACCATCATCATGCAAGCAATTGGAACCATCCTGATTACCAGCTTGAACAAGATCCTTATTGGGTTCTCAACCTCGGCTGTGGCGGTTTTTGGCATCTATTTCCGCTTGCAATCGTTCATATTCATGCCAGTATTTGGCCTGAACACCGGCATGATACCGGTGATAGGATACAACTATGGAGCAAGGAAGCCAAAACGGATAACAGCCACCATCAAGGTGGGCTTGATCGTTGCTGTTACCATCATGGGGATTGGTACTGCCCTATTTATCCTGTTCCCCCATATATTACTGAGCTGGTTCAATGCAACACCGGAGATGGTTGAGATCGGCATAGTCGCAATGCAACGCATCAGCCTGGGATTCACTTTGGCAGGAGTCAGTATTGTCCTGATCGCACTCTTCCAGGGGATGGGCTATGGATACCTTTCTATGATCAACTCGGTAACACGACAGCTGGTATTCCTGCTTCCAGCAGCCTACCTTCTGGGAAGATTTGTGGGACTCGATGCACTGTGGTATTCGTTCTTCATCGCCGAGATAGCATCCTTCAGTTTGACCCTCTACTTCTTTTGGAAGATCTACAAGACGAAGATCAAGACCATGGTATAAAAAGAGTATATCTACAATATAACTCGAAGAATTTTTGCGGAATCCGCATTTTTTCTTTGTCTAGAATCTTCTTCATCGACAGCTAAGTACATGACTGATTTAATACTTGTTGACTGCAATATACATGCATTGCATGAGAAGAGAGCGCCATTACTCACCTGATCATTCGATTAGAGTCCAGTTATTGAATCCGATTGCAAGGAACCCTAGATATTACTGATAATACAATCAGAGCTGTGACCTTGCTATGTACGTAGCTCACAGGTCTATCATGTTCTCGTCAAGCAAGAACTGCTCAATTCCTACATAGAGGATTCCATGATCATCCCTCCAGTGCTTGATGTAGTCACGTACGACTACTATCTTACTGAAGGAGTCCGGAATTCTTATTAAAGAAGCTATTTCCTGTTCCCTTTTCCTAGGGTCAGCTATGGTCAATGCAGACTGTATATAATATCGCTTGCTACCGCGATTGATGACAAAGTCGACTTCAAGTTGTTTCCTGAGTTTTTTACCATCCTTGGTTTTTATGTTCTGTTCAACTACACCGACATCCACGTCGAAGCCCCTACGCAGCAAATCACAGTAGAGTATATTTTCCATGATATGCGTTTCTTCTTGTTGTCTAAATCCAAGTCTGGCATTCCTGACTCCCACATCTGTGAAATAATACTTATGCGGAGTTTGGATATATTTCTTGCCCTTCACATCATAACGCTCTGCTTTGCTGATGATAAATCCCTCTATAAAGTAACTTAGGTATTTATCTATAGTGGTAGAGTTGATCTTGATATGCTTTTCACTGTTGAAGGTGTTTGACAATTTCGTCGGATTTGTAAGTGAACCGATGGCTGAAGCTAAAATATTTAACATATCTTCCAAAATTTCACTATCATTTTGAATAGCATGTCTTTCTATGACATCCTTCAAATATGTGCGGGTAAAGAGATCCCGCAGATATCGACTTTTTTCTTCGTGTGATGATAAAGAGAGAACAACTGGCATACCTCCATAGGTATAGTAATCCAACCAAGCATCGCGTTTGTCTCCTTCATAGCACTCATAGAACTCCGCGAAGGAGAGAGGATACACTCTGATCTCATCACCTCGATCACGGAACTGGGTAAGAATATCAGAAGACAACATTCTCGAATTACTGCCGGTTACGTACACATCGGCGTTCTTTATCTTCATAAGTCCAAGTACTACATCGATGAAGGTTAATTTGGAGGTCGAGTCTTCCACATAAGGATTTTGAATTTCCGAAACAAACTGTATCTCATCAATCAGTATATAGTAGCGTCTTGACGTGTCCTTCACTTGCTCACGGATGTATTTGTCCAGTTCTATCGGATTTCGATACATTGCATTTGGTAGTTCATCCAACGCTATTCCTATAATTTGTTCGTTCTGTACTCCACTTTCTCGAAGGTATTTTGTGTATATGTTAAATAGCAGATAGGATTTTCCACAACGCCGAATCCCTGTAATAATCTTGACTCTACCATTATCTTTCTTATCGATCAGTTTCTGCAAATATTGCTTTCTCGGAATAACCATGATATCACCTCAAGGAATTTTTGCGGAATCCGCATTTTTTCCTCGCTTCTATCGTACTCTTGGAATATTCATAAGTCAATATAACTCGAAGATTTTTTGCGGAATCCGCATTTTTTCTTCGTCCGTATCTTTCTCCATTGACTATGCATGCAAGAGTTAACATTATGGAAGGCGAAAAAAGAGAGAAAAGACCCCAGCAATTGGAGTCTTTTTTCTCATTTATAAAGAACTATACGAACTGAAATTCCCTTGTGGGATTACTCCCACTCGATAGTCCCAGGAGGTTTACTCGTGATGTCATAGAGTACTCGGTTGACTCCCTGTACCTCATTGCAGATCCTAGCTGAAGCGTGTTGGAGCACCTCAGGGGGAAAGCGGAACCAATCAGCAGTCATGGCATCTTCACTGGTGACAGCACGCAGGGAGCACACCTCTTCGTAGGTGCGTTCATCCCCTTGGACTCCCACGCTCTTGACCGGAAGCAAACAAGCCAAGGCCTGCCAGATATCATCATACAGATCGGCTTTGCGGATCTCCTCGATAAAGATTGCATCCACATCACGCAGGGTATCCAGGCGCTCCTTGGTTACCTCGCCTACACACCTGACCCCAAGTCCAGGACCGGGGAAGGGATGACGATTCACCATCTCTTCTGGAAGACCAAGTTCTCTTCCCAACGCCCTTACCTCGTCCTTGAACAGTTCACGAAGTGGTTCGAGCAGGTCCCATTTCAGATCCTCAGGTAATCCACCCACATTGTGGTGACTCTTGATGGTTGCAGAAGGACCCCCGGAAGGGCTCTTGCTCTCGATTACATCTGGATAGAGCGTTCCTTGGGCAAGAAAACTGATATCCCCAGCCTTTCGAGCCTCATCATAGAAGGTATCGATGAAGATCTTACCAATAATCTTCCGCTTTGCCTCAGGCTCTGTGACTCCCTTGAGTGCGGAGAGGAAGGCATCCTCTGCATCAGCATATTGGAGACGGATATTATAGTGATCCCTGAACAGTTTCAGTACCATGTCCGCCTCACCCTTGCGCAAGAGACCGTTGTTTACAAAAACACAGACCAACTGGTCTCCGATTGCCTCATGGATGAGTACCGCTGCCACAGCAGAGTCGACACCACCAGAGAGGCCACAGAGTACCTGTTTGTCTCCAACTTTCTCACGAATCTCCTGGACCGCTGTACTGATGAAGGAACCCATATCCCAATCCTGGTTTACCTTACAGACATCAAGGACAAAGTTCTGCAGGAATTGGTTTCCTTCTGCCGTATGCACTACCTCGGGATGGAACTGAACTCCATAGAATTTCTTTTCATCATTCTCGATGACCGTGAATGGACAGTTCGGGGTGCTGCCTGTCTGGATGAATCCCTCGGGAAGTGAGGCAACGGCATCACCGTGGCTCATCCAGAGGCGGGAGTTCTCACTGATCCCCTTAAGCAGGGAAGCGTCTCTCTTAAGCACGGTAAGGTCTGCGAAACCGTACTCACGTTTCAGGGGGCGCTCAACAGTTCCACCATTCTGGATGCTCATCACCTGCAAACCGTAGCAGATACCCAGGATGGGAATGCCTAGGTCATAGATTCCATCATCTGGCCTGGGTGACCCTTCAGTGCGCACCGAAGAGGGGCCGCCACTGAAGATGATCCCTTTCGGTTTCATGGCTGCAAGTTCTGTTGCCTTGATGGTATAGGGAACAATCTGGCTATATACGTGCATCTCACGTACTCTACGTGCAATCAACTGGCTGTATTGAGCCCCAAAGTCTAGTACAACGATGGTGTCATGGGGGAATTGTTGCATGTGCATTCCTCTCTGTTTAGGTATAATCGGAGTATATCGAAAAGCCTCGGCTATGACTACCAAGCAAGTGAACTGACCGGGGGATACGCACGTTTTACCGCCGCCGATACCGCAAGCCCAAGTGCGAAACCTACTGCACTCTGCGCGATATTTCCAGGGATTTCAGCTGCAGCAACACTCACTGTGCTGATAAACAGGGCAGACAGTGCAAAATACCCAAGGGATACTGTTGCGATACAAACGAAGGCTGCGAGGGCTTTTCTTCCCAAGGATACAGCACATCTCCCTTCTTCTGGACGATCAAGGCAACCAGAAGCCCTTCCACTCCATGGACAACAAAGCTAATAGGCGCCCATTGTGCATACCCACTGATCAGATCAGCAAGTGCCGTCCCAAGCCCTGCTGCAATGAACGCTGACCAGGGACCAAAGGTAAAGGCGATGAAGCAGATAGCTACATCACAGAGATTCAAGTACCCTTTTGCCGTGGGAATACGCACAACCATCGTAAAAACCACTACCACTGCGGTCAGCACCGACACCATGGCAACTTTCAAAGCATTCCTATTTCCCTGCATATACGGCCTCCTAGAAAAATATATTCGCAAACCAAAACGCCACTGGAATAATACAAGAGAGGAGAAAATGGGTACATACATGATGATAAGCATCAAGGCTATGGTAACTGGTACGTCGCTCATCTCTCCCAAATCCACGCATCTCCAGACTCATAGCAAGGTTCGGGATGGATTTGAGCGCAACCACCAGGGCACTGGTAAGGGTCGGAACCAAATCCTTGAGTCGTTGGCCGAATTTTCTCTTTTTCTCATCCTCAGCCTCGCGTAGGCGATGAGACTCAGATATCTGGCTGAAGCTATCCGCAATGAACGGAATATAGGTGAAGGCAAGCGTCACCACCAAGCTGGCCTTATAGGGAAGATGATACCACCTCAGGGCAAGCATAACCTCATGCATAACCGTGGTGGCAAACAGCAGAGTGCACACGTAGGTGATACCGATAAAACGACTCATCAACCTCAAGGCTTGTTCCAAACCTTCAGTCGTGATCACGGTAAAACCTCCAATGGAGAGCAGTGGAGATCCATCCCGTACATTGAATGGCATGAAAAGTACCATAAAGAGCAGCATCGGTGAGATGGAAACGAAGGTTCTCCATGCATGGTGCCAACCTGCATTGAAAGAGCCGGACAGAACAACCAACCCGACCACAATGGAGAGATGGAGCAGGGAGACAGGGAGAAAGAACCAGATACACATGAGAAGCATCAACAGGATTTTAGCACGTGGGTCAAATCGGTAGAGCCAACCCGTTCCTGCAATATACGTATTGGTCGTCATACTGCGCTCAGCCTCCCATCCTCAATCGTATAGGAACGTTGAGCTACCTTGTCGGCAAATTGCCGGTCATGGGTGATGAGTAGGATTCCTGCCCCATTATGTCGTAAGTGGGCAATGATGGAAAGCGCACTCTGATAGGTCAAGGCACTGTCGAGTTCATCTAGAATATAGAAGGGACGGTCAAGAAGATAGTACACTGCTGCCTGGAGTGCTTTACGTAGTGGATAGCTCATGGTAGTGGGGGTATCATCAAGATCGAGGGAGAACAGTTCAGCACAAGCAGCTACCTGCTTCTCTATTTCCTTTCTGGACAGGTCAGAGCGACGCTTAAGAGACCAGGAAAGCTCTTCTGCTACCGTAGGAAGGAAGATTTGCAGGTCAGGACTCTGGAATAAGTACCCTACCCGTTTGGAAAGTTGCTTTCCCTCATATTGTTTTCCATCAATGGTAATCTGCCCACCTAGGGGAGCATCCAAACCACAGAGCAAGCGACTGAACGAACTCTTGCCGCTACCGTTAGGTCCAACAAGGGTTACCAACTCTCCACTTTGCAGTTGGAATTGGGGTACTTCCAATGTAAAATGTTCACTTTCTGCAGTACTCACCCTGCTACGCTCGGCTTGGAGAGACTGGCAAGAGAGCATTCTTCTTTGGGCAGGCAATTCGTGCTCTCTTTCCAGAGGGCTGGGAAGATCATCACCACAAAGATGAGCAAAGCGAGGAAGCAAGGTGTTTGTCTCACCTTTTACAACAACTCCCTCATCGAGTAAGAGCACCTGGTCAAAGAGGTCATCGAACTCACCGAGATACCGGCTCGCAAGCACCAGTACCGTTTTACCACTTGTTGCTATCAAGTCTTTGAGTTGGTCTCTCCAATGTTGATCCAGATCATCAAAGGCTTCATCCAGCAACCAGAAAGAGGCATCAATTGCCTGCATCGTGGCGAGGAGTACCCTTTTGCGTTCCCCCCCACTGAGTTCCTGCTCACTACTGGTTCTCAAATCCTGAAGCCCCCAGTGTGTTATTGCTTCCTCGATCCGCGCCTTCATGGTTGCTCTATCCATGCCCATAGACTCAAGAGGAAATGCAATCTCTTCCTCAACCGAGGTAGCTACAAACTGCTCTTGGGGGTTCTGGGAGACATAGGTGCATACTGGCAGAAGATCCCAGGGATCCAAATCTCCAAGTGATTTTCCATAGAGACGTATCACACCATCCATTTCTCCTGGAAAATATTTGGGGCAGACCCCACAAATGATCTTGGCGAGCGTAGTCTTTCCCCTGTTGAAGGGAGCAAGCAAGAGGGTCTTGCTTCCTGAGGGAATCTGCAGAGAAAGCCCACGAAAGAGTGGATCATTCTGTTTCCCTGTCCATGACTGGTAGGTGAAAGAGAGATGCTCTATGGAGAGTGCGTTGATCATGATCACCCTTAGACTTGGCCGGGAAGTTCGTCAAACCGTTTGGCGATGGTTCCATAGACCGTTTCATGAAGCGTTGCCAGCTCATCAGTGCTCAGATTGTCCGTGTAGATTGGTTTTCCAATGGAGACATATGCGTGAACACGCTTGAAGCCATGCAACTGTTCCAACCCAGCACGTAGTCCCTTGATGGTCATTGGCACGATAACAGAGTTTGAGCGGGTTGCTAGTTTCAGACTCCCTTTTTTCAATTCTCCGATGCTCCCACTCTTGCTTCTTGTTCCCTCAGGGAAGATCAACATGCTTTTTCCACTCTTGAGAAGTTCTACACCCCTAAGAATGGCATTGATGGCATCACGAGGACTGATTCGGTTGATGAAAACACAATCCAAGGCATAACACCAGAGGTTGATGACAGGAATCCGCTTAACTTCTGCCTTTGCCATAATGGATGCCCAAAGATTGACCGGCCCTACAAAGGCAGCTATGTCGAGCATGCTCTGATGGTTTGCCATGTAACATACTGACTTTTCCGGTGGAAGGTTCTCCTTTCCATCAACATGGACCTTGATCCCTAAAAAGAAAATGATGGAACTGCCAATAAAATGCCCACAAGCACGCAAATATCGATCCCCAGCTTTTCTGAAGCCGAGGAGGCGCAACAGGTATCCAAGAGGAAATGCATACACAAGTGAAAGCGCTATAATTGGGATTACAAATAATCCTGCAAATGCTATGCGTATCTTCTTCATGCATACTCCTCCCGCTAAGAAAAGTCCTGTGTCTTGTAGAGTTTTGCATACTGGCCATCAGCCTCAAGCAACTGCTCATGGGTTCCAGACTCTACCAGTTTACCCTCATCAAGTACCAAGATGCAATCTGCATGTTTGACGGTTGTCAGACGATGGGCAATGACAATAGCTGTTCGACCCTTTGAAAGACGGTGGAAAGCTTCATTGATCAACTCTTCACTCTCTGTATCCAAACTGCTGGTCGCCTCATCAAATATGAGAATCTGGGGATTTTTCAGGAATACCCGTGCAATGGAAATTCGTTGTTTCTGCCCACCGGAGAGCAGTGTACCCCTCTCCCCTACCTGGGTATCGAGTCCAAGTGGTAGTGAACGGACAAAATCTCCAAGATTTGCTGCGTCCAGTGCCAGCCAAAGCTGATCATCGGTTGCATCAACCTTTCCGTATTTCAGGTTCTCCCGGATTGTGTCATCGAAGAGGAATACATTCTGCTGGACAAACCCAATATTCTGCCTGAGGGAGTGCTGGGTCAGTTCCCGAATATCTTGCCCGTCAATCATCACCTTGCCTTCGCTTGGCTCATAGAAGCGAGGGATCAAGCTGGCAAAGGTACTTTTTCCAGCTCCTGACTCGCCTACCAATGCATAGGTAGAACCGCCGGGAACCGTGATATCCACATCCTTGAGGATCACCTCTGAAGAGTTTTCATAGGAGAAGGAGACATGGTCGAAACTGACTGTCCCATTCTGGATTTTCAGGCTCTTTGCATCCTTCACATCCTGGATGTCTGGGTGTTCATCCATCACCTGGGTGAATCGCTCAAAGCTTGCCATGCCTTGCTGCAGTTGCTCAGTGAAGTTGATCAGGCGATCAATGGGAGGGAGCACCACCCCAACATAGAGAATGAAGGTGACCAGATCATAGGACTGAACTTTTCCCATGAATATCAGCAACGTTCCACCGGCGATGGTACAGAAATAGTAGAGCTCACGGAAGAACCCCAAGATGGAGTGATAACTTCCCATCACCTTGTACTGCTCCATCTTGCTGTCACGTAGGATATCGTTGACGTGGTTGAATTTTGCTTCTTGGTAGGATTCACGGCCGTATGACTTGACCTCTCTAATCCCCATCAAGGAGTTCTCTACATTGCTGTTCACGTCAGCAACGGTTCTCCGTACTCGACGGAAGGTTGCCTTCATGCGTATTCCATAATACACCCCGTAGAACACCATGATCGGCAGGGGTATGAGGGAAACCAGAGCAAGGGGGACACTGTAGCTGAACATAAGAATGTAAGAACCCAGAATGGTAGCAACGCTTATGATCAAATCCTCAGGAGCATGGTGAGCCATCTCAGTGATCTGGAATAAGTCATTGGTGATACGACTCATCATATGCCCGGTCTTGGTCTTGTCAAAGAACCCAAAGGAGAGTTTTTGCAAGTGACCAAACAACTCGCTCCGCATATCAGTCTCCATCTTTACCCCAAGAATATGTCCCCAGGTTACCCGTATATACTGACAGATTGCCTGCAGTATGTAGATGAGGAGCATAAAGCCAAAGATGATGACCATATTCTTCAGATTCTGGTCAGGAATCTCCACCCTGAGCAATTGTCTGGTCAAGGTGGGAAAAAGAATCGAAAGGATTGAAGCAAAAATTGCCACCCCCATATCAAGGAAAAACAATCCCTTGTATGGACGATAGTAGGCGATGAACCGTTTGAGCATGCTACTTGTTTCTCCTGAACAACCGGGTGAAGAAATTCTGTTTCTTCTTCGGTTGGGTGGTCTCCTGCTTCTGAGCAACAGACGGCCTAGGGGCAGGGTCTTTTCTTACAGGACTCTCCTTCTTCACAGCAGGCTGGCTCTTCTTGGCCTCAGGGGATCCTTCAGGGATCTGACCCCCTTCACTCTTGTACTGCTGCTTGTAATAGGACAATCGCTCCTCAAGTGAGAGATTCTGGATCTCAGCATAGCTCTTGGAACCTGGACGACGACGTCTTTGAGGTTCCTGTGCTCTCTCCTGCCTTTCAGGTCTAGGCCCTCTGGGTTTGTTATCTCGATCGTCTCTTGCACGCTTTGGTCGGCCAGATGATTGTGGCTTCCCTCTCCTGGGTCCTCTGGACCCACCACGGGAAGGTTTTGAGCCACTTCTAGGTCCGCGACTTGGACGCCCACCATACTCGTCATCCCTCACCAAATCCCTGAAGGAGTATGAGGCACTCTTGTCCTCCACGGGTTCAAGGTCACCCTCCTCAGGCCAGATTACGGGAATCTTCATCTGAATGAAATTCTCTACTGCTTCCAGATTGAATACATACTCTTCATCTGCAAAGGTAATGGATTTACCACTCTTACCAGCACGGGCTGTACGGCCGATGCGGTGAACGTAGTTCTCAAAATCATCAGGAATATCGTAATTGACGACCAATTCCAAGTCATCAATCTGCAACCCACGGGCTGCAACATCAGTTGCCACAAGAAATCTGATCTTGCCTTCCTTCATGCGGTCAATTGTCTGTAACCGCTTTGATTGTGGCAGGTCTCCCATCAGGTACTTGGTCGGGTATCCGTTCAGTGAAAGCCGCTTAGAGACCTCAATGCATCGTGCTTTGGTATTGGTGAATACCAGACAGTTCTCTGGATTTTCTTTTTTCAGGAGTTGAAGGAAAAGTGAGAATTTCTCATCTTTTGCAACATGGAACAACTCCTGGGTAATTGCATTAACGGTGATTTCCTCAGGATTAACCTCTATCTCCGCTGGTTCATTCATGAACGACCAGGCAAGGTTACGGACCTTTGTACTGAGCGTTGCTGAGAACAACATGGTCTGTCGTTCAGTGCAATCACGAAGCAAGCTGAACATCTTCTGGATATCGGGATAGAAACCCATATCGAACATTCTGTCCGCCTCATCAACTACAAAGATGTCAAATTCTCTGAAGTCGATCTTATGCATCTTCTGGTAATCAAGAATACGGCCAGGGGTACAGACAAAGATATCACACCCCTTCTCCAGAATTTCATCCTGTTTCCCGTATCCTACTCCACCAAAGAAACTTCCGATCGTGAGGTCTTCGATACCTGATCCCAGGAGGATGGTATCTTCCTCAATCTGAACAGCCAATTCACGGGTTGGAGCAACAATCAATGCCTTCGGTTTGCCCTTTCCAGCCTTTATGGCCTGGACAAACGATTCAAGAATCGTCAACACATACACTGCGGTTTTTCCGCTTCCAGTCATTGACTGGACCATGACATCGCGACGAGAGAGGCTTGTGGGGAGTACTTTTTCCTGTACGTTGGTACAGTCACTAAAGCCTGCAGTCTCGATGCCTTTGAGCACTTGCTCACTTAAGGGTAATTCGGTAAATTTCATTCGTTCTATATTTCGCCTTTATAAGTAATTGCAGTATTAGCAATAAGAGAGGTTCTTTTTTCAAACCTTATGTTAGTAAGATAGAGGAAATTAAAAGCCTTGTCCACCTCTGCTAAAAGTGAACAGAATACTCATGATAAAATTTCACAACCCATATTGGATTGTGTTTTTTTAGGTTTACCTTTGTATCCTTGGAATCTAACACTCCAGGAAGAAGAAAAAAATGGTCAATCCTCCAACTCCCACTGCCTGACAAGACTGCTGATCTCACGGGTTACAGTATAAGCCTTTCCAACAATGTTACCATTGACGTGTGAAAGAGGCATTGCAGCCATGCTGGTTGCGGAGATGAACAGTTCATCATAGAAACCACCAACCACGTTATTCAAGGAAGGTGCTTCGTAGCGTATCTGCAAGCCCAACAGCTTTGCTGCCTTGATAACCCGATCCCGGGTGATACCCAACAAGACCTTCTCATCTTGTGCGGTGAAGAGCTGACCATCCTTGATCGCAAAGAAGTTGGAACGCGTCCCCTCCAGGATTTTCTGTTCCTCGTCAACCAAGAGAGCTTCGAAGCATCCCTGTCTTCTGGCTTCTTCCAGGGCAAGATAGTTCAGCAGGAGATTCCCCGTCTTTGCTCCAGGAAGCAGTCTCTCCCCTTCATAGGTGAGTGATTTCACACCTTCCGTATAGAAGGATTCTGGATAAGTCAGTATCTCACTCGTGGTGATGAACAGTTGTGGTTGCTTGCCTCCATAGATCTGGATTCTCAGCGAGGCTTTCTCAACCAGATCCACCTCGATCAGGGCATGTACCCAGGTGGCAATCTCTTCCCGGCTAAACGGATAGTCTAGATGTATAAGATGTGCAGAGTTCTCAAGCCTCAGGAGGTGGTCCTCCAGATGCACAGGGTGTGCCTGAATGACCCTGAGGGACTCATACACATAAAACCCTGACTGGACCTCTCTCTGGGTTACCGGTACTACCGCCTCACTCTGCAATATGATTTTTCCGTTGTAAACGGCATGTTCTCCAACCATTTGGTTCTCTTCTCCTAGGGGTACTTGATCAATTCGCGGGGTTTGCTCCCATTGGGTGGGCCAACATAGCCCAGCTCTTCCATCTGTTCAACCATACGGGCAGCTCGGTTGTACCCAATCTTCAGACGGCGCTGCAGATAGGAGGCTGAAGCACACTTACGTTCAACTACAATCGCAAGTGCTCTCTCCATCAACTCCTCATCATCGTTTGAATCAGCACCATCATCATCACTGCTCTCACTTGCCTTCGGCTCATCGTCCTCAAAGAATGACTCGTCGATATATTCAGGCTCACCTTGCGAACTCACAAATGCAACAACCTGTTCCACTTCATTATCACTGAGGAAAGATCCCTGTATCCGCTCGGTTGCAGGACTGCTGCTGGACATATAGAGCATGTCACCCTTACCAAGCAACTTATCTGCCCCAGGTTCATCAAGGATGATTCGACTATCGGTAGAGCTGGTAACAGCAAAAGCAATACGGGTTGGAATATTGTTCTTGATCACGCCGGTGATAACATCAACAGAAGGACGCTGTGTAGCCAAGACCAAGTGGATACCCACCGCACGGCTCATCGCGGCAAGACGACTGACCTTGCTCTCCATGTCCTTGCCAACAAGATGCATCAAATCTGCAAATTCATCGATAACCACCAGGATATAGGGAAGTTTCTCTCGCGCGAGGCGGCTGCTCTCTATCTTCTCGTTATACCCGATGATATTCCTGACACTCAACGCTTGCAGTAGTTTGTACCGCCTATCCATCTCATAGAGACAGAAATCTAGTGCCTTCAGGGTCTTTTTCGCATCAGTGATAACGGGAGTGAGCAGGTGGGGAATCCCATTATAGATATTCAACTCAACAATTTTTGGATCGACCAGGATCATCCTTACCTGCTTTGGGCTACGCCTGAACAGAACAGAACAGATCAAGGAGTTCACACATACACTCTTACCACTTCCAGTACTACCGGCAATCAGGAGATGAGGTGCCTTGATCACATCGACAACCACGGGGTCTCCCATCAGGCTGCGCCCCAATACCATGGGAATACCCAGAGACTTGGTAAGAGAGGGAAGCATTTCACGGAATCCTATGATATCCCGCTTAAGATTCGGAATCTCAACACCCACAGCAGATTTCCCAGGGATGGGTGCCACGATGCGGACCTGGGTGGCAGCAAGTGCAAGGGCAATGTTGTCTGAAAGATTCACGATTGAATTGACCCGCACCCCAGGAGCAGGAAGCAACTCAAACATGGTGACCGTGGGACCACGTACAATATTGGTCAATTCTGCATTTATATTGAACTGTTCCAGTGTTGCAACCAGAAGCTTACCCTGATTGACCGTCTGTTCATCGACCACATCACCAATCTGTGGATAGGTAACCAGAATGGACTCATCAGGATACTGATACGTGATTCGCTTACGGTTGATGAGAGCACTCCCTTCACTTCTGGAAGAGAGGCCACCCACACCGCTGGCACTCTCCAGAGGATCTTCTTCATGCTCCTTGCTCTCTGTCTGGACCGCTTCTCCTACCAGCTCACCACCACCAGTTGGCTGAGCAGTACTCTTGGGCGCAAAACCAGGTTCTGGAGTCATCTCAGATTTGGAAGTGACAGGAAGTGGCGATTCTGTCTTTGGCTGATTAGGACGGAAGAAGGGATCTTCCACCTCCCGATTAGAGGGGCGCTCCTCCTTTTCTCTTGGTTCATACTGAACTGAGAGAATGCGCTCCCTAATATTCATGTGTTGAGAGGGCTTTGCGGGAGGTTCTTCCCTCTTTCCTTGTTGCTCCTCCACGGCTTGAGCAAGCATGCTCCTTACCTTGCCTTGGGGTTCATTCCTTCGTGCATTATGCTTCCTGGGTGCCTTCCCTACCGCTTCCAAGGCACCCTGCAGGAACCCTGAGAGCTGAACAGGCTCTTTCTTATGCTTTTCCTCTTCTTTTGGTTGGGGATGTGTTTCAGCCTCTTGTTTCTGGGCTTCCAGTTCTCTCTGTTTTCTCTCCAGGTAGGTTAACCCATTATTACGTTTTCGCTCTTCCCCAAGTGTATGCAACGCTCCAATACTTACCTTTCCTACCTGCATCTCCTTCACCGCGATTGTATCATCCTGCGGCGTTCTTCGGTCACTCGGGGTATGCTTTCTTGACAAACTCTCCAGTGAAGGAACCTCAGCAATAGGGGGAAAAGCAACCTGTTGGTCTGCAAAGCTTACCCCTTCAACAACCTCTTCGGCTTCTACAGGTTTCTTGTTGAGAGTGATGGTTTCCTCTTCGTCCCCAGGAGTTTCTTGGTCTTTAAAACTGTGTCCTTTCTTCCTTTCTCGTTTCTCTTTTTTAACCTTGCCCATCTCTGCCCTGGCTGTCTTGTAGCGTTTCATCCCATCCCCAATCAATGTGAGAATGACAAAGAGAGCCATTTCAGCGAAGAAGATAAGCACTACACGGAAAGATGCACTACGCAGATTTTCGGGTATGGTTCGTATCAGGAGAGGGCGAGTACTTCCCTGCATAAGATGGCTGAGGGAATAGAGCGTATAGGCCATTACTCCAGTAAGAGGGATCAATACATAGAGAAAGCGATTCCTGACTCTGAAAGTAAAAATCATGATAGTCCAGAGGCCAAGCAGTACGGCAAGTGGGATGAGGGAAAAGGGTACAGGGGAAACGGTAAAGGAGAAGAAACGATTAAGAAGGGAGCTTGCCCAAGAGACTACGCTGAGTTCAATTCCGAGAGCCGGCAAAACTTCCAACGCTCCTACCAATAGTGTCAATAAGAGGCAAACCACCCCTGTAACGAGAGAACCTTTTCCTCTACCTTCCTTCACAACTTGCTCCTTTCTAGGTAAACACCCTTGCCATTAGATGGTATCAAATCTTTGTGAGAACGCAAAGCGTGCGATTTGCATCCAACTGGGGAACCGTGAGAGGGATAAACTGTGCACTCCACCTACTTTTGCATTGCGATGCAACCTGGTCCAGCTCTGCTTCAACCTGGTTAAGCAAGCCTTTATAGGCACAGACTACACCACCATCACTGAGGATGGGCGCCACAAGATCAAGAATTTCCACCAAAGGCCTGAAAGCCCGGAAGGTAATCACATCAAACTTCTGGCTTACCTGTTTCAAGTCCTGGGAAACGATCTGCACCCGTTCAGAAAGACCGGTCGCTACAAGAGCGTTTCGCAGAAAATTCACTCTTCTTTCCATCCTTTCCACCAAGGTGAAGGAGTAATTTTCCAAAGCTATTGCCAGGGGAATCCCAGGTAGACCTGCCCCTGAACCAAGATCGGCAAAGCAGGGGTGCTCATACTGCCGGGCAATTTCACTGATTGGAGAGACTGCAGCCAGGCTATCGAAAATATGGCGTATGACCAACTCTTTTCCCTCAGCTCCAACCAACTTGTAGACTGGATTGAAAAGTTCCACCTCTGCAATATACCGTTGCAATTGGTGCAACTGTTCCTCGGACCATACCAGTTGCAGGGCATCAAGGCCTTCCTGTATCAAGGCTTCATACTTACCGCTCACGGTGCCCTCCCTTGTCCAGGTGAACAATCAAGAGGGCAATATCACTATTGCGAACACCGCTTATCCTGGAGGCCTGTCCCACTGAGATCGGCATCACTTTTTTGAGCTTCTCCTTCCCCTCTGCGCTCAGTCCATCCAATGCATCATAATTGAAATCCTGACTGATATGGAGACTCTCCAGTTTCTCAAATCGGTTGATCTGTCTCTCCTGACGGTTGATATAGCCTTCATATTTCACATCGAGTTCCACCTGATAACGAATCGGCTCATCAAAGGCAGAGAGTTCTGGAATTGTTTCCTGGAGACTGGCCATCGTGACTTCAGGCATCTTGAGTGCCTGAATTGCACTCTTCTCGCCCACCTTACGCTGTCGGAGCAGGTCCTTCACCGTTTCCATTTTCTCCATTTTTTGCTGGAGGCGGCCTAGGCTCTCCTCAGTCTGTAACCCAACGCGGAATCCTTTCTCGGTAAGACGTTGGTCGCAACTGTCATGACGAAGATTTAGCCGATACTCTGCTCTGCTGGTGAACATACGGTAGGGTTCCTTGGTCCCCATGGTTACCAGGTCATCAATAAGTACCCCTGTGTAGGCTTCATTACGACTGAGCACCAGAGGATCTTCCCCCTTGAGCTTCTGCGCTGCATTGATTCCTGCCATCAATCCCTGACAGGCAGCTTCCTCATACCCACTGGTACCATTTGTCTGTCCTGCAATGAAGAGATTCTCAACCAGCTTACTCTCCAAGGAAGGGAATAGGGCTTGGGGGTCGATGAAATCATATTCGACAGCGTAGGCTGGTCGCATGATCTGGGCATGCTCCAGGCCTGCAATACTGTGGACAAAGTCCCACTGCACATCTTCAGGAAGGGAGGAGGAGATACCGTTTAGGTACATCTCCTCTGTCCCGATACCCTCAGGTTCCACGAAAATCTGGTGCCTGTCACGATCGGGGAATCGAACCACCTTATCCTCAATTGAAGGACAATAGCGTGGTCCGGTACCAACAATCTTCCCACCATAGAGGGGGGAACGATGGATATTATCCTGGATGATTGCGTGGGTTTTCTCATTGGTCCAGGTGATGTAGCAAGGAACCTGGGGTCTGTTGATGCTGTCATAATCAAAACTGAAGGGCATCATAAGCTCTTCCCCATCCTGCAACTCCATCTTGTCGAAATCCAAGGTGGACTTGCGTACCCTGGCAGGGGTGCCAGTCTTCAAACGCCCAACCGGAAAACCCTTTTTCCTGAGATTCGTACCCAGTCCAATAGCGGCCGGCTCATCCAAGCGACCGTTGGGTGCATCATACTCTCCTATAAAGATTCTTCCTTCCATGAAGGTTCCAGTGGTAAGAACGACCACCTTTGCAGAGATGGTATGCCGTCTCTCGGTGATTACCCCCACAAGTCGCTTACCGGTTGCATCGAGCTGAAGGTCTACAACCGTGTCCATGAACAAGGAAAGGTTGTGTTCACGCTCCAGCGTTTCCTTGGCGAGCCTTGCGTAGGTGAACTTGTCAGCCTGGGCACGGGGAGCCTGTACAGCAGGACCGCGTCTCCTGTTAAGTATGCGGTACTGTATCATGGAGTGGTCGATCAGGTGGGCCATCTCACCACCAAGGGCATCAACTTCCCTGACGATATTTCCCTTGGAGAGCCCACCGATTGCCGGATTACACGACAAACGCCCGATTGCATCGAGGTTCTGGGTGATCAAGAGCGTCTTGTATCCTATTCTGGAGAGAGCCAAGGATGCCTCAATACCGGCATGTCCCCCTCCCACTACGATTGCATCATAATCCATATATTATTTTCCTACACAAAATCCACTGAAGATTGTCTCAAGAATATCAGAGGGGGTAACCTCTCCGGTCAACTGACCAAGATTGTCCAGCGCCTCTCCCAACTCTACAGCAGTGATATCCAGAGGGATATCATCATCCACCAGATTGAGAGCTCTCTCGAGCGCCACTTTACTCGCATCCAAGAGTTGGTACTGCCGCTCCGATTCAATGATCAGGAGTTCATCACCACTGATGGAGAACCCACTGGTCAGGCGCGTGGAAATCTCATGGAGCAAACGATCCACTCCTTCCCCACTTTGGGCACTGATAGCCAACTTTCCCTTCGGTGGCTTTGCAAGATCACTCTTGTTGTAGACCACCAAGGTCCGTTCATCCTCTTCAGGTACATGCCCCATCATGGTGCTGTCAACTAGAAATACCACCAAGTCTGCCTGACCTATAAGGCGTTCTGTTCGTTTAATGCCTTCACTCTCAATACTGTCAGAGCTCTCCCTGAGTCCTGCTGTATCGTACAAGCGAATAGGAATCCCCTCGATTGAAAGGTCGGCTTCTATATAATCACGGGTGGTTCCCTTTACAGGGCTTACGATCGATCGCTCCTGTTTCAGCAGTAAATTAAACAGAGAACTTTTCCCTGCGTTGGTAGAACCGGCAAGCACGATTCTGGCCCCACTCTTGTAGAGCTTTCCTACCTGATAGGTCTCAGAGAGATGGTGGAGCTGATCGATCAAATCAACGAGCTGGGCACGGGGAAACACAAATGCATCCAGTTCATCCTCCGCATAGTCGAGTTGTACCTCGACAGCAGCCATGACCTGCATCAATTGTTGCTTAAGGGAACTGATACGTTCCTTCAGGCTCCCTTCAAGCCGTCCCAGGGCAAGAGCCCTGGAGCGTTCACTCTGACTTACCACCAGCTCCTGCACAGCTTCCGCCTGGGTCAGATCCAACCTTCCGTGCAAGAATGCACGGAAGGTGAATTCACCACCTTCTGCACTACGCATACCCAGTCGCGAAAACAGTGCCAGTATTTCCTTGATCACAGCAAGAGAGCCATGACAAGAAAACTCAATAGCTTCCTCCAGCGTATACCCGTGTCCTTCCGTATAAACGGCGGCAACAACCTCATCTAGCTTTTTTCCTGATTCATCCTGCAGGTACCCATGCACCAAAGTGGCATTACCAGCTTCTTTTAAGGCTTTGGGTCGGGAAAAACGAGTTGCAAGCAGTGCTTTGCACCCTTCCCCGCTGACCCTTATGACCGCTAACGCGCTTTGTGCCCATGGCGTGGCAAGGGCATAGATGATATCGTCGGTTACATACTCTCTCATAGGAGTGAGTATACTGTTTTGCATGGTATGCTTGCAACACAAGCTGCCCTCTGGCTATGATGCACCCATGAAAACAGCAGCACAGCAAAGGAGCAGGATGAATAGGGCTATCCGCACCTTTTTTGAAGATCGTTCCTACACGGAAGTCGACACCCCTATACTCAGTCCCACTCTGATACCTGAAGCTACCATCGAGAACTTTTCCACTCGGTTTGAGAACCCCTTTCTTCCCTCCAAGGATCTCTACCTGGTTCCTTCACCAGAGATTTTCATGAAGCAGCTTATCGCAGAGGGAATCGGCAGTATCTACCAGATCAGCCATTGCTTCAGGAACAGTGAACAACTGGGGAATATCCACAATATCGAGTTCTCAATGCTTGAATATTACACCATCGGTGCAGATGAACAGGACTCCATCACCCTCACTGAAGATCTTGTCGCCTCACTGCTGAGTGAGGACAGTCCACAGGATCTGAAACCGCCCTTCAGAAGAATGAGTGTTGAAGAGGCAATGCTCACCTATGCGGGGATTGACCTGAAACAACATCAAAGGCAAAGCTCGCTTGCCAAGGAAGCACAGAGACTCGGTCTTTCACTTCCCCCTGGGCCAGAGAGCTGGGAAGACACGTTCAACAGGATTTTCCTGACTTTCGTTGAGCCAAACCTCCCCAAGACCGCCCCTTGGTACTGGAGCAGTATCCAAGGCAGATCGCCTGCCTTGCAAAGGCTGACAGTCTTTACCGACGGAGGTGGGAACTGTACATCCGAGGTGTGGAGATTGCCAACTGTTATGACGAGGAGAGAAGCGAAAACACCATCTCTGCCTACTACCAGAGCGAGTATGCAAAACTGGTGGAAAACAGGATGGACAGCGGTTCTGTCATCCCCGATACCGACCCTTCCCTTGCCCATATCTTTGCATCCATGCCCCAGTGCTCTGGAGTTGCCATGGGCCTTGATCGCTTGTTGATGTTGCTTATGGATAAAAGGAGTCTGCAGGGGGTGATTCTTTTTCCGCTTTCTGATATGCTGAGGAATGGCGATACGCGTAATTTGTAACAATACGAGGTAATACACATGATTAAAGCAGGCCAAATCGATAAGGGAACCGCCTTATTGATCAAAGGACAACCCTTTGTGGTCGTTGACCGAGAGTTCGTAAATCCCGGAAAAGGCTCCGCCTTCGTTCGACTGAAGATGAAGAGCCCCTCAACAGGCCAGACCTTGAGTGAAACGATGAAGACCCAGGATAACGCTGAAGACATCACGGTAATGGATCGTGACTGTCAGTACCTTTACAACGATGGAGAGCATTTCCATCTTATGTTGACTGACACCTTCGAGCAGATTGAAGTACCGATGACCACGTTCCCAGACTATGAGTTCCTTATGAAGGACGGGGAGACCTACCGGTGCACATTCTGGGAAGAGCAGATGCTCGACATCCAGCTTCCCCCGAAAGTGGTTTATCTGGTAGCAGAGGCTGAGGAAGCAGTAAAGGGTGACACAGTCCAGGGTGCAACCAAGTACGTAACCACTGAAACAGGACTGAAAGTCCGTGTCCCGATTTTCATCAAGCAAGGTGAGAAGATCCGCATCAATACCGAAACAAAAGAGTATATCGAGCGGGTCAACAGCTGACCTAACCCTCACTCACAAGCCCCCAGGAAATTCTTGGGGGTTTTTCTTTGGACAATTCTGTCCTATTCCGACATTTTCTTGGACAATACATACCTATTATCTTCTTTAGCTAAAACTGGTTACAGTATGTTTTTGACATCTGGCATGCGAGCCCGTACACTATAGAAAACACGAACAAAAGGAGTGATTTGTATGAAAGCAAGAAACGTTTTCATCACCGCCATGGTGATCCTCATGTTGTTGCCGGGTGTCCTCTTTGCCCAAGCAGCTTCCGAGGAAACTGATTCAAACACGATGCGACTCGCCTGGTGGGGCAACCCTACCCGCGATGAACGCACCTACAAGGCCGTCGAGATGTTCGAAGCCAAGAATCCAGGAGTCACCATTGAAACTGAGACAACCGGTTGGAGTGGCTACTGGGACAAGATGAACACCCAGGCAGCCGCAGGAAGCCTTCCTGACCTTATGCAGCATGACTATGCGTACATGCTCCAGTGGGTAGAAAGAAACCAACTCGCTGATCTTACGCCGTATGTTGACAAGGGAATCATCGACCTCTCCAAGATCAATGACTCTTTCCTTACCGGTGGTAGGGTTAATGGAAAACTGTATGGCATCAGCTTGGGCACCAATGCTGTATGTCTTACCTATGATCCTGCAGTGCTCAAGAAGGCTGGCATTTCACAGATCAACAGTGCAACCTGGACCTGGGCAGACTTTGAACGCATTGCCCTACAGGTGTACCAGAAGACCGGTGTACAGACAATCCCGTTCTTCACCACTGATCCGAAGGTTGGTTTCGACAACATGATCCGTCAGACTGGAGCATCCACCTATGGGGAAACCGGTCTCGGTTTCACCGATCCTGCAGCTCTGCGTGAGTTCTATGCAATCCAGCTCAGACTCCTCGATGCAGGTGCCCTCATCAAGCCGGAAACTGCTTTTGTGACCGTAAGCCCTGAGGAAGGAGCCATTGCCAAGGGTGAGACTTGGGTTGAATTCATCTGGTCCAACCAGTTTGTGTCCACCCAGGCTGCAGCACAGCGTCCACTTGAGATTGCCCTGCTTCCCAACATCAAAAACGCAAAGGCAAAGGGAACATTCCTCAAGCCTTCCATGTTCTTCAGTATTCCAGCTTCCGCTGAGAATCCAGAACTTGCTGCTAAGTTCCTCAACTTCTTTGTCAACAACATCGAAGTTAATGACATGTTGATGGGCGAACGCGGCGTTCCCATTCCTGATGATGTACGTGAGCACATGTCAACAATGGTTGACCCGATCAACAAGCAGATTTTCGATTACATCAGTCTTGCGTCCAAGAACGCAGGTCCGATTGACGCTCCCGATCCAGCAGGCAGCGGTGAGTTCCTCAAGATGGTACGTGATGTTACCCAAGAGATACTCATGAAGCGTGTATCCCTCGATGAAGGGGTTGCCAAGATCATGAGCAGAGGAAACGAAATTCTGAAGTAAGCGCAACGGTACACTATGGGGAAGACCTGCTTCTGTGGGTTTTCCTCCATAGCCGGAAGGAGCATCCATGAAGCAACTCACATCTCGCAGGCGATCGTTTTTAGACGATCTATCTGGCTATGCCTTTATCAGCCCATGGCTGCTGGGGTTCATAGCCTTTTCCATTATCCCGATCCTCTTCTCCCTCTACTACTCCTTCACCGAATATGACATTCTCGGTGAACCGATGTTCAATGGTCTGGAGAATTTCAGGAGGATGCTGGGTGATGAACTCTTCTGGCAGTCACTGAAGGTTACCTTCTTCTATGCATTCGTTTCGGTACCGCTACGCCTACTCTTTGCATTTTTTGTTGCCATGCTGTTCAACCGTGGCACCCGTGCAATCAGGGTGTACCAGGCAATATACTACGTACCTTCCCTGGTTGGTGGCTCTATTGCCATCGCGGTTATGTGGAGACGACTCTTCATGGCTGATGGAGCACTCAATGCTGCATTGGCAAAAATCGGAATCGTCACCGATATATCCTGGATAGGAAACCCATCAACAGCAATCTGGACATTGATACTGCTTGCTGCGTGGCAGTTCGGCTCCTCAATGCTGATCTTCCTTGCTGGACTCAGACAGATTCCCAAGGAACTCTATGAAGCTGCCTCCATCGATGGGGCAAACCCCCTCAAGAAATTCACGCACATTACCGTTCCCCAGATCACCCCAGTCATCTTCTTCAACTTGGTCATGCAGTTGATAAACGGATTCACTGTCTTTACCCAAGCTTTTGTGGTATCAGGAGGATCAGGAGACCCTCTCAATTCAACATTGGTGTATGCACTCTATCTCTACCAAAGAGCATTCAAGTACTACGATATGGGCTATGGAAGTGCCCTTGCTTGGGTCCTTGTGCTGATAATCGGTGTCATGACAGGCATTGTATTCAAGACGTCAAACAATTGGGTCTTCTATGAAGCAAAGGAGGGTAAATAAGATGTTGAACCGAAAAACAAAATATCTTCTCGGCCAGACAGTTTTCCACATCATTGTCATCCTCCTTGGATTCCTGATGCTCTATCCGATTCTCTGGATGATTTCCAACTCATTCAAGACCAATGCTGAAATCTTTGGTTCCAGTTCCCTGATGCCAGAATCCCTGAGCTTGGAGCACTATATCAGGGGGTGGAGGTTCAACAATACGATTACCTTCACGACTTTCTTCAAGAACTCTTTCTACTATACGATCCTCTCCACCTTTGGAGCGGTAATCGCTTCCAGTTTGGTTGCCTATGGCTTTGCTAGGGTACCGTTCAGGGGCAGGTCATTCTGGTATGCCTGTATGTTCCTGACCATGATGATTCCCTACCAGGTGGTCATGGTTCCCCAGTTTATCATTTTTCACAAGATTGGTTGGATCAACTCGTTCAAACCCCTGATTATTCCCCAATTTGCAGGACTCCCTTTCTTTATCTTCCTCATGGTGCAGTTCATCCGACAAATCCCCTATGAGCTTGATGACTCGGCAAAGATAGATGGATGCAATCGTTTCATGATCTACTCAAGGATTCTGTTCCCCCTGATCAAGCCAGCGGTAATCACCAGCACGATCTTCAGCTTCTACTGGAGATGGGATGACTTCCTTGGCCCGTTGCTCTTCTTGAACAAACCAAGGCTCTTCACCGTCTCTCTGGCACTCAGGATGTTCAGCGACCCGCAGACATCTACTGACTGGTCAGCCATCTTTGCCATGGGAACCCTCAGCCTCCTGCCTGTCCTGATCATTTTCCTGGTTTTCCAGAAGTACATCGTCCAAGGATTGGCTACAACCGGCTTAAAGGGTTAACCAAGTCTCTCCCCTTCACAGAGCGCGAGGAGGATGATGCCTATTCCATGGGTATCATCCAGGCGGGGGAGCAACTGCTCGGCATAGTAGTGGCGTGAACAGGAGAACTCCGAACCACGGCATACTCCATGTACATGGCCATCCCCATCGATGGCCTTTTTCTTGAGTCCGTCACAGGCCTTCAAACAGCCTTCCCGGTACGGATCAGGTTCCTCATACCACCCTCGGCGAACACCCCTGGAGAAGGCACAGGCTGCCATCGCCGTGCAGGAGCTTTCCTGGTAGGAAGATTTCATGTCCAACACCTGATGGAACATTCCCTCCTCATCCTGATGACGGAGGAACCCCTCACTGAGTGAGCGGAAAAACGTAAGCAGCTTCTTCCGTTTGGGATGATTTTCAGGTAACACCATCAGCAACTCAGAGAGGCTGAACAATGCCCACCCATTTCCCCGGCCCCAGGGGATGAGCGTTGCAATATTGCGCTCAAAATCATAGACATGGCTCATCAACCCCGCATCTTCCATATAGAGGTATTTTGCAAACCCGAAGAATTGGTTGATGGCGTCTTCCAGGTAGGAGTCATCCTTTGCATAGAGGCTGTAACGGATGAGGAAAGGAACTGACATATACAGGTCATCGACCCACATGGTATTTTCATGAAACTCATGCATGAGTCCGGTACGGAAGAACGTACCATCGCTCAGGCGTGGCTGAATCTTGCTGATATAGGTGCGAACCACCTCCACAATCTCCTCAAATCCATGAAGTTCATGATCCTTGCCCACTTCGAGGACCGTTGATGCAAAGGATCCACAGTCATCAAGACTGTCCAGGCTTGTCATCAAATGATGAACTGCAGTACTGCCTCCAAGATGCTCCTTGTCCCACATGGCATACTTGTAGGAGTCAAGACTGGCTTGTATATGGTTTTCCAGATACTGTGCAATGCGGAACGCCAGGGAAGGATCAGAGGAGGAGATCATCCGCTCTGTTTCCACCAGCCCATAGAGGGTGACACCAAGAGGATAGTTCCAATGCCCAAACAGTGGATTGTCATTATACATCCGCAGGTAGGTCTCTTCTCCTTCAAGATGCCAGAAATCTTCTCCGTTTGCTGTAAGGAATGGCTTGGTGTATTGAAGTGAGAATACATCAGGACGTGCATCAAACGGACCAGCTATCAGGTATCGATAGGGATACAATGCAGGGAGGACTGGATTTGAGACCTCTATCACATCATTGGTCTTTGCATTAAGAACCTCAAAGGTGACAGGACTCTCAATCCTGGCATGGAGCAGGAGGGTATGCCGACCTGCTTGCAGTTCCAGGGATCCCTCCACAGGAAGCTCATCAAGAAAAAGACGGGCATTGCTCCTGAAGGTGCACCATTGGTCCTCCTCCAAGGTGAATGAGGTTGCCAATACCGCACATTGGCCTTCCTTTGCATTGGGGAAAATGCTTGTAAGATCAACCGATTCCCCAGGTAATTCGGGACGTTCAGGATACCAATCCAAAGAATGCAAGGACTCCAAGGTAAGACTGTCCAGATGCGTTTCTTGGGCAACTGAGTAACACAACCCTTCCATCTCACTGTAGAGGGAGGGCATAAGGAAATAATAATCCAGTTTACCAACCCACGTACCGAACTCACAGCCAAACCCACCACTGGTATTTTCACAGAGCAGGACCAAATCATTAAAACCCTTCTTCATTGGGAGTTCGAATATTTGTTTGCTGCGATACCGTTCGCTGAATATATCACTCTCCCCCACCAAGGCACCATTCACATATATCTTGACCGGAGCGTAGGGGATGAGAGCAAAACGAAGGAGTGACTCTCCTGTACTTGGATAAACTCCCCAGATATAGCTGTAGGAACCAAGAGGAGCTGAGGGAAGCAAACTCCGCAAGTCTGCATGGTAGCGGTAATCTTCTCTTCGGTAGATTCCTCGTTTCACGAACGGTCGCCAAGTATAGTTGCCACCTTCGTGTGATGCAAGGTAGCGTTGTATGATAGTTTTTGCTGCATCCATTGATGACACGTGTTTCATATTGCTTGATCCCTCCATGCCTTTAGTATCGTGTTGAAATGGTGAGGTTGCAAGTGAATGCAAACAAAGCTTGAAAAAAAACCTACAATCCCCTTGCCAAATAAGAGAACATTGTGTACGTTAGTAAGCGTTAGTAAGCGTTAACTTACTTTGGAGGAACCGATGCAGACAAAACGACAAATTGAATTGGTTGAAGCAGCAATCCGCGTAACAGCCACTGATGGTATCCAGAAGCTGACCATCCGGAATGTGGCATCCGCCATCGGTGTCAGCGAAGCAGCTGTATACCGGCATTTTGCAAGCAAACATGAGTTATTGCAAGCAATCCTTGTACATCTTGATAGCTTGCTTACGCCACAGTTTGCTACATTGCTCGCATCAAAAGATTCCTACAGGGAAGCGCTCACCAAGTTTGTACATGACTTGTTCACACTTTTGGAACATAATGCAGCTTTTACCCTTATGCTGTTCGCTGAGGAGACCTTCAATGTTGATATCCAACTCAAGCCACAGTTGGATGCACTGCTACAGGGAAACCTGAAGCAGCTCTCTGCGTTCTATGCAGAGGCCATTGCAGAGAAGCGTTGCAGGGATGATATGAACCCTGTTGAGCTTGCGATGATCACCTTCGGTACCATCCGCCTCTATGTCTCGCGTTGGCACATGCAGGATGAACCATCAAACCTGAGAGAACAGGCAGGGCCCATCACTGCTAGCCTGAGCACACTCTTCTCATTGCAATAACTGTACATTTCAAATTCATAAGTGAATGTTTATTTATTCTATATGTAAGTAAACGTTAACTATCGGAGGATTCATGCGCTTTTTTTCTTCATTTGCTAAACGCCCCTTTCTTCTCTTGCTCGCGGTATTGGTTCTATCAGCTATCTTTGTCATCTCGATAGCAAACAATGCAGTGCTGGAGACTGACCTTGATGAGTATATGCCAAAGACCCACCCAGCCTTTATGGCCAGTGATGAGGCAGAGAGTCTCTTTGGGATCAAGGATGCAATACTCATCGTAGTTGAACACCCTGAGGGTATCTACAACCCTGGTACCATAGAGAAGATTGATGCCATCACTGTAGCACTCCAGGAAGAGTTCGATGCGGTGGTATCGGTAACCAGTCTCACGACTGCCGACAACATCAAGAGTGATGATGGGTTTCTTGAGGTTGAACCGTTCTACTCCGGAAAAACGAGTGAATCGGCAATCTCACAAATGCAGGCCGAGGTAGAAGCCAACCCCATGATCTATGGGAGAAATGTCAGTAAGGATGGGACGGCTACACTGATCATTGCTGAACTGAACAGTGACATAGAGGCAGAGACACTGCAGACTTGGGCTAAGCAGTGGGAAGGGCCAGAAAACCTCATGGTTGCAGGAAGACCTGTTGTAGAAGGAGCCCTTGCCGAATTAGGGCCGAAGGACATGGCGATCATGTTCCCCTTGGTCATCATCACCATGATCATCCTGCTCTATCTCTTGTTGCGTTCACTGCGCGATACTGTACTGAATATGGTCATTGTGCTTTTCGGAACACTGGTCTCCTTCGGTTTGATGACCTTGTTGAACATACCCATCTATGCCGTTGATACCATGATTCCTGTCATGTTGATCGCCATCGGGGTTGCCTATGGTATACACATGCACAATACCATCCACCACCTGATGCTCTCCTACCCTGACCTTTCCAAAGGAGAACTGGCTACCCAGTCCCTGAAGCAGATGGTAAGGCCGATTATCATGACAGCAATAACCACAGCTATTGGATTTGTTGCCCTGATGAGCAGCCAGGTACTTCCTGTCCGGTATTTTGGGTTGTTTGCAGCCATCGGCGTCCTTTCTGAGATGTTGCTTGCCCTATTGCTCTTCCCATCTTCCCTCTATCTTCTGGGAAAACCCAAGTACAAGAGAGCGAAGGCAGATCTTGAGTTACAACAGGGAAAAGGGACTCTGTCGGACAAGCTCCAAGCACTCCTGCTGAGTCGTCCGAAGATGGTTGTTTTCATCTCACTTGCCGTGCTCATCATTGGAATCTGGGGAACAAGCATGGTATGGATCGATACAAGCTTCCTGGCAAACTTTGAGGAAGACAGCACCATTGCACAGACCGACCAATTTGTAAACAACAAGTTCGGGGGGACTTCCACCTTGAATATCATCCTGAGCGGGGATGAGACAGATCTCTTCAAGCATCCAGAGGTACTGCAGGCGATGGATTCCATGCAGGATGATATTGAGAAGGACCCAATTGTGGGAAACACACTCTCCCTTGCAACCTTCATCAAGCAGATGAACCAGGTAATGCTGGAGCATGAGGAGGGAAGTTACAGCATCCCGGACTCCCAGGAACTGGTAAGTCAGTATCTCCTGCTCTACGAATTTTCCGGTGACCCCGAATCCTTGGAAAAGGTCGTTGACTACGAGTATACCAGTGCAAATATTACGGTTCAGTTGAAGAGTGACAGCTCTGCTGTTCTCAAGGATATCCTTGCTGTGGTTGATTCCTACCGCCCAGTCTTCGCCGAACATGAAATTGAAGTAACGTATGCCGGTAGTGGATACAAGGCCTTCATATTCAGCGAACTCTTGCTGGAAGGACAGATTATCAGCTTGGCTCTAAGCTTTGTAATTATCATCATTCTTCTGGCTCTCCTGTTCAAGAATCTGTCTATCGGCATCGTGGGAACCGTCCCCATTGCCATCACGGCTATCGTGAACTTTGGAGTAATGGGACTGCTTGGGATCCCGCTCAGCAGCGCAACTGCCTTGATAACAAGCATTGCCATCGGTATCGGGGTGGACTATGCCATCCACTTCCTGGAGCACTACACAAATGAACGCCTGGAGGGATCTTCACTTGAACAAGCCACGAGATCGACACTGAGGCATACAGGGAGGGCAATCATCTTCAATGCAATCGCCGTAATGGGTGGTTTTGCAATCCTGATGTTCAGCGTCTTCCCTCCCAACAGGCAGGTTGGTGCTCTTATCGTCCTTAACATGGCAACCAGTGCCTTGGGCACGCTTACCATACTGGTGGTGCTTGTGCACTACCTCGAGAAAAAACATGTGTTTCTTCCAAAACGCATACGATAACAATACAAGGAGTTACTTATGAACACACGTACAACAAAACGAATCAGTGTGCTTGCACTGCTCTTATCCTTCGCCTTACTTACCGTGAGCGCAGCCACCCCTGGTGGCAGCGAGGTAATGTGGGAAGTCTATAACCGCGATAGCGGGGATACCATGAGTGCCAATCTGATCATGACCATTACCAATGCAAGAGGATCGGTCAGGGAACGAACAATTGCCCAGTACCGAATGGATAAGGATGGGGTTGAGAGCAAGCTTATGTTCTTCCTCTCCCCCAGTGATGTGAGAAATACCAGCTTTCTCAGCTTCAGTTATGAAGATGGCAGAAGTGATGACCAGTACATCTACCTGCCAGCACTCAGGAGAGTGAAGCGTATCGCAAGTGACAGCAAGAACGATTCTTTCATGGGTTCTGACTTTACCTACGATGATATGGGAAGCCGACATCCTGAACTGGACACCCACACAGTTTTGAGAAAAGAGACGGTGAACGGGGTTATGACCTTGGTTGTAGAGAGTATTGCTAAAGGTGATGAGGACTATCCCAGAACCCTCTCGTGGGTTGTAGATGGAGAGTGGTTCGGCCTGAAAAAGGAATTCTACCTTCCCGATGGAACGCTCGGAAAGACACTCACGATCGACGAATATGAAGCAATTGATGGCATCTATGTCATCACTGATATGACGATGAGAAACCTCGAGGAGAACACCTACACCAGGATTCAGATGGAAGAGGTTGCATTCAATCAGGACTTTAGTGACAGCTTCTTTAGTGAACGACAGATGAAAATTGGACCAAGGAGATAAGTAATGAAGCAGAAAAGCATCGTACTAGCAAGTATTTTACTCATTGCAGTCCTGTCACCGGCAGTAGCCGGGGACGGGGTATTCAGCGGCATGGTTAGAGACTATGCCACCCTTCGTTTTGACCAAGTTGACATGCCTGTGCATGAGATAACAGCTGACCTTAAGTATGACTACTATGGGGACCTGGGAAAACTTACCCTACACCCGGTAGCGTACAGCTCGCCAAACGAAGGTGTTGAATTAGATCTTCATGAAGCCTACTTCGATTTCTATCTACAGGATGCAGACCTCAGGGTCGGTAAGCAGAAGGTCATCTGGGGTGAAGCTGAGGGAGCATTCATCACCGACCTGGTAAGTCCCAGGGATATGCGCTCGTTCATCCTTGCTGACTTTACGGAGATCCGTAAGGCAGTTCCGGCCATCAAGGTAGACTACTATGCAGGGGATTACACACTGCAGGGAATCTGGGTGACGCATTTCATTCCATCCACGATTCCTTCCCAGGATTCAATGTGGGCACAGACACCTTCCATGCCGTTTCCTCCAACAGTTACTGCTACGATCAATGATCCAACGATGCCAGATGCCAGCCTGGAAAATAGTGAGGCATTCCTCTCATTGGGGAGGTTTGGAAATACCATCAGCTGGAAGGTAAACGGAGGGTATGTGTTCACCGATGAACCCTTGGTTACAGGGGTAACTGCTCCTACTCTGACCTCAAGAGAAATTTCCCAAGGGTATGAGCGGTACGGATTTGTTGGAGGTAGCTTCAATACCACCCTGGGAAGTGTGGTACTCAGGGGAGAGGCAGCTCTGGCTCTCGAAAAACCGATGAACAGCGTTGATACCACAAGTAATCCACCCATCTCAATCGAGTACCATAACCAGGTACAGACGTTGGTGGGACTGGATTGGAATATGCTGGGGGCCCAGTGGTCGAGTCAGTATCTGCTTACCTATACCCATGACCATAATGATTCATTGGTAAGTCAGATGAAACCCATCAAGGAGTTTGCCCACACCCTCACCTTCAGGGTTCAGGATACATTCCTTGATGAACGCCTGACTGCAAAACTTTTCACGTATGTGGAGCTTGAACCTGCCAATGCCCTGATCAGGCCATCCCTCTCCTACAATTTTGGGGACGGAGTTCTGCTTGAAGGCGGCGTGGAGTTATTTGTTGGTGATGAAGAGGGTACTTTCGGAGTTTACCAGGATAACTCCATGGCTTGGGCTGCACTTCGCTGGTACTTCTAGCACTTCATCAATCGCTTTGCAACATGGCTGCCTTTCTCCAAAGAGAGGCAGCCTTTGTTTGGATATGCACAACGCGAAGGGAGCCTCCTTCTGGAAGCTCCCCTCAATAACCTAGACCAGATGCTTAGCCGATTAATTCTGCAAGGTCATCCTCAACCGATGAGATTCCGGCAATTCCGAAGTTCTCAACCAATACGCTGGCTACATTCGGTGAAAGGAATGCAGGCAATGTAGGCCCGAGGTGGATGTTCTTAACACCCAAGTAGAGCAAGGCAAGCAGTACGATGACAGCTTTCTGCTCATACCAGGCAATGTTGTAGGCGATGGGAAGATCATTGATATCATCCAGGCCAAAGACTTCCTTCAACTTCAAGGCAATGAGTGCCAAGGAGTAGGAGTCGTTACACTGACCAGCATCAAGGACGCGGGGGATTCCACCGATATCACCAAGGTTCAGCTTGTTGTAGCGATACTTTGCACAACCTGCGGTCAGGATTACCGTATCCTTGGGCAGATTCTTTGCAAACTCCGTGTAGTAATCCCTGCTCTTTGAGCGGCCATCACAACCACCCATGACCACGAACTTCTTGATCGCACCACTCTTCACTGCATCCACTACCTGGTCAGCAAGAGCAAAGACCTGCTCATGGGCAAATCCACCGATGATCTCTCCTGATTCAATCTCCGTTGGGGCAGGACAGGTCTTGGCAAGTTCAATGATCTCACTAAAGTCCTTCTTATCCCCAATACCACCTTCAATATGCTTGCAGCCCGGGAAACCGGTTGCTCCGGTGGTATAGAGGCGACTCTTGTATGATTCGGCAGGAGGTACGATACAGTTGGTGGTCATCAAGATGGGACCGTTGAAGGATTCGAACTCCTTTTTCTGCATCCACCATGCGTTACCATAGTTGCCATAGAAGTTGGGATACTTCTTGAATGCGGGATAGTAGTGGGCAGGGAGCATCTCAGAGTGGGTGTATACATCAACACCAGTACCCTGGGTCTGTTCAAGTAACATCTCGAGATCCCTGAGGTCGTGACCGCTGATAAGGATGCCAGGGTTCTTGCCAACACCAATCTTTACCTTTGTCATTTCAGGATTACCATAGGTGCCGGTATTTGCTCCATCGAGCAGTGCCATGCCTGCAACACCCCATTCCCCTGTCTTCAGGGTAAGGGCAACAAGCTCATCAACACTCTTCTCTTCAAGCAGGTCATTCAGGGCACTCTGGATAAAGGCATCGAGCTCTTCATTTTCCTTGATCAGGTTGTTTGCATGCTTGGTGTATGCACTCACTCCCTTCAGGCCATAGGTGATTAACTCCTTCAAGGAGCGGACATCTTCATTACTTTCAGCAAGTACGCCAACTGTCTTGGAAAACTCTTCATAGGAAGCAGTGTCGGTGTTGTCATACAGAGCAGCTTCACTCAACCCTTTCTTATTGGAGAGTTCTGCAAGCAAACCCTTCTTTGCTTCGATGGTAAGGAGAATTCTCTCGGCCACCTTCTCATCGTCAAAGTTTGCATTGGTAATGGTGGTGAACAGATTGTAGGTGACAATGTGGTTGATATCCTTACTGACTGACTTGTTTTCCCCGCGGAGTCTGGTTGCAACTTGGCTCAGCCCCTTGGTCACATAGATCAAAAGATCCTGCAGGTTTGCGGTCTCTGGCTGCTTGCCACAAACCCCTACCTGCGTACATCCGAAATTGCGGGCGGTTTCCTGACATTGGAAACAGAACATCTTGTTGTCCATTTGATTTCTCCTTATAAAGTTAAAAGCTGACTACCAGAAACATCTTGAAACGTTCTGGAGCATATATTGCATGTGGTAAATCACTTGGCATCAGAATTGAATCCCCTTTACCCAGTTTAAACTCCTGACCATCAATGGTCACCAGTCCTTCTCCGTCAAGGGCAATGACCAGAGCATCCCCGCTACTTGCGTGGGTGCTGATCTCCTCCCCTTTCTCGAAGGCAAAGAGGGTAAGGCTGTGATGCTTGTCCTGTGCAAGGGTCTTGCTCACGACCTGTCCTTCCTGATAAGTAACCTGGTCTGCAAAACGCATTACTTCAGATGGTTTGAAATTCTTAATCATCGCAATCACAACTCCTTTATTGATTCGCTCTATGTCTCATAGTACATACAGCGTATAGGAACCAAACATATCAGTATGTTGGAATTACAACATTTATGGTTTTTTTCTCAATCTTGAGTTTCATGCAGAAACCTCTTATACTCAGCTTCATGAATTATTGGAGGACCCTCCTTTGGGAATCATAGAATTGCTCATGCTCTCTGTAGGCCTTGCTATGGATGCGTTTGCTGTATCCTTATGCAAAGGACTCAGGATGCGCAGAATCAATTGGTCCCAGGGAATCCTCATCGCGTTCTCCTTCGGTTTCTTCCAAGCGGGAATGCCGCTCATAGGATGGTCGCTCGGTCATCAGTTTGAACGTTTCATTACCCCTGTAGACCATTGGATTGCGTTCATCCTCCTCTCCATCATAGGAGCAAAGATGCTCTATGATTCCATCACAGAAGACCCTACCTGCCCCGTAGAAACAGTGGATCATATTGATCTCAAAGAACTATTACTGCTTTCCATTGCAACCAGTATCGATGCCTTGGCAGTTGGGATCACCCTTGCATTTCTGAACACCGATATCATCCTTTCCATCTCCTTGATCGGCATTATCACATTTTTCCTGTCACTGCTTGCCGTCATCATCGGAAACCACTTTGGTAATCGCCTTCAGAGCAAGGCGGGAATTCTGGGTGGGATTGTCCTTATCCTCATCGGAGGAAGAATCCTACTCTCCCACCTTGGCATCTTCTGTTTCTAGGCTCTCACCCTTACCATCATCAGAGGGCTCCCCTCTCATAACACGACCCATCAGGAAGAATGCAATCAGCATGGAAGCTGAACCATAGAGGAATATTGCCCTGAATCCGAATAAGTCGATGAAGGCACCGGTAATCGGGGGACTGATGATCGACGCTAGCTGGCTGAAGAAATAGTATAGGCCTGTATAAATACCTACAGTCTGGTAAGTGGACATCTGCCAGAGCATCGGGAAGCTGTTGGTAACCACCGACACCCAAAATATACCAAAGCCGAAAAGCAGGGCCCAGAAGGTATATTGACGGAATGCATCACTCAACCCACTGGTGATTGGATCATGCAGGAAGACCCCTGCGAGCAAGATAACCAGAATTGCCAAGGAGAGACGAATTGTTTTCTTTCTTCCTACACGGTGTGCCACAATTCCTGAAGGAATGGCGAAGAGAGCATATGCGATGCCTACCATACCGGCAGCCAAGCTTGCAGTGCCACTGCTGGTTCTCAGGATATCCTTGGAGTACAGACCAACAAAGGGAAGGATCCCTTGGTACCCAATAAACCAGAACAGTAATGAGAGCAGAATAAAGAGAGCACTCTTGTCACGCTCTGCGAAGATAACTTTCAGGGAGTGAAGGATCGGCTCCTTTTTTTCGCTTTGCTCAGATGCAGTTGCCTTTCTCTCCTTTACAAAGAAAAAGAGGAGCAGTACAGCGATGATGACAAGAACAGAGGAAATGGGGAAGGCAAGGATTTCGGTGGTGGGACCACGACCGGGAAGATTGATCGGGATATCCATCAACCGTGCAAGCCCGACTGTTCCTACGATGGTGGCAATGCCTCCCATGGTATTGATTACACCGTTGGCTTCGCTACGAAGATTCCCAGGTATCATATCAGGCATGAGTGCAACGACAGGTCCCCGAACAGCCTGTTTGAACAGGTTGAGAATGAACACCAGCAGGATAAGCAGCCAGAGACTGTTCAAAGCCGAGAAGGGTATCAGTCCAAAGGCAACTGCTGTAACGGGGAGACAGATGACGATAAACGGCATCCTTCGTCCTATCCTCGTATGGGTCCTATCGCTGATGGCACTGAAGACAGGAATCAAAAATATGGCCAGAATATTATCGAAGGTCATGATTGACCCGATCAGGGCTTTAGATTGAACAAAACGGGCAAGAAAGATAGGAACATAGGTATCATAGAGAGGGTCCATCAACCCCATGGTAAAAAATCCAAGACCGATTAGAAAGGTGGTAGTATAGTACCCCTTCAACCCCTTTTTTTGTGTTTTGGCCATCGAAATACTCCTTGTAACGCTCCAATTGCAATAAGTGTACCATACATTTCGAAAAGGGCGGTAGGCTTTCCTTGGCTATGGACCAAATCACTCGTTTACGGTACACCATCCTCATGCAAACACGTGATGACATGACAGTAGTAACTACAAAAGAAGCACTACAGAAATACCTCTCCCTTACGGAGGATGAGATAGCCTTTGATGAACACATGGGCTGTTCTCTCCCTATGAAGATACCTACCTACTTTCTCTCCCTGATCAATCCAGAGGATCCTGATGATCCGCTCAGGCGCCAAGTAGTTCCCACAAGAGACGAACAGATCGCCGAGCCCAAGGGGAGTACAGACCCTTTGGAGGAAGTCAGGTACAGCGTTCAAGATCGACTCATTCACCGGTATAAGAGCAGGGTCGCCTTCCTGACCACTGATATCTGTCCTCTGTACTGCAGGCACTGTTTCCGTCGCCGTTTCACAGGGACTTTCCAGGGTCCTGCAAGTGAAACCCAGATCAGTGAGGCAGCAACTTATGTGGCAAATCACCAGGAAGTGACAGAGATACTCTTTACCGGTGGTGATGTACTCACCCTCTCCGATTCCCGTTTGCAGTCCATGATAGAAGCGTTCAGAAGCAAGCGCCCCGACCTTGTGATCCGACTCTGTACGAGGATGCCAGCCTCCTATCCTGCAAGGATCACAGACTCCCTGATCACCATGCTGAAGCAGTTCCGGAGTGCCCCGTTCTACCTCATGTGTCAGTTCAATCATCCGAGGGAACTCACCCCCCAAGCAATTGAAGCGATAGACCGCTTTGTTGATGCGGGTATCCCTGCAATGAATCAGACAGTATTGCTAAGAGGGGTAAATGATGATGTGGAGGTGCTTGTTGAGCTTTGCAATCGCTTGGTTTCCAACAGGATCAAACCCTATTACCTCTTTCAGGGAGATCTCGTGGAAGGAACCGCTCACTTTCGTGTCCCCATCGAGAAAGGGCTTCACCTGGAAGAGCAACTGAGACAGCGTCTCTCCGGCCTTGCCATGCCGGTATATGCAATAGACCTTCCCGAAGGTGGTGGGAAGGTTCCATTGGGGAGAAGTTATTTACTTGGGAAAAACGAACAAGGTGAATGGATGTTCAGAAATGCAGAGGGAATAATCAGGACCTATCCTGATCCAATCAGAGAGGAGCTATCCGGTCAAGCACATCTTGAATAGCTTTTTTGCGGATATCCTGACGCTGTGATTCATACACCTCCGGTTCCATGAATACCACCTCTTCCTTCTCTTCGAAGGTAGGAACGAGAATCGGCTCCTCTCCCGTTTTAAGAGGGGGAGATGGTACTATCTCTGCTTCCTCAACCACCTGAGAATCCTCTACCGGGGCAGACTCTGCTACCACTTCAGGTTTCACCATTGGGGTGACCTTTTCTAGTATTTTGGGCTCCACCACTGGGGTGGCTTCTTCTACCGCCTCGGGTTTTGCTACCGGAACAGCCACTTCTGGCATTTTGGATTCAACAGCCGGAGCTACTTCTTCCACAACTACTGGTTCATCCACCTGGATAGAGATTCTAGGAGTGGGAATCTTGGGCACAGGTGGGATGAATTTCATTTCAACCAGATAATCCTGCACAGCCTTTCTTACCGGTTCTTCCATGGAATCGAGGAGAGATGGAACTAGGTCCATGACAATATTACTGCGATACTGATCATACAGTGCAACAGCCTCCTCCTCACTCAGACCAGGGCTGGGTAGAGAAGCCTGCAATTCCGCAATATAGGTATCCTTGTTTGCCTCGAGCTGGCTGACAATTTGCGCAACAACCTGGGGGATCATACGGTCAACCAACTGAGGAACATAGGAATCCACTTCCTTGGTCAAATCCTCTCTCATCGCCTCCAACTGCGCGGTGACACTTCCCTCGATGGCTGTCTGCAGATCAGCCGCTTGTGCTCTCAGCTCTGCCAAATTCTTTTCAACATACGCTTCAAGCTCACTCTGAAGTACTCCCTGATAGGCTTCTTGATCAAATCTGAGCGTCTCACTAAGTGAGGGAAGTACCATCTCCTCCAATTGTCCTGCAAGGGAATTAAGAAGTGTTTCGTCCTCCAGAAGTTGTGCAGCAATGGAGTCTTTCAATACCGGCTCAAGTTGCTCCTGAAGTCGAGGCAACAGCTCCCGTGCCAAGGTCTCAGCTTCTGAGACCTCTTCCACTGTGGGTTTTCTAACCGGGGGAGTTACCTCCATCAAGGGTTGCAGCTGTCTATCTTTTGCTTGCTGGAGAATTTCATTGGGCACGCCTGGGCGAAGATACCACATTCCAATAAATACGAATGTAGTAACAACAATGGTAATGACCAGCAAATTGATCAGGACAGACTTTTTCATTTCGAACCCTCGTATGGAAAAGATTTCATCGCTGGGATGAAATTTCTAATCCTATGGTATCACAATAGGTTATGACTTGTCGATGAATTACCTTCTTTGAGCGGTGATTACCCAATGCCACCACATCCAAACCTTGTACATCGGTCTCAGGAACAATATCCAACTGTGCATGCTCCCTCTCTAGAAAACGCCCCAGAGAGAGCCCTTCTCTTCTCCTACAGCGGAAAAAGCGTAGCAGCAACGGTGCCTTGATAAACAGCACATGGTCACAGAGTGGCTCCAAGCCCATACGCTTAAGCAGTGCTGCGTTGAGAATGAGTGCTGGCTTTTGCTCCTCTCCTGCCTCCCTGATAAGACGTTTACACGTTTCGACCATTTTTGGGTGGGTTATCGATTCGAGTTCTCTCAGTTTTACCGGGTTGCTGAATACCAGTTTGCCCAATGCTTTTCTATCGACTTTTCCTTCGCATACCACTGCTTGACCAAAAGCCTGTTTCAGTGCTTTTATGCTCTCATTGAGTGCATCATGGCCCAAGGAGTCAACATCAACCACTTGGCAACCAAAAGAAGCAAATATCTCTGCATACTGGTCCTTGCCGGCACAGGCCCTACCGGTCAGCCCGATAACCATCATCAGTGTATATCTCCCCAGTTGTCCCCAACCTCGATACTGGTCTTGAGCGGGATACTGAGCTTTACCGCCCCTTCCAGAGCTTCCCGTACTACGTGTATTGTCTCTTCTACCTCATCATCAGGCACTTCGAATACCAGTTCGTCATGAATCTGCAACAACAAGGTTGCCTTGAGTCCCTTCTCCTTGATGGCGGTAGAAATACGAAGCATTGCAAGCTTCATGATATCGGCCGCTGTCCCTTGGATAACCGTATTTACCGCGATGCGCTGCGCTTTCGCACGCTCGACGGCACTCCTGCTGTTGATCTCGGTAATGGTTCTCACATGCCCAAGCAAGGTCCTTACATAGCCATCCTTCTCCGCACGGCTCCTTGTAGTCTCAACAAAGGACTGGACCCCACTATAGCGTTGGAAGTATTGATCGATGAATTGCTTTGCTTCGCTGTGTGATATCTTGAGGTCCTTCGCCAGGCTATGGGTTCCCATACCATACATGACACCGAAGTTGATCGTCTTGGCAATACGGCGTTGATCGGAGGAGACCTCATCGAGTGGAACATCGAAGATCAAGCTCGCGGTAGAACGATGCACGTCCACACCTTCTTCAAAGGCTCTCTTGAGTCCCGGGTCATCCGCCATATGGGCGAGTACCACAAGCTCAATCTGTGAGTAGTCAGCCGAGAGGAATCTATGCCCTTTCTTTGGAATGAACGCAGAACGGATTCTTCTCCCCTCTTCGGTCCTCACAGGAATGTTCTGTAGATTGGGATCTTTGCATGAAAGTCTTCCTGTTTCAGTCCCTGTCTGGCTGAATGAAGGGTGAATCCTACCAGTTTCAGCATTGATCTGTAGGGGAAGCTTGTCGATATAGGTTGACTTGAGCTTATTGAGCATTCGGTATTGCAAGATCAAGGCAACTTCCCGGTAGGTCTCCTGCAAAGGCTCCAGTACTTCAGTTGCAGTGGAGAATCCTGAGCGGGTCTTGGCACCGGTAGGAATCTCACGCTCTACAAAAAGCACTTCCTGCAATTGCTGTGGGGAGTTCAGATTGAAACTATGCCCACAGATGGAGAAAATCTCCTCCTTGATGACATCAATGCGCTTCTCAAACTCCTCGGAGAGAGGCTCTATTCGACTTCTCTCCAGGTAAATACCCGCCAGTTCCATGTTTGCAATGATCAGGAGCAAGGGCATTTCAATGTCATTAAGCAAATCAAGCAAGCCTCTTGCCTTGAGAAGTTCCAGGAACACCTCATAGAGGCGGAAAGTCACATCAGCATCCTCTGCACCATAGAACACCACCTGGTCCAAGGGAATATCACTCAGCAATTTTCCTTTTGGTACAATATCACTGTAGCGGACCGTCTTATGTTCCAGATACTTCTCTGCAAGATAGTCCATATTGAATACCGAGGTACTATCCAACAACCATGCAGCAACCATGGTATCGAAGACAACGCGTTTGGGAACCACCCCCCAACGAACCAATACCTTGTAATCGTATTTGAAGTTCTGCCCGATAAGCGAGAGTTTCCCACTCCCGAGATAGTCGGCAAGTAGGTCACGCACCTCATCTACTGGCAGGAGTTCCTTTCCCTCATGCACCAAGGGAACATAGTAAGCTTTCTCTGCCTCATTGGTGAAGGAGAAACCAATAACATCGGCAACCATCTCATCAATACTGGTTGTCTCAAGATCGAATGCTACTGGTTTTCTTGCCTTCTCATATGATGCAAGCAACTCAGAAAGTGCTTTTATTGTTGTCACGGCCTCATATGAACCGTTCTTGGAGGCTTTCTTCACTGGCTTTTCAGGAAGGAACGAGGAGGCATCCCCCCCCCAGGCCCGTCCAAGTTCCTTGAGGATGGTTCGCATCCCAATCTCCTGGAACAGGGGAATGGCTGCCTCATAGTCTACATCCTTGACCAAGTACTGATCAGTATCGAAGGTTTCGACATTGAATAGGTCACGCCTGAGGATGACCAGACTCTTGCTCAGTTGCGCGTTCTCCTTTCCTTCCAACAACTTCTTCTGCAGACCAGGAGCAACCAGCTTAATATGTTCATAGATACCATCCAGGGTACCAAATTGCTGCAAGAGCTTTGCAGCCCCTTTCTCCCCGATCCCTTTTACCCCAGGGATATTATCCGAAGAATCACCCAACAGGGAGAGGTAATCGACTATCTGGGAAGGTTTGATCCCAAGCATCGCCTCTACTTCATTGTCTCCCATCAATTGGTAGAACTTCTCATTCTTTTTCGCAGGTCTCAAGGCAAAGGTGTGTTCATCCACGAGTTGGAGCAAGTCCTTGTCGCCGGTAAACATGATGGTGTCAATTCCATGTCGGGTCGCTTCCTCGCTCAAGGTGGCGATAATGTCATCGGCCTCATACCCCTCCATCGTGATGGATGGAATCTTCAAAGCCTTGAGGATGTTGTTGATAATGGGTACCTGAGTATGGAGGTCCTCTGGTGCGGCATCCCTTGTTGCCTTATAGGGTTCATACATTATATGGCGGAACGTCTTCTCCTTTCCGTCCATTGCAACCACCAGATAGTCTGGCGAGTATTCACGTATCAATTTCAAGACCGTGGAAAAGAATCCATATACTGCAGATATGTTGTTTCCCTGGGTATCTTGCATTGGATTCCTAAAAAATCCGTAGTAGGAGCGGTAGATCAGGCCGTAGCCATCGATTATATACAATTTCTTTCGGTCACTGAGTGTTGTGGACTCCTTCTTTTTCTCATCCTGCTTAGGAGGTACAGAAAGGGGTCTATCCTTTGACTCCTTTTGCAACTTCTCTTGATCAAAATCCTGGCTGGAAAACAGTTCATCCATGGTATCCCCCTATGGTTAACGAGAGCGTATCATAAGCCACATGGATATGAGATGGAAGTTCATCTTCCAGCTTTTGGTGGCTCACATTATGGCTGAGATGGGTGAAATAGGCACGCTTCGCGCCAACAAATTCTACAAAGGCCTTTGCTTCGAATACACTGTAGTGGGTTGGATGCGGCCAATAGCGCAAGGCACCCACAACAAGAGTATCGAGCCCCTTAAAGTAGGGAAGACTCTCAGGCGGTACTTCGCTACAGTCGGTTGCATAGGCAAAATCCCCAATCCTGAACGCAAAAATATCCCTTTTGCCGTGTAGGATGGGAATGGGTATTACGGTGAAGGGTCCAATCTCAATCGCTTCATATGCCTTCATGGTATTGAGCTGGAGATGGGGGACCCCTCCTGCGATCGTACTCCCGGTAAGCACATAGGGAAAGCGATCAGTTATTGCATGCTTTACTTCATCCTGACAGTATACAGGTAGTACCTGATCCTTACAGAACACCCTCAGGTCATCAATTCCATTGAAATGATCTGCATGGTCATGGGTATACAGCACTGCATCAAGATGAGAAATATCCGCTCTGAGGGCTTGTAGACGAAACTCCGGAGTGGTATCGACCAAAAGGGAGTGCTCCCCACTCCTGATGAGGATACTGGAGCGAAAACGTTTATCCCGAGGATCGCTGGAAGTACAGACAGGGCATTTACAACCAATAACAGGAACACCATGGCTTGTTCCTGTGCCGAGAAAGATAACTTCAAATGGAATCATTGGGCACGTTCCGTTACTTGTTTCACTGCAGATTCAAGGGCCTGTTGTCCATCCTTTGCAGCATCCTTGAGTTGTTCTCGGACCTCAGGACTGGAAAGGAGTTCCTGCAATCGGGCAAACGACTCCTTCGAGAAATCTGGGTTGCCCTGTGCCTGCTCGCTGATCACATCCAGAACCTGGGCATTCACCGATCCTTCGCGAAGGGCAAAGCTGACACCAAGAAACTGCATTCCCATGCTGGGAATAAAGAAATACATCACAAAAAAGCTCAATACTGCTGCAATTACAGCTGACAGAAATGCGTGAAAAAACCCTCTTCTTGCCATGGTGATTCTCCTCTCACTACTCTACCATACTTGGACAAAGGCGAAAAGCAACACAGGCCCGGATTTCTCCGGGCCTGCAGGTAATATACATAGGTACTATTAGAAAAGTGAGAACAAGAGAGAAACACCAACCTTGCCATCATCAAGATCGGCACTGAAGAGGTCATCCACCTGTGCTGCATTCTTGAATGTGTACTCTGTATCCAAGGTGTAGTTCAATCCGAGCATTATATTGCCCAGATTAAAGTCAACGGTGGCACGGACTGCAACGGGCGACTGCACGAAAGCATCCCCAAAGCTTTCCCAATCGGCGACCCCGCTACCGTCAGCAGCACTAATTTTTGCTTTCCCTGCATCATCAATGAGTACGCGGAAGCGTGGGCCCATGCCAAAGCCGAGGCGGGCAATTCCCAGTAGATCCATCGAGACACCAGCTGTGGTGAGAGCGGAAATCTCAGTGTAATCAATCGAGGTATCGTCATCAGTATAAGTTCCAAAGGTCCCAACCACATCCACTTCAGCAATGAGCAACTTCACACGGAGGTCAGCACCCAAAGTGTAGTTCTTGAAATCACCCATGCCGTCGAAAGAGTCAGCATCCTTGATTTTGCCAAGCGTTTGGTTGTACTGCGCAGTAGCACCCAAACTAAGATCAACAACAGCAGCACTCAGTGCTGTAGGTAGCATCACACATACGATGAGCAGTAAGACCATGCTTTTTTTCTTCATTTCATAACCCCTTTTGTCATTACTTATGACACATTACTTATTGCGTACTAAATTTAGAACATTTTCAGTGCCAGCGCAAGGGAGAGGGAGGCCTTATCCACAGCAAATATGCCCCACCACTGACTTGAGGTGAACACTGAACCCAATGTTGCACTACTTTCCATCAGCCATCTGGCCCTGATTCCCACAGGACCAACTTCAGAGCCCAAACCAATCTGAAGGTAGACCGGACTTTCGAACATTGCCTCACTAAAGGTTTTTTCCTCAGCATCAGCTCGTTCTCCATCTGCAAGTTCATAAAATGAGCGCTGACTGCTTGAGGAGGTCGGCATATAGGTAACACTGGGGCCAGCGCCGAACTCCAGGGCAAGTACCGAACCAAGAACGGGCAGACTCACCGAACCCATTCCAATCAGGAGGACTCCCTGTGCATCATCGCTACAGGTTATGGGATAGACCATGGCCTGGCCTTGCAGGAATGCAAGACGTGCACTCAACTCCCCTGAAAACATCCAATTATCTGGATCCTTGAATCCAAGGGAAATATCACCTGCTTCTTCAGGTGAGTAGGTGGCACCGAAGCCAAGGCTTACATTGAGTAAGCTCCTTGCACCGATAGCGGAAGGAACCATGAGGATCATGATGATAATGAGAATAAGTGAACTTTTGCGCATACAGTTTAGCAACTCCTCACCTGTATAACAGCTATGAGGCAAAGAAGCTACAAAAGAAAAGCAATTTTTTATTTGGTTCTTATATTACTCTGCTAGCGTTTCCAACTCTTGTTGCCAGAGAGCCACAGAGGAATCACTACTCATCCGCCAATCCCCACGGGGAGAAAGGGAGACCGATCCAATTTTCGGACCATCAGGGAGACAGGACCGCTTGAATTGTTGACTGAAAAACCGACGATAGAATGTTTTCAACCAGCCAAGGATGAAATCTGGTTCATAGATATCGGCAAACGCATACTTGGCCAACCTGTACACCTTTGCGGGACTGTATCCGAATCGAACCACTTGGTAAAGGAAGAAATCATGGAGTTCATATGGCCCTACAAGATCCTCGGTCACCTGGCTGATCGTTCCATCGCCCTTGGCAGGAAGCAGTTCAGGACTAACAGGGGTATCCACAACATCCAGCAATACTTTCTTCAATGAAGGCTCGCTGATCATGGCAATATAGGCAACCAGATGCCTGACCAAGGTTTTGGGAACTGAGGCATTCACCCCGTACATCGACATATGGTCTCCGTTGTACGTTGCCCAACCAAGAGCAAGCTCAGAGAGGTCTCCCGTTCCAATAACCAAACCACCTCTCTTGTTGGCAAGATCCATCAGGACCTGGGTACGCTCACGGGCCTGACTATTCTCATAGGTTACATCGGTAACAGCAGGGTCGTGACCAATATCCTTGAAATGTTGGCCTACTGCCTTCGAGATGGAGATGGTCAACAATTCCGCACCAAGCGCATTAGCAAGCTTGGTGGCATTCCCCTTGGTACGCTTGGTGGTACCGAAACCTGGCATGGTCACGGCAAGAATCCCACTCCTGGGAAGATTGAGGGCATCGAAAGCCCTGACACAGACAAGCAAGGCCAAGGTGGAGTCCAGCCCTCCTGACAGCCCCACAATTACTCGTTTCGCCTTCGTGTGCTCGAGTCGTTTCTTCAAGCCAAGGGATTGCAAGGTCAGAATCTTTTCACACCGTGCAGTCCTTGTCTGCTCATCAGAGGGAACAAACGGATTCCTGTCAAACTTCCGGGTCAAGGAGCAGTCGCGCTCCTCAAGGGCAAAGGGTATGCGTTGATAAGCACGGTCATCGTAGCCAAAACTCTGCCTGCGGATTCTTTCCAAGACAAGTTTCTGGACATCTATCTCCGTTACCAGGAGCGAGTCACTCACCCCACTCTCTTCAGCAAGCTTATGACCATCCTCATAGATCAGGTTATGGGGAGAGAACACGAGATCGGTAGTGGACTCACCCTCACCTGCATCGCTGTAAAGATATGCACAGAGCAATCGAGCGCTCTGGGTCTCGACGAGCGAACGGCGATACTCCTCCTTTCCGACCAATTCATCACTTGCAGAACAGTTGGTAATGACCGTCGCACCAGCAACCGCATGATCAGTACTGGGAGAGCGTGGGACCCAAAGGTCCTCACATACTTCACAGGCAACCACCAACTCGGGAAGGTTGGTACAGGTGAAGAGCAATCGTGTACCGAAATAGGTTTTCTGACCAAGGAACTCTATTTCAATATTCTCATCTGAGGGGACACGGAACCAACGTTTCTCATAATACTCAAGATAGTTTGGCAGATGTTGCTTGGGGACCATGCCAAGAATGCGTCCGCCCTGGACTACCACAGCACAGTTGTACAAGCGTCCATGGAGTGGGACAAGAGAGCCGAAGACTACCAGAAGGTCACTATTCCTGCTCTCTTCAACCACCTTGGCTATTGCATCAACAGCTCCGTTCTGTAAGGACTTCTGAAGGAAAAGATCAGCGCAGGTATATGCAGTAGTTACCAATTCTGGCAATACCAGAAGCCGAACTTCCCTCTCAACTGCTGAACGCATACGCGCAACAATGGATGCTGCATTGTATATAGGATCCGCTACATGAACGGAGGCCGAGGCAACTGCACATTTGACAAACCCGTCTTTCATGGTCTTTTCTCCCTATCGGTCAAGGATGGCAACAACTTCACTATGAAACGTCTGTGGATAGAGGTCGAACACCTTCACCTGCCTAAGAGTGTAGCCCTCAGAGGCAAATCGTTGCAAGTCTCGTCCCAGAGTCACACTGTTGCATGAGACATAGATAATACGTTGGCTCTTCCAGGAAGCAATGAGTGAAGGGAGTGAGGCATCAAGGCCAACCCTGGGGGGATCGACCACAACCGTATCCACAGAACCTTTCCTCTCCTTGGCCCAACGCTCAACCGGCTCACTATAGAACTCACAATCAGGAGTATGTCGATTGGCGAGGGAGAGGCACTGCCTCTGTCGCTCGACAGCGATTACACGCCTAAGCGGCTGCTGTAAAAAGGCACTGAAGGTTCCTACTCCACTGTAGAGATCCATAACGGCATCCCCTTCAGCTTTGGATGCTACATAGCTCGTGAGAGCAGGAAGCAGGTATTTATTCGACTGGAAAAACACTGATGCAGTTACAAAGAAGGCATATCCTCCCACCGTGGTTTTGACTACCTCATCAAGCAAGGAAACCTCATCATCACCACAGAAGGCAGGAACCTCAATGAATCCGCTTCTCCCTCCCTTGTTCGAAAACATCAGGCTTCTGGCAGCCTTGAACAACCGATCAGGGTTCTCAAGCAGTGCATTGAGTTTCTCAGTGAGTATAGGACAGTGATCAATGGGCACCAAGGACTTGCTTTTTCGACCAAGGAATCCAACCTTCCGGTTAGCGATATCCACATGGAAGCGTACCCTGTTCCGGTACCCCCAAGCGGGGCCTGTCTCAAGACTCTCTGTACGGAAAGAAGCTGGGTCAATCCCTCCAAGCCTTTTGATGTTATCGAGGACAATACCTTCCTTCAGAATCCCCTGAGCTTCATCCTTTGCATACTGGAAATCACACCCCCCACACACTCCCCAGTAGGGACAGGGAGGGGTAATCCTCTCCTCACTTGCATGGAGGATGTTTCGCAGGCTAGAGCGGATATACCCTGCCTTCTCCTGAAAGTCCCCTAGCTCGACCACCTCACCAGGGAGCACATCCATGACAAGGATACGTTTTCCTTCCTCACTGGTTGTAAGACCTGCTCCTCCCTGGATAAGCTTCTCAATCTGATAAGCCATCGGCAAATTCCTTTGCATAGGAGGCAATGACATCCATTGCTTCTTGCCAGAAAGAGACATCAGAAAGGTCTATCCCGGCCAATCCGGCCACCTCTGAGGCAGGCAGACTACCGGTTGCTCCAAGCAATTCCTTGTAGGAAGCAGGAAAATCATTGCCTGTCTGTTTGCTCTGAGCCCAGAGTCCCAAGGCAAACAGCTGCCCAAACGCATACGGATAGTTATAGAAGGAGAAATCTGACGAGTAGTAGTGTCCTTTCACCGCCCACATGTATGGGTGGTAGACGCACAGTCCATCCCCATATGTCCTCTTCTGGGCATCTTCCATCAGGGCTGAATATGCACTTGCACTCAAGTCTCCCTCTTTCCGTCTACTGAATACCGCGCTCTCAAAATAAAACCGGCTCAAGATGTCGACACACACCTGCGTGGCATCCTGCAGGAAGTGTTCGATGAGTGCAAGTCTTCCCTCTTTGCTGCTCTCCTCCAGTGCTCCCTGGAAGACCAGGAACTCGCTGAAGATGGAAGCAGTCTCTGCCAAGGTCATCGGATAGGAACGTAGAAGATTGCTTTTCTGCAATACCACATGGTCGTGCCAGGCATGGCCCAGTTCATGGGCAAGGGTGGACACCCCGTTATAGGTGAAGTCAAAGTTTGAGAGGATCCTACTCTGCTTTGCCAGTGGGAAAGCCGTATCGTAGGCTCCCCCGACCTTACCCTTCCTGCTTTCGGGGTCGATCCAACGATTCCTGAATGCCTGGTCAGCAAAGGATCCCATCTCAGGGTCGAAGGAACTGAACTGCTGAACGATGAACGCATGGGCCTCCTCATAGCTGAAGTGTTGTTCTTCCTTGCCCACCGGAGCAAACAGGTCATAGAATGCACAGCTCTTCAACCCCAGTGCCTTGGCCTTGTTCTGTAGGTATCCCCTGAACATGGGCAGGTTCTTTTCAATGGTGGAGATCAGCGCATCAAGGATAGGGCGATCAATTCGTGACTGCATAAGGGAACGGTCAAGCGGGGAAGGATAGCCTCTCCTCGCATCCAGGGTGATTGTGGTTCCTTTCACTCCGTTCAGACTCGAGGCAAAGGCAACCTCATACGCCTTCCATATCTCCAGCTCTTTCTCGAATGCTTTTTTACGGATACTCCTATCAGCATTGAAGGCTTCATTTCTCAGTTGGATTACGGTTTTCTCGGTTTGCTCATCCCAGGTAGTGGAAACACTGCTGCTCAATGCTTCCTGTAAACGGGAAAAGGCATCAGTACCGCTGCGGGCAAGGTCACTGGCAAGATCTTCCATCTCCTCGCTCATCAGATGGCGCTGTTCTTCCAAGAGTTCATTCAGCGGGAATCGGTATGCTTCAAGATCCCCACCTTCCCCACTTCGCTGGGCTATTTCCTCTGCTCTGGAGGCAAGAAAGTTGAGAAAAGCAACCTGCAGATGCTGGACCACCAAGGAAGCTTCCTCAGTCTGGGAAACAGCCTTCATGTACTCCTCATTCGCAGTATCGGTAGTTAGGCATGCTGCACTATAGGCATCGAGGTTCTCCAGGTAATCAAGGATCAGCTCATACCTAGATAGTAATTTTCTCAAATCCTCTTTGGTATCTACAAAGCTTGCCTCAAGCTCTCTAGAAGCAGTGACCACCCATTGTAGGTCATGTTGAAATTCCTTGCTGGTACAGCCAGGATAGATGGGATCCAAATCCCAGGTAGGTAATGCACTCACTGGTGAAGCTCCTTATAAATTCAAATCATATTCAGCTATCTTGTTGATCAGGGTCCTACGGCTTATGCCAAGCTCTTGGGCTGCTCGTGTGCGGTTTCCCTCCCAACGATGGAGGGCCCTGATGATTGCGTCAACTTCTACATCCTTGAGACTCTTTGCCTCTGTTGGTGTTGATGAAGGCTCATCCTTGGTCTGGGTATGGAGGGAGACCGATCCCCTCAGATCAAGGTCATCACACTGGATCTCCTCTCCACTGGTGAAAATCACTGCTCGCTCGAGAATATTCTCCAGCTCCCTGACGTTCCCGAAGAAGTCATGCTCGCAAAGCAGCTGCAGTGCATCTGCGGAGAACCCGGTTACCTTGTGGCCCATCTGACGGTTGAACCGCCTGAGAATTCCTGCGGCAAGCAAGGGAATATCTTCCCTTCGGTCCCTCAATGGCGGTATGACAATGCGAACCACATTAAGCCGATAGAACAGGTCCTCACGAAATACCCCTTCCCTGACCTGCTGTTCCAGATCCTTGTTGGTAGCCGCAATGATTCTTGCATTGATAGGTATTGCCTCTGTACCACCAAGGCGGCTTATCCTACGGTCTTGCAAGACCCTGAGTATCTTCACCTGCAGAGCGAGCGGCATATCGCCGATCTCATCCAGGAAAAGGGTTCCCCCACTTGCCAGTTCAAACATTCCCGTCTTGCGTGTTGCAGCACCGGTGAAGGCACCCTTCTCGTAGCCAAAGAGTTCACTTTCAAGCAGGTTCTCAGGAACTCCCCCGATATTGATAGCTACAAAGGGACCACCCTTGACCGGACTGGAAGCATGAATCTCCCGAGCCACTACTTCCTTTCCTGTCCCACTCTCACCGGTTATGAGAACTGTTGAGGTAGTATCCCCAATCTTGGTGATAACTTCCTTGATTTTCTTGATCGAGGAACTCTCTCCTACGAAAATCTGCTTATCATCCTCACGGTTGTTTCGTGTCTCACTCTCAACCAAGTTCCTCAGGTGTTGTGCTTCCACAAGTTTCTTCAAGCGGATGGTCAACTCCTCGGGATCGAAAGGTTTTACAATGTAGTCCTGGGCCCCGGTTTTCAAGGCAGAGACCGCATCGGTAATCTCACCATGGGCACTGACCATGATGATCGGCATACGAAACCCTTCACCCCTGATCCAGCTGATCAGGGAGAGACCATCCATCCCGGGCATCTTCAGATCGACAAGAGCAGCATCATATGCCTCTTCTCGAAGCATACGTTGTGCCGAGAGCCCATTCTCTGCACAATCACTTTCTATACCGTCGAGTTTGAGGTACTGCTGCATCAAATCCCGAATATTTGGTTCATCGTCAACAATGAGGATCTTCATTTTCTCGTTACTCCCATCAATTTGGCCGTGTGGATGGATTTAGGCAGTACCACCTCTGCAACCGTTCCACCCCCATCACGCGGGTAGAGACGAATATTTCCTCCCCTTGCTTTCACAAACTGCTGGCTGATGGAAAGGCCAATCCCTGAGCCATGAATCTTTGTGGTGAAGAAGGGGTCAAAAATCTTCTTTGAATCCTCAACCCTTATACCATCCCCACGGTCCATGACATAGATATGGACAAGATTCCGCTTATCGGTGGTTATTCGTACCTCTACCTGTGGATCGCGGGTATTGCTGCTCTCAACGGCATTCTTCAGGAGATTCTCAAAAACTGAGCGTGCCCTGTCCACATCAATGACAATCTGTTGCGGAGATCCACTTGAGAACCGAATGGGTTTGTCAAACCGCATCACCAAAGAGTTGAACAACTCATTCAGATCAACAACAACTGGCTTGCCCAATGGGTTGCGAAGAAAATCACTGACTTTGTTCGTGAGCTGGGTAAGCCTTCTGATCTCCTGTTCAATGAGTTTCAGTTCCCCGGCATGTTTTGCAGGAAGTGTCTTCTTGAGCAGGGCAAGCTGTATGGTAATGGCACTGAGCGGGTTCTTGATCTCATGGGTCAGGGTCCTTGCCGCCTGACCAAGGTTCACCAGACTCTCCTGCTTTGCAATGGTCTCCCGATAACGACGGTTGTTCCGGTAGATGGAGAGGACCAACAAGAAAAGGCCCACCAATGTCATACTGGAGACAATGCCGATAACCATGATGACCATTACCCGGTGGTTATAGTTCTGCCCATCAAAGTGGAGATACAGAACATCAGGGAAGTCAATGGGAGCTGGAAGCAACCCATTCTCTGTAAGGGTAAGCTCGCCAGTGTCCAGGAGGATGGTAAGACGGCTGAAGCGGATGTATTCTATCATCCCCGTCTCTCTATTGAAGGTTGCGGTCCCCGTATTCGAGCCGTCCTTGGGTAGAGAACCACGAGAATCGAATCGGTCCAAGGGTATGGTCATCGGGACATTGCCCAGGCTCAGCACCTTTCTTCCCAAGGAGTTGTACACACCAATACCAGAGACATTCTCATCCTGCATGGCTTGCAAAGCCTTGTTGGTACTATCCTGCAAAGCAAGAAAGACCGAGTTGAATGCCCGTTCAGCCTCACTCTGCATCCTCAACTCTTCACGGTCAAGAAGGGCTGAGGTGAGAAATATCACCAGAGCGATCAAGACAATGAAGGCAAAAGCGAGTGAGGTGATGACGATGAAAGGTTCCTTTCCATCAACAATCATCCACCTGGTTTTCTTAACAGTCAAGCGTATACTCCCCCGGGATCCTATTCGTAATTAAGGGCATCTATCGGGTCAAGACGGGAGGCTTTCATTGCTGGATACCACCCAAAGAAGACACCGACAAACATGGAAAAACCCAACGCCAGTATGACCGAGGTATACGATAAATGCAACGACCAATCCATTACATTGGTCACAGCATAGCTGATCAAGGCACCCAGTGCGATACCCAATAAGCCACCGATAATGGTCAGCGTGAGCGCTTCACAGATAAACTGCCCACGAATGACGTTGGGGCTCGCTCCCAAAGCCTTACGGATGCCAATCTCCTTGGTACGTTCAGCAACCGATACCAGCATGATGTTCATAATCCCAATCCCTCCAACCAAGAGACTGATGGCGGCAATAGCAGCCAAGAACGCGCTGAAGGTTCCAGTAATCTCATTTGCCATATCGGCCAAACTAGCTGGACTGAAGATATTGTAACCATCACTTCCCACAATGCCATCAAGGTACTCGGTTACCCTGTCAGAGACCTCAATGGTATCATATCCTTCCTGGACTTTCAGGACATACGCACCCACTCCGGAGGTCCGGGTGAAACGCTGTCCATAGGTGTTGTAGGGAATAAACACAGTATTGTCATAGGAGAGATTGAAGGTAGCATCCTTGCTCTCGAGGACTCCAACCACCAAATAACTCTTCGCTTGGTTTCGGAACACACTTACATACTGGCCGACGGCACTCTGGTCTGGAAACAACTCCTCAGCAATATCAGAACCAAGCACAATAACCTGACGATAGTTGATATTGTCCATGGACTCGAAAAAACCACCCTCTGCATATTCCAGATTAAGCACCTCTCCATAGCTTGAAAGCACCCCGGAAACCGATGCATTGACCGTCTCCTGTCCACTGCGGATCTGTGCGTTGCTGTTGTTTTGTGGGAGTACGGTGGTCAATCCCTCGATATCCCTAAGCAGGGTATCGCTGAATTCCTCATCAAAGGTACCACTCGAGCGCTGTGCATAGGATGGATATACGGTAATCATATCCAAGCCACCTACAGCGATGCTGTCGGTAATACTTGTTGATGCACTCTGGCCAATGGTCAGGATGGCTACTACCGAAGCTACCCCGATAACAATACCCAACAAGGAGAGGGCGGTCCTCATCTTGCTGCCACGCATTGCTGAGAATGCAAGTTTTATGTTCTCAAACAGCATACCCTTCCTCCAGTTTTCCATCGCGCAGATGTATCTGTCGATGGCATCGCATTCCCAGCTCCCTATCGTGGGTAACGAGAATGACTGTCCTGCCTTCAGCATTCAACTCCTCAAAGAGTTCCATGATCTGGCCTCCGGTCTTGCTGTCCAGTGCACCGGTAGGTTCATCTGCAAGCAGGATGGTAGGGTCATTTACCAAGGCACGAGCCACTGCGACACGCTGTTTCTGACCACCTGAGAGTTCATTGGGACGGTGGTACATGCGGTCTGCAAGACCTACCCGCTCTAGAGCATCAGCAGCCTTTTGCTTACGTTCACGTACTCCCATGCCAGCATAGAGAAGTGGGGTTACCACATTCTCAAGGGCTGTCAGCTTTCCCAGCAGGTTGAACTGCTGGAAAACAAAACCCACTTTCCGGTTTCTGATATACGCCAACTCAGTTTCATTCAAGCCAGCAGTATTCTCACCATCAATGTCGATCAGGCCACTGGTTGGAGTATCGAGGCAACCGATAAGATTCATCATGGTTGACTTTCCACTTCCCGAGGGTCCCATGATTGAGGTAAACTCTCCCTTCTTGATTGACAGGGACACCCCGTCAAGGGCTTTCACGATGAAATCGCCCATGACATAGTAGCGCCTTACGTCCTCAAGGTGTATTACATGTTGTTCCATCTCTATCACCGCATTGGCCCTCCACCCATGCCACCACCAGGTCCTGTCATGGTGACCAGAGCAGATGCGCTGGTATCAGTCTTCTTGATAATCAGGGTATCCCCTACCTTGAGGTCTCCACTGAGAAGCTGACTGATTCCCTCACCCAGGTATTTTACGGTAACAGCAACGGTTGTAGTACTACCATCCGCCAATTTCTTGGTAACATAGCTGGAACCTCGGCTACTTGTCACAGCACTTTGGGGAAGCAGGACCAAAGTGGTTTCTCCCTCACTTGCAATCGAGCCTTCAAAGGTGAAGCCTGGGGCAATCTGAGACGGAGGATTAGTGATGGTAAGTTCGACATCCATTACCCCAATTCCTTGGTTTGTATATCTTCCAAGCATTGGGATATAGGTAACCTCCGCCTCCACTGCCGATGATGGATAGGAATCAAAATAGAGCGTAGCAGTCTGACCAAGCTGTACATACTGCATATCAATCTCATCAATTTCGACTGTTGCCTTGAGAGCAGAGCGGTCAATGATGGTCATTGCACTGGCACCTGCATCAAAATAATCACCTTGGCTGACATTGACCTCTGCCACCACCCCATCAAAATTTGCATATGCCTTGGTGTAGTCCAGTCGATTCTGAGCCGATTGCAATCTCAACTCGGTCAGCTCAACCTCACGGTCGCTGCCGACCAGTTTTGCTCGCTCCAGTTCCGCTTCAAGATTTGCAACTTCGTATTTCTGGCTGGTGTCATCGATGGCGATTAATACATCGCCCTTCTTGACCACATCCCCTTCCTCAACGAATACATCGGTTACCGTACCAGTTGCTCTGAGAATCACTTTCTGGATGTCATTTGGTTCAACATACCCTGAGAGATCAATCGTTGAGGTGAAGGTACTCTCATATACTTTTGCCTCAACTTCCTTAATGGCACTTATCGGTGCTTTTTCCTCTGCCCATGGCATTCTTCCGTTTTCATTGTAGAAGGTGTAGAGAAAGAGGCCGAAAAGGATCAGGGCCAAGACAACGAAGGTGGTTATCAATCGTTTGACCCGTTTTACACGGAGTTTTTTTCTCAGTTGGTTTCTGACTTGGTGTTCTGTATTCATTTCATTGGACTGCTTTTGCATGGAATGCTTCTCCCTTATATCTGCAAGATGCGAATTTCGTTTTCTAACTGCAAGCCTGACAGGAGCGTGACAGCCACATCATAGGCGTCCATCTCCACCGTAAAAGCTGCATCATCCACCTCACTCTTGGTGGCAAGGCCACGCTCGGCCAGGTCCTGTTGCTGCTCCAACACTTGTTGGTGATAATCCATCGTCTGGCCCAACAACATATAGCTGAGGTTCCAGGAGGCTATCCTATTCTCGAGCGAAGTTACACTCTGCTGGTAATCATTCTTGGCATTGGCATACGCTATCTCAGCAAGCAAGACCTCGTTCTGTAACTTCTGTACCGTCAGAGAGTCGGTGGTGGAGGTAGGATTGTTACTCCATGATCCACTGATACTCACGGTAGGAGGAATGAAGTCATTTGCGGTGATATCATAGGTACCTTCAACCTTGCCTGTCAGGGAGAACTGCTTACCGGCCAAGGTAGCAGAAATCCCAGGAGTAATGGTCTCATTTTCTGAAATCTTATTAGAAGCTCCCAGATTAAGAGATCCCCCCAGTTTCAAACTCTTGTTCTCAAATTCAGCCATCTTCAGCGCCAGATCTTCTTTTGCCATGGAAAGGGCAAGAGACTGCATAAGCACATTGCTGTTCCCCTCTTCATTGCTGGAGAAATCGAGTACCGGTTCAGGAATTGAGTCCACACCTTCCCATGTGGATCCGGTTAAGGTGGCATACTGCCTCAGTAAGAGCTCACGTGAGGCCTGTAAACCCGAGAGCGTTGCCTCTTGGGACGCTATCGCCTGCTTCTGTGTCTCATGGGTAAGGCTTCCCTCTCTGATGAGCTTCAGCGAGAGGTTATGCTCAAGGTCTAGGCGGAGGTCTGCTATCTGCTTTTCGGTCTGCTTGATAGACTTTTCATTCTCCAACAAACTGCTGATCTGTTTATAGATGGTATTGGTAAAGTTCAGCTTACTGCTCTCATAGGAGCTGGTAGCCAATACTTCAGTCTGCCTGTTTGCAAGACTTTCACGATTATCGGTGGTATAGCCATAGGTAATGGTATGGCTCGCTGAAACCTTGGGGGAGATGGCAAAGGCACTCCCGTTAGGCAGATAGCGCATCGTACCCGTGGATACGGTGATGGTGGTCTCTTCATCGTTGGGAAGCAAGAAGGATGCTCCCATTCCAGTAGTCATGAACTGATAAGCATTAGCGGAAGGGTCATAGGTAGCACTTACCTCTCCACTACTGACAGTAATACCTACATCGTCTTCTGCTTGTGAAATGCTTTGGGTCAATAGGGCGTTGTTCTTGGTAATCTCCAAGTCCTGCATCTGGGTACTCTCTCCAAGTGCCCTGGAGACAATATCCTCCAGTGACTGGGAGAAGGCGGAGGTGGTTCCAACAATGAAAACCAAGCAAAGAACCATCCCTCGTATTCTTCGATTATGCATGAATATGCACTCCTTCTATAGCTATTAGTAATACCATTAACTATCGTATTGAATCACATCAAGGGCAAGTACCATAGGCCCATCTTCACCTAAACTACAAAAGTCTCTGTCCTCCGTCGACCGCAAGTTCCATGCCCGTAACGAAGGCAGCACGGAGTAAATAAGCTACTGCTTGTACAATATCAAGGGCCGAGCCGGTGTGCTTGAGCGGAAGTCGCTCTGCCATCCTTGCAAAGTAGGTATCATCACCATTACTGAGTACTGCTCCCGGTGAGATTGCATTCACCCGTAACGTCGGTCCAAGGGCCACCGCCAAGGTTTTAGTCTGAGCCAACAGGGCCCCTTTGGAGATATAGTATGCACTGCGGCTTGCAGTGGGAGACTCAATCTTGGTATCGACCATGTTGATGACCGACCCTGTGGTTCCACGTTCAATCAGGTGTAAATAGAGTGCCTTGGAAAGGAAAAAAGGTGCAGTATTGTGGATTGCCATCACCTCATCCCACAACATAAATGTTGTCTCCTCGATGGAAGCTGAGGGAAAGACTGATGCATTGTTGACCAGGTGGTCAACCTGACCAAAGCAAGCAACTGCTTTTAGGAAGAGTGTCTGTAGTTCTTCCCTATTGGTAAGGTTAGCCTGAACTATACGACAATCATCTCCCAACGCTTTTTCTTCACCACAACTCGTGTTGCAATGGATGACCACACGATATCCTTCCCCCAGCAGATGCTGGGCCATAGCAAGTCCAAGACGCTTTGCGCCACCGGTAATCAATACAACCTGTTTCGTTTCCATATACCGTTAACTATATAGGGCTTGTTGCCGATTGACAATTGTAGGGATATATTTACCTCAGATGGCCAGATAGCCATCATCAACCAAGGAAATAGGAAACATGAGTAAAGACAATAAGGATTGGAAAGAAAAATTCAAGAAAAAATTGAATATTGAGCCAGGTGTACATCTGGGAGAGAAGGAACCAAGGGGAGGAAAGAAGTTTACCTTCTCCTTCTGGTACTTCTTCATCATACTCTTGGTGTTCATGGCACTGAATACCTACATGGTCAGCAGACAGAGCAATGTCACCCCAGTGGATTACAACCAGTTCAAATCCTTGGTGGAAGAGGGGACCATCCGTCGTGTTGCCATAGAAGAGGAACAGTATATCGGCTACCCATTCACCAGGGACCAGGCCGTGAATGACCTGCAAACGTATACGACAAATCCCCAGACAGGACTGGAAGCCAGCACATACCTTCAGTCCTTCAGCACGTATAAGGTGGATGACCCTTCCTTTATCCCTCTCTTGGATGAGTATGGGGTGGAGTACTATGCCACAGCACCAGAGAGGCCAAGCATATTTTCATCCATCCTCTCGTATATACTGCCCTTTGTCTTCATCATTCTCTTCTGGCGCTTCCTCTTTTCAAAAATGGGTGGACAGGGAGGACAAGGAGTTCTCTCCTTCAACCAGAACAAAGCCAAGATAGTTGCAGAGGGAGACACTGGTGTTCGTTTCGCCGATGTTGCTGGGGCCGATGAGAGCAAATATGAACTGGAAGAAGTGGTGGACTTCCTCAAGCGACCGGAGAAATACACCGAAATTGGAGGAAAGATACCCAAGGGAGTTCTCTTGGTAGGCCCTCCGGGAACCGGAAAGACCCTACTTGCAAAAGCAGTTGCAGGAGAAGCCGGTGCTCCATTCTTCAAGATGAGCGGTGCAGACTTCGTGGAAATGTTCGTGGGTGTTGGAGCTGCACGTGTGAGAGACCTCTTTAGGCAAGCAAGGGAAAACAGCCCCTGTATCATCTTCATTGATGAGATCGATGCCATCGGACGCTCTCGCGTTTCTGCAGGAATGGGAGGCAACGATGAGAGGGAACAGACGCTCAACCAGTTGCTCGTAGAGATGGATGGATTTGACTCACGCACCGGAGTGATCATCATTGCGGCGACCAACCGACCGGAAATCCTTGACCCAGCACTCCTTCGTCCAGGCCGATTTGACCGACAGGTCCTTATCGACAAGCCCGATTTGGAAGGAAGGCTGGCCATTTTGAAGATCCATACCAAGCAGATAAAACTGGGCGATGATGTCGACCTGAGAAAGATTGCCCAGGGGGCTGCAGGCCTTGCCGGTGCTGATCTTGCAAATATTGCAAACGAAGCCGCCCTGATGGCTGTAAGACAGGACCGAAAGGTTGTGATGCAAGAGGACTTCGAGGAGGCAATCGAGAAATCGGTTGCAGGTCTTGAGCGAAAGAGCCGATTGCTCAATGAGAAGGAACGTGAAAGAGTGGCTTACCATGAGACGGGACATGCATTGACCGCCTTCATGACCGAGGGAGCTGAACCGGTGAGCAAGATATCCATCGTTCCCCGTGGACTTGGGGCCTTGGGTTACACCTTACAGTACCCGACTGAAGACCGCTTCCTGCTCAGCCAAAGTGAACTCCTGGGAAATATCGATACCCTCTTGGGTGGCCGTGCAGCCGAGGAAGTCATATACAATGAGATATCCACTGGAGCAGGCAATGATATCAGCAGGGCAAGTGACTTGGTAAGGAGGATGATTACGGAGTTCGGCATGAGCGATCGGTACCGGAACATTACCCTCCCTACCACCAATAGTGGTATTGCAGGAATCTCTGGTGCACGTGAATACAGTGAGAAAGCACAGGAGTATATCGACAGTGAAACCGCCCGGATAGTCGGGGAGCGATATGAGATGGTCAAGACAAAGCTGGAGAAGAACAAGGAAGCTCTGCTCACGATCACAGAAGAGCTGCTTAAACGAGAGGTTCTCGGCGGAACTGAGTTCGAAGCTCTTGCAAAAAGTAAGGTCATTGACTACTCTGCATCCGTATGATCAAGAAAAAGATAGAAGATAGTAATTTACGTGAACATCTCGCTTCCCTGCCTGAAGATGGGCGCGAGGTGTTCCTTTTGCATAACGACCAAGTTCGTGTTACTGCAATCTCAGCGACCACACTTATCAATCAGATGCGAGCCAATCATGACCTGGGGCTCCTAGAGACCTATGTATTAGGCCAGGCATACCTTGCAGCCAGCCTTCTCAGCAGTACGGTAAAAGGTAATGACCGAATCCAGTTGACTATTGAGTGTGGAGGTCCTATAGCAGGTGTGTACACGGAGGCCTGGGCAGCAGGAGCAGTAAGAGGATATCTGAAACATAATCCAATCCCCCTCACCAAACCCCTGGAAAGTTTGGACCTGAACGAGCTCTATGGACCTGGATTTATTTCAGTCTCCAAGTTACTGGAGGGGCACAAGACCCCCTTCACTGGACAGACCATGATGGCCTATGGCGATTTGGCCAAGGATCTTGCACTCTACTTCCAGCAGTCAGAACAGACCCCCACCCTCTTCAGCCTCTCGATTCACTTCAACAAAGAAGGACAGGTTACCGGTAGTGGTGCCCTGTTCCTGCAGGCAATGCCAGGGTGTGAAGAGCATGTCCTCGAGAAACTCCAAGAGCAGGCCTATGATCTTCCTTCCATCGGCAAGAAACTTGCCGATGGGATGTCGATCAAGGAGTATATAGAAGAGCAGTTTGGGAGCTATGAACTCAGGCACCTGGCAAGACAACCCTTGGGCTTCTCTTGCCCCTGTTCTCGCGAGCAATACCAAACGTACCTGAAGCAACTGGACAAGGCAGAGCAACAGGACATCCTGGAGCATGGCCCTTTCCCGCTTGAGCTGGTCTGTGTCAATTGCAATACCCACTACCATTACGAAAAATTTGAACTAGATTACTTGTTCAGCGACGCAGAGGGAGAACCCAAATGATTTTCTTCGCCACTTCAGCCTTATACATGAACGACATAATAGAAGAGGAAGCCCGTAGGGCTGGTGCAACAGAGATCCGCAGTATCAGCGGTGGTGTTGAGTTCGCAGCAGACCTTGCCTCGGCCTACCGGTTCTGCCTTTGGTCGAGAACTGCAACAAGGGTACTCCTTGGTTTGTTCATGGATGACGATATCCAGAACGCTGATGAGCTCTATGAAGCATCACTGCAGATACCCTGGGAGGATTGGATCACTCCAGAGCAGACATTCTTGGTTACCGAGACGACGAAGAACTGCCGCTACCTGAAAAATTCACACTTTGCAACAATCCGCGTCAAGGACGCAATAGTTGATCGGATCAGGGAAAAATTTGACGGTGAGCGTCCCATGGTAGACAAGGAAGAGAGCGATGTGGTGTTTCACGTACATATCGATGGAGACGCAGTCGCATGGTATGTAGACTTCTCCGGCCGTGGTTTATACAAGCGTGGTTACCGCGCCGCACAGACCGATGCAGTCCTCGGGGAGTACCTTGCAGCATCAGTACTTTACCGCTCAGAGTGGAGGAAGGCCTTGGAGGCAGAAGAAACTGTTCCTACCCTGCTTGATCCTTTCACCGGAAGCGGCACGCTCGCCATCGAGGCAGCTCTCTGGGCAAGTGACCGTGCCCCAGGGTTGGTAACTGCCCGAAAGTTCAACTTCCTCAGTCTTCCCTTCCATGACCCAGATCTCTGGGATGATGTGGTGGATGAAGCTGTCGAGAGAGCTGAGAAAGCAAAGGATCGCAAGATTTCCATCTATGCATGGGACAATGATCCTAAGGCCGTGGCTATTGCAAGAAAGAACGCTGAGCTAGCCCAGGTTGATCACCTGATCGACTTCCGTATACAGGACTTCCTTACCATTTCCAAGGAAGATGTCCCATCCGATCATGGCTACATCATCACGGATCCTCCCTATGGGCTGAGGATGGAAAGTGATGGGGATCTTCGCTCTCTCTATCGAAAGATCGGCAGCCAGCTAAGCAGCCTCTTCGGAGGATGGAACGTTGCCCTGCTTTGTGGACAGCAAGAGCTGTTGAGCTATGTTGACATGAAACCCAATAGGACCAATACAGTAAACAACGGTGGGGTCACTTGCCAGATTGCCCACTACTATGTATTCACGTCTGAAGAACGACAGCAGATGATCGAACGTGCAATTGCCCGTAAGCAGGAACGGCTTGCCCAGCCCTTGAGCGAGGGAGCCCAGATGGCATACAACCGTTTGGTCAAGAACCTTGCTGCTATCACTCCCATCATGGAAAGCCAGGGAGTCACCTGCTACCGTATCTATGACGCAGATATGCCTGAGTACAGTGCGGCAATCGATCTGTATGAAGGCAAATATATCAGCCTCCAGGAGTATGCCCCCCCGAGCACCATTGAGGAAGAGGCTGCGCTCAGACGATTGGGAGAACTTATTGATGCCACTGAACGAGCAACAGGTATAGATCGCGAACAGATTTACGTAAAACAGCGTACTCCCCAGAAGGGTGAGAAGCAATACGAGAAGATGGCAAGCAGCGACAGGTTCTACATCATCAATGAGAATGATGCCAAATATCTGGTGAACTTCACCGACTATCTGGATACCGGAATCTTTCTCGACCACCGTCCTATCCGTGCAGAGATTGCAAAAATGGCTGAAGGAAAGCGGTTCCTTAACCTGTTCTGCTATACGGGGACTGCCACTGTACAGGCTGCCAAGGGAGGAGCACTGAGCACCGTGAGTGTTGATGCATCCACCACCTATCTTGACTGGGCTACAAAGAACATGGAGCTTAATGGTTTTACCGGAATGAACCACTTTTTCTATCGGAGCGACTGTATCGAATTCCTGTTCGATACCTATGACCGGTATGACCTCATCTTCTGTGATCCTCCAACCTTTTCAAATGGAAAGGGACGGGATACCTTCGATGTCTATCGAGACCAGGTTCGCTTGATCAAGGCATGTATGATGCATCTCGATGAGAAAGGCACCTTGATCTTCAGCAACAACTTCCGGAAGTTCAAGATGGATGAGCGACTTCTTGAAGAGTATGACATCCAGGATATCTCGAAAGAGACCATTGCAGAGGATTTTGCCCGTGACCAGAAGATTCACCAGACCTACCTGATCAAGCATCGTCCGATTGCCAAGATCAAGCAGGTGAAACCTGCCCCCAAGAAGGTAATTCGAAAAAAGTAATCATCTACAGGCTCCCTGGTTTCAGGGAGCCTTCTTTTCAGGAGTAAAGTACTGTGCAAGACGTAACCCTTACCTGCCCCCACTGCAAAAAGGAACACCCCCATACCCTCTCCCCGTTCATCGACCTGAAAAAACAACCAAAGCAGAGATTGGGTATTCTTACTGATAGCCTCTTCAGCGTCACCTGTCCTGCTTGCAAGAGGCAGTACACGGTATTGCATGAGTTACTGGTGGTAGATGAAACTACAAATTGGGCGATGATGCTCATTCCAAACACTGAATACGAGCAGGTGGATGGTAAGGTAACAGGACGGGAGGACCTCGAGTCCTACACACTAAGACTGGTTAGCACAACAGCCTCCCTGAAAGAGAAACTCCTGATCAGGGAGCAAGGCCTGGATGACCGCACTGTAGAGCTATGCAAGCTCTATCTTTCCCTCCAGCTAGAGGAGCCGGAGTACCAGCTCTTCTTCACGGAATTGAGAAAAGAAGTAAATACGCTGTACTTCACGGTTCTAACACAAGATGGATCCCTCGAGGGATCCATCAGTTGTGAATATGGCCTGTATGATCAGCTCCATGAGACTGCAACAGCTTTCCCTGTCAAGAAAGGATATTTTATCCAAGTAGACAGGCATTGGGCTGAGCAGAACATCAGAAACAGCGCTGACCAGTAACCTTGTTGCAGGTATCGCACTGATAACAGATCTCATGTTCCATCACATCTCCCTTTGCATAGCTTTCAATGCTCTTGAGCGTAGTGAGTGCAATATTCTGGAGCGCTTCCTTGGTAAGGAACGCCTGATGGCTGGTGACCAATACATTGGGCATCGAGATCAGGAGCATAAGGATATCATCATCAAGGATGGTGGTGCTTCTGTCTTCATAGAAGAGTTCAGCCTCCTCCTCGTACACATCCAATGCAGCTCCTCCAATCTTCTTGCTCCGAATGCCTTCCAAGAGAGCCAAGCTGTCAACCAAGGCCCCACGGGAGGTGTTGATCAGTACAACCCCGTCTTTCATCTTGGCAATACTCTCCCGACCTACCAGATGGAATGAATCATCGGTCAGGGGACAATGGAGGCTTATGATGTCACTCTCCTTGCAAAGCTCCTCAAAACTGCAATAGTCAACGGAAATCGAAGTATTGGGATAGGGATCATAGGCAAGGACCCGCATCCCAAATCCTTTACAGATGTCGATAAACACACGTCCAATTTTACCAGTCCCTACAACCCCAATGGTCTTTCCATGGAGGTCAAACCCGACCAAGCCATTGAGGCTGAAGTTGAACTCACGGGTTCTCACATAACTGTGGTGTGTCTGCCTCACCAGGCTCAGCAGAAGTGCCATCGCATGCTCTGCAACAGCATAGGGAGAGTAAGCAGGTACCCTGACAATATGAATCTTGCCGAAGGATGCCTTGAAATCGATGTTGTTGTATCCTGCACAACGCATGGCAAGGAGACGAACACCACCCTGATACAAATCATCGATCACTTGTTCATCAATGGTATCATTCACAAAAGCACAGACCACCTCATACCCATGTGCAAGAGGAGCTGTCTTATGGTTGAGCTTCGATTCAAAATAGGTGATTTCCACCTGGTAGTCACCTGAGAAATGATCGAACCAAACCTTGTCATAGGGCTTGGTATCAAAAAAAGCTATTTTGGTCATGGATATATCTCCTAAAAAACAAAGGGACGGAAAAACCGTCCTAATGCCTTACAGTACCACTTCTTCCAGCACATCGATCAACAGTTGGTAATCCCCGTCAATCGCGCTGATATCAGCTTCCAGCAATCGGTCCGGGTCGACCATCGACCAGTCGATGTCAAAACCCGCATGTACCGAAAGCTGGTAGAAGAACAGTCGTGCTGCTCTTCCATTTCCATCTCTGAACGGGTGAAGGGCCTCAATTTCTCCCATGAAGAAAGCAAGGTCGTTGATAAAGATCTCACGATCCAATCCCTTGAGGTAGTGTTCTTTCCTAAGACGGCCAAAAATATCCTCAGCAGCGCTCTCAATAAATGTAGGATGGCAGAAAACGGTCCTCTTTGCAGCAACAGTGGTTCGAATCTGGCCGGCTGAGGGATAGACATCACTGAACATTCTTCCATGAATGGTTTTCAGATATTCAAAATCATAGGTATTGTCTACCGACTCAGTAAGCATCTCTGCGGTACGTAAGTTGGCCAGGGATGCTTCTACTTTCCTCAGTTTTGATCGTTCCTTGATCGAGAAAAAGTTAACCAAAGTAGAGGTATCAGGATAGACAGAGAGCTCGTCTGAGGTCTTGGTGTACTGCATGGCAAGTCCGTGTTCCTCAATATACCGCTGGATCAATTCATCAGCTGTAGACTCTTCCTCCAGGATGGAACGTGCACTTTGTTCCTCATCCTCAGAGAATTCATATCCTTCCGCCTCGTGGTTGAACCTGATGTAGTCGATGCATGCTTGCACACGGCCTGATTTCATAAAAACACTAACCATCCTTTTATTGCAGCGGACCTTACATGGTTCAGTGCAATAGTATCATGAAGGGGACGTGCCCCGTCTCGGTCTATGATATCCATACCAAAGAAGAGAGGTCAAGGCACAGGTGTAAGAAAAGAGCCCATTGCTGGGCTCTTTATCCAGGAATTTCCGTCTCTCCCTAGAAGGAGAAGCCCATATAAACAGTACCCTCTGCAAATTGAGGCATGTTGCTGGTCCCCTCGCTGAGAATAAGACCATACTTCGCGCTTGCTCCCATGCTGAAGGTCTTGTTGAAGTGGTACTCCAATGCAGCCTTTGCAAAGGCACCGTAGAGGAATGCATCCCCACTGTCGGTTGCCAAGTCAGGTCCCCAGGTGAGGAAACCACCAAGGCCGATATCGAAATCAGTCTTACCCATGCTGATGTTCAGCATCGGAGCAACGGATATGGTACCTGCCTGATCGAAGTTGGCAAATGCAGGTCCAATATCGAAGGCGATAACATCGTTAAATACATCTCTCCAACCATTGATGAGGTACGGAGAATAAGCAAGACCAAGGTCAACGCCCAAGCCAAGCGAGTCATTGAAGGTCACCAGGTTCTCCATATGCAATCCAAGCTCAGCTTGCAGATTGAACCGGTGATAATTGTTCAGTGCAGGGTTCTGGAAGTTGAAGGTGCCACCCATGGTAAGGGTTGTGCGTGATCGGCTTTCCACTTCCTTCTTCTCTTCTACAGGCTCCTCAGCTACCATTTCCTCAGCCGCAGGAACAGCTTCTTCTGCTGGTTTTTCAGCAACCACTTCCTCTGTTACAGGAACCGGCTCTTCAGCAACCACTTCCTCAGCTACAGGAACCACTTCTTCTGCTGGCTCTTCAGCGACCACTTCCTCAGCAACAGGAACCACTTCCTCTGCTGGCTCTTCAGCGACCACCTCTTCAGCTACAGGAACCACTTCCTCTGCTGGCTCTTCAGCGACCACTTCCTCAGCAACAGGAACCACTTCCTCTGCTGGCTCTTCAGCGACCACTTCCTCAGCTACAGGAACCACTTCTTCTGCTGGTTCTTCAGCTACTACTTCCTCAGCTACGGGAGCTGGCTCTTCAGCTACCATTTCTTCAGCTGCAGGAGCTGGTTCACTAGCAACGACAGGAACTTCTTCCTCGGGTGGGAACATCGCTTCTGCCACCGAGACGGCACTTCCACTGAAATGTACCCCATCATACGATTGCTGGAGATAGAGAGCATGGTCTACCGTCCCGTCAAGCCCACGCTCGGTGTAGCTGGTGACAGAAGAGTCGACTACAGTCCAGTTATCCTCTTCCTCCCCATCAACTTGGTAGCGGAAGGTTGTTACCAAGGGATCTTCGAGCAACCACTCCCAGGTTACTACTACAGGAACGGCAAACAAGAATGCCGGTAAAAGTATCAATACAGCTAATACAGTAATGAATTTCCTTTTCATATCAATGAAACTCCTCTCTGCGACTCCTTGGGGGCCACAGCAATCATATTCCAAAACCTACTATTGGTATCATACACTTCTGTAGTAATTATAACAAGCAAATGGACAATTGGTAACCCTACTTATTCACCATCTTGCCATAGATATGACATATTCTGTACCCTTCCACCCTATGAAGAATTTACAAACACTTGCAGTATTTTGCGGAAGCAGCACTGGGACCAACCCCCGTTTAGCGGAAGGGGCAGAAGAATTGGGTGCCGCTATGGCAAAAAAACACCTCTCATTGGTGTATGGTGGGGGAAATCGTGGGCTGATGGGAATTGTTGCCCAAAGTCTCTATGATCGGGGTGGGAATGTAATCGGGGTCTTGCCTGAAGCACTGAACAGAAGTGACGTTCGGCTGCATACTGTTGAGAACGAGCTGATCATTGTTCCCACAATGCATGAGAGAAAAGCCAAGATGTATTCACTTGCAGATGCATTTATTGCACTTCCAGGAGGAATCGGAACACTGGAGGAAATCCTGGAAATCTTTACCTGGTTGCAGCTCGGGTACCACCAGAAGCCTGTGGCCCTACTCAATCTTGCAGGATTCTATGACCAACTTCTGGATTTTCTCTCTTACAGCGTAAAGCAAGGATTTCTCAAACAAGATCATCTGGATGCATTGATTGTCGAGAGAGATATCGATTTGTTGTTCGAGAAACTTGAAGGCTGGGAACCAAAACTGAGTGATAAACTCTCACCCTGAATGGTAGTAAAACACTGCCAATAAAGCTATGCTACACATATGACCAAACGGAATTACCATCTACTTGAACTCTTCTATATTGTACTCGGATCCTTCCTCACGGCCGCTGGTGTTGCCCTTTTCTCTTCTCCTGCGAGAATTGCAAGCGGTGGAGTCAGCGGTATCGCAATCATCATCTATCATACCCTTCGATTCGATACCGGTCTCTCTATTTTGGTTCTCTCAGTCCCTCTTTTCTTGCTCGGAGTTGCCATTTTTGGCAAACAATATGGGATGAAATCACTGCTGGGAACCGTCCTCCTCTCACTCTTCACCTCACTGATCAATGCATGGGTTGGTTACGACGGACTGCTTGACTATTCTAAGGAACTCTCGGTTTTGCTCTCGGCTATCTCAGCCGGTGTGCTGATGGGTTTGGGGGTTGGACTGGTACTGCGAAGTGGAGCAAACACCGGGGGGACAGACATCCTCGCCCAGATTGTTGCACGATTCACACCCCTCTCCATGGGAACTGCACTCTTTCTGGTTGATGCAATCATCATTGCTTCCAGTGCCTTCATTTTCTCACTCGAGATGGCATTGTATGCAACTATGACGGTCTATATTGTAGGAGTAACAGTCGACAAGGTGGTATTGTCCTTTGGCACCAGATCGGCCAAGACGGTCTTCATTATCAGTGAAAAGAGACAGGTCATCCAAGAAGAGATTCTCAAGGAACTGGGGCATGGAGGAACCATACTCAACGGGCAGGGAATGTTCACGGGCTTTGACCGACCGGTCATCATGACGGTTGTATCAAACAACAAGGTCGGAGAGCTTACCAATATAGTACACCGAGCCGATAGTCAGGCATTCATGGTTGTACAGGAAGCATACAAGGTCCTCGGTGAGGGATTCACCCCCATCGAGGAAGCTGCTTGGGCGGGTTCATCAGACGTCACCCAAAAGAGAAGACGAGTTAAACGCCCCTAGCCTAGAGTTTCCAGAGCTTGTCTGGGTAATACCCCGAAGATACCTTCTTGGCAAGCTCATTCTTCACAATATCCTTATCCTCACTGTATGTCATACCGAACCAGCTCTCCTGGGTGGTATAGAAGCGCATCTTCCCTTCCCCGGTTGTTACAATATTGCTGGCACCATTGGGTAGATAACACTCAGTCTTTTCACTGGTGATATGGTCCTTGATGAAAGCATCCCAGTAACTGTTGAAGCTTTCAAAGGCCGTGGGTGAGAAACCAAAGAAATTCATGGAAACCCACTCCTTTCCGGTCAGCACGACATCACCGGAACCCTGGTGGCTGACTACCTTATCCCCTTCATATCCAATCTTGGTATGCTCTTCCATACTTGCAAGATAGCCATCCTCAACGTTACAGATAGCTCGGCTTACTGTGCCACTCTTACTCATCGTATGGTCTAGGACATACCCAACCATTGCATGCTCTTTGCTTCCTGGTTCCAAATTGGAGAGGTGCTCTGCCAGAATAGCGAAGGACTCCCTGCCATAGTAGTCATCTGCATTGATGACAGCAAAGGGCTCCTTGACCGTATCCTCTGCACAGAGAACCGCATGGATTGTTCCCCACGGCTTTTTCCTGTTTACAGCGAGTCGCTTCTGTTCCTCAGAGAGGAGTGCATCCTGGCTCTGGAAAACATAGGTGGCATCCATATTGTTTGCAATCCGGTCGAATAAGCGTTCCCGGAAATCTTTCTCAATATCCTTACGGATGATAAAGACCACCTTCTCGAAGCCACTTCGATGAGCATCATAGACACCATAATCCAACAACGTCTCTCCATGGTTTCCTACGCTGTCAATCTGCTTGATGCCGCCATAGCGACTTCCCATACCAGCTGCCATTACCAAAAGTGTTGGTTTCATGCTTTCTCTCCTCAAATCTGTACTCAGATGGTTTTATTCTATCTTCTCTGTTAAAGACAGTCAAATGGAAGGCACCAATAGCCCTGGCCCAAGGGGCGGGGTACCTCACCTCGCTTTCCCAGTACTCGCTCGGTAATGGAACCATGGCTTCCGCTACTCTCGCTTCATTGGGGAATGAAGAAACAGTGGTAAAACAGAGAACCATGGAGTATGCTGTGTGCATGAACAATCGAGAATGGTACACAGAAGCAATGCGTTTCTGTCAGTTATCCGCTTCTTGTGCAACCTGTCCGTATCAGCTGCTGACAGGAGCTCTTACCATACCCAGTAGCGAAAGCAGACCTTGTTTTTCATCAAAGGATGCCCTACTTGCATTGGATGCTTGGCTATCTGAGGAACATGCATGTAGCGGTGATGGTGTGGATATGGAAAGCGATGACCACAAGTGGCTCCAAGACCTCCTGAGGCTCCAGTTCCATGAGGAAGAGAGTGAGGAGGACACGTTCTTCGACGATGATCTTTTCTAGATTACTTCAATACTCAGCTGAATAGCTGCTGAGTACCACCCAGTTGCGTAGAGGTCTGGATCGAAGTCAGGAATCTCAGCAAGAATATCCCCTGTTTCATAGAGGATTGCATTGTTGTCGCCGTAGGCTCCCCGCACACCCAGATCCTTTTCCATTGCTTGCTGCCCAGCTACACTGACGGCGCGTGAGATATTACTCGATACACGTACCGTAAAGGGTATCTCTGACCCTTGCCCTTGGGGCAAAGGTTCCCCCTCATCCAAGGTGAATGCAAAACGTTCCTGGTTCCCGTCTTCACCAGGGCGGATGGCCAAACGGAATTTGCTGATGGTGTTATTCGATACCAATGTATACGAGCCAACCCTGATGATACTGTTCCTGCTGGCAGAAAGATTGAAATCCAAGGCTGCATCATTCTGTTCAACGCGGAAAATCTCAGTGATCGGCATTCTACCTTCCACCCTGACACTGGTAAACGGGAGCGTGGCCGCAGTAAGGACTGCCCCTTTTATAAGAAGGAACAACAGGAAGGGAAGAATGAACTTCAGACGGCGTTTCATCCGATTTCGTTTCATCATATGGAAAGTGTAATAAGGCAAATAACCCATGTCAAGAGTAATGATTATTCATTTTCATTCTTCGTAAAAATCTTTCGATATAAGTTATATTATTCTTTTTATATCAATAATTTATTAATATAATATCTCATGTCATACGATTTCCAAGACCTGCTATTGACACATGCCTTTCCTCTGCCGTAGGATACGGAAGAATGGGCTCGTAGCTCAGCTGGATAGAGCGTCTCCCTCCGGAGGAGAAGGCCGTGCGTTCGAATCGCGCCGGGCTCATCAGGAAAGGAAGTCATCATGGCTTCCTTTCTTTATATTCCACTGTTTGACGCAATCGAATATCCCTACTACTCGAACCTATCCTGATCTCATAGGGGCCGTCATCACTGACAAACTTCCAGGTATCGATATCCCACCGTGAGAAATCTTCTGCAGAAACAGAGAACTCAATCGTTGTCTTCTCTCCAGCATCAAGGAACACCTTCTTGCATCCTTTCAGTTCCTGCTTTGCTCGATAAATCTTTGCATCCATTGGATGTATGTAAAGCTGCACAACCTCTGCGCCAGAAACGTCAGAGATGTTGGTAAGAGAGAAAGAGACTGCGAACTTTCCTTCTCCCTGCTCCCCCACCATCATCTGATCATAGGAGAAGGCAGCGTAACTCAACCCATGTCCGAAGCAGTAGAGAGGATCAGGACCCTCGCTGTCAAACTGACGATACCCTACCATGAGATTCTCCGTATAATCCGATGGGCTTACCTGGCGAATATTGGGATCGCCCTGTCCCTTGTGTATTCTCGCAAGGGAGAATGCAGCATAATCCTTGGGATAGTTACGCATTGAGCGGTAATCCGAGAGTGAGGAAGCAATGGAAAAGGGGAGCTTTCCTGATGGAGAGACATTCCCAAAGAGAATATCATACAGAGCCTCTGCCGTTGATGAGCCTAGATAGGAAGTCCAGATAATTGCCGAGGCCTTGTCAGTAAACGCGGTGAGATGGACCGCACCCCCACTCTGTACAATTACTATGGTTCTCTTATTGAGTTTGGTTGCATGCTCTATAGAGCGGAGCGTTGCACGGCCCAACTCCCAAGGGCGATCGTAGGCCTCTGACTCTTCTATATGGTTGAATCCAACGACCAGGACAACCGCGTCAGAGGATGCAACACTCCTCCGGTATGAGGTACTGCGATACCAATGCCGTGGCAAGCTGGTCGCCTTGTCTTCCATCAAGGAAGCAAATGTCTTTGGTGGCGTTACCCACTGGATCATGGAAGAGCCTCCTCCTTGAGCCACGCGGAAGGCGTTGTCACCACCTATACAGAGTTTCAGGGAAGGACCAAGTGGAAGTGCAGCATCCTTGTTTTTCAGGAGCACCACACCCTCTTGTGCCACTTGCAACGCAGTCTCTCGATGTTTATCATCTCCTACCTTGAGAGTAGGATCGGCAAGAGGACAGTCGAACAATCCTGCCCTCTCATATGCAGTGAATAAATGAAGCACCTTCCTGTCGATTGCCTCCTCAGTAACCACTCCCCTGGAGATGGCATCCAGTACCTTCTCCCTCTTCAGGTATTTTCCCCCAGGCATTTCTAGGTCGAGACCAGAGGAGAGTACACCATCGGTACTGTATAGGGAATTCCAGTCACTGATGACTAGCCCATCGAACTGCCACTCCCCTCTCAGGATTCCCTCCAAGAGATAAGCGTGCTCACTTGCATAGGTCCCATTGACCTGATTATAGCTGGTCATCACACCAAGGGAGCCTGCATCCAATGCATATTTGAAGGCAGGAAGATAGAGCTCCCTGAGCGTCCTTTCATCAACCACAGAGTTGGACTTATGCCTGTCATACTCACTGTTGTTGCAGGCAAAATGCTTGACCGTTGTAATGACTGGGTGGGTTTGCACTCCCTTGATATAGGCAGCTGCCATCTTCCCAGCCAGCAGGGGGTCCTCTCCAAAATACTCAAAGTTTCTCCCACATACTGGAACCCGTGCAAGGTTCACCCCGGGGCCAAGCAAGACACCGATGCCCAGCGCACGGCACTCAGACCCAACACATCCCCCTACCTTGGTAAGCAGAGATTCGTTCCAAGATGCTGCCATGGCAATGGAAGCAGGGAAATCGGTTACCGCTGCATTCCATCCCCTAAGCCCTAGTGTTGCATCACTGGTCCATACTGGTTTCAGACCAACGCGTTCAATACCTGGGATGCAGAACTCATCCTGTCCACTGAGCAAGGTGATTTTCTCTTCAAGGCTTAGCAGAGCAAGCAATTGCTTTGCCTTCGAGGGCTCCTTGCTTGGAGGAAGCTGAAGTTTCATCGGTTCATAGTCCTGTTGGACATCCCGGCTTTTAAGCATCTGTTGCATACGTAATTGAACTACACGTTTTCCCAGTTTCGAATACCATCGGCTATACACAGGTCACCTCCAAAGGCAAGTATACCATGCACACTTGCCTTTGGATGGAAAAACTCGGTACTGTAGGGCATGAGCATACGCGTACTCTTTTTAGGTGAGATAGTAGGAAGACCAGGAATTCAATGTGTCAAGGAAGCTTTGCGGCCGCTACGGGCAGAGAAGTCCATCGATTTGGTGATTGCCAATGCAGAGGGAGCAACCGGAGGTTTCGGTATTGGGCGAGCCCACAGCATGCAACTGCTGAAGCTGGGCATTGATGTGATCACCGGTGGAGAGAAAATCTACTACAAGAAGGACATGGTGGAGTTCATTGCAAAGAATCCCAGCATCCTCAGGCCGGCAAACTATCCACAGCAGAACCCTGGAAGGGGTATCCGCTTTCTTACGGTGAATGAGCAGAAGGTATGCGTGATAAATATCCTTGGCAATGCGGACTTCCCCCGCACTCACCTCTCAAATGCCTTCAGCCTTGCCCAGATCCTGGTGGACAAGGCTCAGGAAGAGGGGGCCATTCCCTTGGTACAGTTCCATGCATCCCCAACAGCAGAGAAACTCTCGATGGGGTTTTTGCTTGACGGTAAGGCAGGCGCAGTCATTGGGACCCATACCAAGGTACTCAGTGCCGATGGGCGTATTCTAGCGGGTGGCACAGCCTATATCACCGACAATGGGCGATGTGGAAGCCAAACAAGCGTGGGAGGCTTTGATGCTGCCACGGAAATTGAAAAACAAATAGTACAGATACCGGTTCGCAGTCAGGAGTGCTGGGATGACCTAGCCCTGGTCGGGGTGATGGTGGATATCTCAGATGAGAAGAAGGCAACCTCCATCGAGGTTATCCGCGTTCCGGTCGAACATGAAAGGATATAACTATGTATGAGGTCGTTACCGTAACAAGAAACATCTCTCCTGATAAGGTTGAGGTTGTCTGTACCAGTTCAGCATGCAGCGGATGCAAAGGGTCAACATTCTGTAATACCAAGGGAAAGAAGTTTGAAGTCTGGAATGAGAACAAGCTACCCGTTGGTGAAGGACAGGAGGTTGAAATATACCTTCAGCCATCAAGGACGATTACCGGAACCTTGATAACGCTTATCGCCCCCTTACTGCTTTTCCCGATTGGATATTTCCTGGCCGTTGCCGCAGGGCTGGGGGTTGGGACATCCTTCCTCATTGCTTTGGGTAGTATTGCCCTTGGATTTGTGGGAGTCTGGCTCTATTTCAAGAAACAAGAGAACCACTATCTTCCCGTCATAGCCTCAGTCCTCTCAGAAGAGAGGGAAGAATGAGATTGCTCAAAAGGGCAACGGCGGTTATACTCAAGACATGAGAAAAAGGCTTCTTGGCATGGTTCTTGCATCGTTTCTTTTCCTCTCCTGCTCCCTATCCCCCGAGCAGGAGGTGGTAGCACGCTCTTTTACCATGCCCGATCTCACATTGAGAAATGCCACCTATGTCTTGAATCGTGGCAATGAGCCCCCTATTAGTGTTGTGGCCGATGAGATCGATCTCTATGAACAGACACATAAGGCCATTATCCGTGGACTACACTTCACTCAAAAGGATAAGGAAGGCAACCTGATCATCAGCGGGCATGCCGATTATGCTGAAGTAGACACCGAATATTACGATGCAGAACTTTCCGGATCAATTTCTCTGGAAAAATATCCAGAGCGTCTTCTTATCGAGGCAGAAGCATTGAGCTGGATCGGGGACGAAGAGACGTTGGTGAGTAAGGGCGATACTCCCGTCACCCTGCTCTATGAGGATGACAAGAAGGTACAGGGAACGGGAATGACAGCCACATTGGCAAGCTTCAGCGTTACCTTCAAAACAGTGCTTGAGGGAGTGATATCCCAATGAAACGAGCAATAGTAATTCTCACACTGCTGATATTCCCTCTCATCTCTATCCTTGCTGAGCCGATATCCTTCTCCGGGGGCTCAACCAGCATGCATATGCAACAGGGATTCGAGACCATCACACTCTCAGAAGGGGCTACCATTACCAGTGGTTCGCTTCGTCTTGAAGCTGATACCATTGTCCTTACAGGAGAGTCATTCCGCTATGCCACCTGCAGCGGATCTGTTTCGCTCAATGACGAAGAGCGGGGAATCTCCTTGCAGAGCAAGAATCTCTATTATGACCGCCAAGAGGAATTGATCATCATTGATGGATACCTCGAACTGGACGACCAGACCAACGAGGTGATTGCATCTGCATTCCACCTTGAGTTCACCCTGGATGATGGAGTAGTCCTATTACAGGTCCAAGTCCGACTCTTCAAACACACCGACAGTGGGGCAATGGCTTGTAAGGCTGATTCCTTACGATTCAATCGAGAATCACAAATGCTGCACCTTGAGGGAAATGCTACCATTGATTGGGACAAGGACCTCTATCAGGCACAGAGAATTACCGTTGACCTTACCACCGAGGCCATCACCATGGAAGGAGCAATCAAGGGGGTTGTCAATGGATAAGTTCACCAGCCTTCTTGAGGTACGGAACCTGGCCAAATCCTATGGAAAGAAAGAAGTGGTAAAGGATGTCTCCTTTTCCATGCACTCAGGACAGATCATTGGATTACTGGGTCCAAATGGAGCAGGAAAGACCACTACCTTCTACATGATTGTAGGGTTCCTCAAGGCTCGCAAGGGAACCATTTTACTCAATGGTGAGGATGTAACAGAACTTCCCATGTACATCCGCAGCAAGAAGGGGCTCGCATACCTGCCCCAGGAACCTTCAATTTTCCGCAAGCTCAGTGTGGAGGATAATATACGCTTGGTTGCCCAAACAAGAAGAGACCTAAGCCATAGTGAGCAGGAAGAGAAGGTTGAGCAGTTGCTCCATGAGTTCGGAATTGAAGGGGTCCGCACTCAAAAGGGCTATACATTGAGTGGAGGGGAACGCAGGCGTACCGAAATTGCACGTTCCTTGGCGAGTAATCCACAGTTTCTCTTGCTTGATGAACCATTTGCGGGCATTGATCCGAAGGCGGTCTTTGAGATCAAGCAGTTGATCAAGGCGCTTGCAGCGAAGGGAATCGGTATCCTCCTGACCGACCACAATGTACGGGATACCCTTTCGATCACTTCCTGCTCACATATCATCAATGCAGGAACCATTCTGGTTTCAGGAGGAAAGCAGGAGTTGCTCTCCAACCAGATAGCCAGGGATATTTATTTCGGACATGATTTCGGGGAGGACACCTAATGGATTTTTCAGCACAGCTTTCACTCTCCCAAAAACAACAACTTAAGCTTAGTCCCCAGATGCTTCAGTCCTTTGAGCTGATGACACTGCCTCTCACTGAGCTACAACAGCGAGTCAAGAATGAAATTGAGTCCAATCCTGCGCTTGAAATACCCTCCTCTTGGGAGGTTTCCTATGAACGTTTCGCCCAGCAAAAACAACAGAAGGAGTCCAGTGGTGTTGACGACAGTTACTCTGACTCTTCCGCCTACGGCAGCGATCGACCCGGCTATGACAGTGAGGCGAGCGACCGAAGGCAGAAGTTCATGGAAAATGCTCTCTCCTCAGAAGAAACACTCCAGGAGCACTTGCTCAGCCAACTGGGATGTGAACCACTGAATGAGGAAGAATATGTCGTTGGTGAGCTTCTCATTACCAACCTGGATGCAAATGGGTTTTTTACTGAAGATCCTGATGTCTTGGTCCCTGCACATTTCCAGGAACACCTTTCCAAGCTCCTGACCATCATCCGCCAGTTCGACCCAACAGGGGTGGGTGCTAAGGATTGGCGTGAGTCCCTTATTCTTCAGGCAGAGGCGAAGGGTATGAGGGGGGAAGAGCTCTCACGATTTTCTGAATTGGTCAAGGAAAATCTGGAACTGATGAGGGCAAATAAACAAACCCAAGTTGCAAAGAACCTTGGGGTGGGTATCGATGAACTGGAAGACCTCTGGAATTTTCTTAGAACATTAACCCCTTTCCCGGGACAGGGGTTCTCAAGCGGGCCTGAGCAGTATGTCATCCCTGATGTTTCCATCAAACAGGAGGAAGGGGAGCTAATACTCAGGATGAATGACTCATCGCTCCCCGATCTACGGATCAATGCAGAGTTTGAGCAACTAGCCCAAGAGGTAGGAGCTGCAGACGAGGCAAAAAAAGCGCAACAGTATATCAACCAGCAGATAAAAAGCGCCAATGAACTGATTTTTCAGATACAGGTACGCAACCAGACGCTCTACAAGGTTGCCCAGGTGCTGCTTCGGGAACAGAGAGATTTTTTCCTTCTCGGCCCACAATACTTGAAACCGCTCACCCAGAAGTCGGTTGCCCAGGAAATCGGGGTACATGAGACAACGGTAAGCAGGATATCCACGGCGAAGTGGATCGATACTGACTGGGGAATTATTCCCATAAAGAAATTGTTCAGTAGTTCAGTCGGTGCAGACGGTGCTGAGCATTCCAAGCAGGCTGTCAAGGAGATTATCAGGCAGATATTGGAAGCGCATGAGGGCAAGAAAGCGCTCAGTGATCAGAAAATCTCAGACCTGCTCAAGGAACGGGGAATATCTGTTGCTCGAAGAACCGTTGCAAAATACCGAAATGAGCTCAATATTGATCCATCATTTATCAGGGGAAATGACTGACATCTACTTCCCAATACGATGAATGGGGCGCCGAAGCGCCCCATCTCATATTCCCATTAGATAAAACATGTTACTTATGGTCTGTAATCTTCCCTTTCTCCTTTCTTGCTACTGCCTCGATCTTGTCGGTTATCAGCTCGATACCTTCATAGAGTTCGTAGCAGTCATACGTGACCATCTTGACGGTACCCCAAGAAAAGTGAAGTTTTGCATCTAAATGATACCCCTGCCCTACTGGTTCACGGGTAATGGCAATATCCAGGTCATGGATATACCCCTCTGCAAACTGTAGCTTCTGGAGTTTCTTGTCCAAAAATTCACGCGTTGCGTCACTTGGGTTATAACGGATGCCTCTGACTGTCAAATTCATAAGCCCTCCTTTGACTATGGTCATACACTAAGGATAAGGCTTGAGAAGTCAATCGTCAATGGACATTTGGCTCTGAGAATAAGCCTCCTGCAATAATTCTTGCACTATATTTCACTGCCACAAGCGTTTATTTCTCTCTTTCCCCATCTTTAGAAAAGACTATTCTCCCGTTTTCCCCCTTGCGAAATCCTATCAACAATTGTATAGTAAAACGGTATATAGAGAGGAGTTGAGCATGCCTGATTTTACTGTCTTGGATTTGTTGGACCTGGACCTAAAGGAACACAATCACTTACGTCTTAGCTGTATAGCTGGACGATCTGGGCTCTCCAAGCGGATCACCACCAGCAAAATCAGTAGGCCGGGACTTCCTCTCAGTGGGTTTTTCGTGGAGTTCAGCAACAACTCCATCCAGGTCTTCGGCAAGGGAGAGCGAGCCTACCTCGACAAGTTGGAGGGGGAGCAAAATACCGATAGCATAAACAAGCTCTTCAGCTATGACATTCCCTGTTGTGTATTTTGTGACAATAGTGACCCGAGCCCTCGGCTTATTGAACTAGCGGAGGAGACAGGTACTGCTATTCTCAAGACAGATCTCCTCTCCAGTGACTTTTCCAGACGTCTATACCAGACACTTGATGAGGTATTTGCCCCTACCCAAACCATACACGGTGTTCTTGTTGAGGTGTATGGTATCGGGGTTTTGATCACAGGGGAAAGCGGTGTAGGAAAGAGTGAAACAGCTCTTGAGTTGATCGAGCGAGGACATCGATTGATCAGTGATGATACGGTCAAGCTGAGAAATATCAGTGACAATTACCTCATCGGAATGGGAGAGAATCCACTCCTCGCTCACCACATGGAGCTGAGAGGACTGGGTATCATTAATCTTGCAAACCTCTACGGAGTTGGGGCCATCAGGGACCGAAAGCAGGTGCAGCTTGCTGTCCATCTCGAACCATGGGACGCACAAAAAAACTATGACCGGGTTGGGGAAGCAACACTGGAAGATATCTACCTGGGTATTGCAATTCCCAAGGTCATCATTCCAGTAAAGCCTGGCCGAAACATACCGGTCATTATCGAGACTGCTGCCAGAAACGAGCGTCTGAAAAAACTCGGGTACTATTCAGCCAAGGAGTTCGACCAGAGTGTTCTCAAGTGGCTGGAGAGTGAGTCAGCACGAAAAATGTACTATATCAATGAGGAGACGCTGTGATGGTAACCAGAGAATTGAAGGTCTATAACCGAGCCGGCATTCATGCACGGCCAGCTGCATCAATCGTCAAGCTGGCCAATCAATACAAGAGTGATCTGTATCTGGAAAAGGATACAATGAAGATAAATGGAAAATCCATCATGGGCATCATCACATTGGGAGCAACCCACCAGAGCTCCATCGTGATGACGTGTGATGGACCGGATGAGCAACAAATGGCAGATGCTATTGAGCATCTGTTTGAAAACAGGTTCGAGGAGTAGCAGATGCGCGAACTTACCGATAGACAAAAGGCCATCGCAACCTTCATCAGTTCGTACATCAAGGAGAACAACTACGCTCCTTCCGTACGGGATATTGCTGACCACTTCCAGTTCTCAGTAAAGGCAGCCCATGACCATCTGAAAGCACTTGAGGCCAAGCAGGTGATAAAAACCACCGGGGGAGTCTCTCGGTCCATTGAAGTTATCGGTGAAGAGTTCTTCCCGCGTGAAGAACTGATCCAGGTCCCGGTCATTGGCTCCATTGCAGCAGGAGCTCCCTTGATGAGCGAAGAGAACACTGACTTTATCCTCAACATCCCTGCAACCATGCTGAGAACGACACGAAACACTTACTTTGCCCTGAAAATCAGGGGGGAGAGTATGATAGAGGATGGCATATATGATGGGGATATTGCCATCATCCGTAAGTGTGATGTAGCTGAACGGGGGGACATAGTAGCTGCATCTGTGGGAGATGATGAACCGGGTATTACACTCAAGGGGTACTATCCTGGCAAGGGAAGTGTAGAGCTTCGTCCTGCCAATGCATCGATGGGTCCGATTATCACTCGTTCTTGCAAGATCCACGGCAAGTTACATCTTCTGATTCGGAACTACCGATGAGTGAACGAGCATATCTTCTACTCGGCCCTGAAACAGGGACCAAGGAACAGGTACTGAAAGATATCCGGGACAAGCTTAAAGAAGCCCATGGTGGTGAGATTGAGCTTAGTAGATTCTACCCCTTTGAAACAGAAAATGGGGAAATTCTTACTGCTCTGAACAACAACAGTCTGTTCAGCGAGCATCGTATGGTCATCTTGAGCCAGGCGGAGCAGCTTGGATCGGCAATGGTGGAGTCCATTGCGAACTATCTTGCCCATCCGGTGGAAACAGCAACGTTGATCATCATTTCCAGTGATCTGTATCTCTCACAGAAAATCATGAAGGCAATTCCCAAGAGGAATATCCAGACATTCTATGATCTGCTGGAAAACCAAAAGACTGATTGGATCAGAAATTTCTTCAGGAAGTTGGGGATTTCCATCACAGCCGATGGAATAGATCTCCTGATCGACCTCACTGAAGACAATACCCAGGAACTGCGCCTAATTTGCAACCAGCTGGCCATATTCTGGCAGATCGATAAACGCAGTCGCCCCATTGAGGAAGAGGATGTCGAGACCTATATCTATCATAGCAGACAGGAAGATGCATTCACCCTCTTCCCCTTGATCGCCAGGGGAGATCTGAAGCAGAGCATGCAATCACTGCACAGTATTCTTGGTAGTGGGGATAGCCAAAGCTCCATCCTCTTGGTGAATGGCTTGCTCTGGCAGTTCAGGAGGCTCTACTCTCTTCAGGAGTTCATCTTCCAAGGCGGCAACGAGAGCGAGGCGTATTTGCAGGCACATGTGCAGGAAAAAAGCAGCCCAATCAAGAAGCCCAAGGACAAAAACACGTACAGGAATGCCTTGAAACGCTTCGACCTAGAGTCCATCAGGAGAATAATCATTGCACTGGGAGAAGCTGACCTTGAAGTCAAGGAATCCGGCAGTGAGCTCACAGACCTCGTGCTTGAAAGGTTGCTCTACCGGATCATTAAATGTCAGGGAAAACCCCTCAACAATGCCAGCTTTGCCTCACTGATCTAGAGAGAGAGCTGGCTCAGTATCCGCTTCGCAACAACAAGGGAGATTCCCCCTTCCTTGCTCAGCTCCTCAGCTGACTTTGCCAAGATGGCTTCCAGACTTCCGTATTGTTTCATCAAGCGCTCACTTCGCTTCCTTCCGATTCCCTCCACGGACTCCAGAACACGGAAGGAGGCTTCACGACTCCTTGCTGCTTGGTTTGCACTGGTGGCAAACCGGTGGCACTCATCCCTAACAGCGATTACCAACCGTAACGCTTCATTGTCCTCTGGGAGCTGAAGGTCCTCTCTCTCATCATCAAATACAATGGTCTCAAACTGTTCGGCAAGCCCTATGATTGGAATATCCACCATCCCCAACGCATCGAGAATCTCCCTGGCAGCATTTACCTGACCCTGCCCACCATCGATGATCAGGAGTCCTGGACGTTCCAGGTTCTCATTCAGGATCTTTGTATATCGTCTGGCTACTGCCTCGCGGATGGATTCATAGTCATCAATCCTCCCTTCAAGACTTTTGATGTTGTACCTGCGGTAGTTTGGTTTGTCTGGATTGCCGTCGCGGAAGGAAATCAGGGATGCAACGGTGTACTTGCCATGCAACTGGGCAATATCGAATCCCTCGATAAGGGCTGGCGGGGCAGCAAGGCCAAGGATATCGGCAAGTTCCTCCAGTGCCCTGGTGTTGTCCTTGCTCTTCAACCGCTTTTCCACATCCCGGCTTGCATTCTCCCTCGCCATACGGAGTATTCTGTAGTGTTTCCCGTCAATGGGGAGGTTAACTTCCAGTCTTCCTCCCAATTGCTCGGTGAAGTAACGCCTGATCAAATGCACATCTATCTCATGGGAGACATACAGGAACTGGGGAAGTTTCTGCCCATCTGCATAGTACTGTATCAGGAAGTTCAATAGGGTGTCTGTCTCCTCTCCAAGTGTTTCCGCACGGTACAATGCCCGACCGATCAACTGACCATCGCGCATCTGCATCAAGCTAATGGTGCACAAGGGTCCTCGCATCTCGATGGCGGCGTAGTCCCTGCTCTCACTTGCGAAGTCCTGTACTTGTTGCCCTACCTGTGTGGTTTTTATGGCAGCTATCTGGTCCCGTTTGGTTGCTGCCTCCTCAAAGTTCAGCGCCTTGGAGGCCTGGATCATCTCCTCCTGCAATGTTGCCAGGAGTGCATCGGTTCTCCCCTCGAGGAGATTCCTTACTGCGGTGACTGATTTCCCATACTCTTCTTCGCTGACCAACCCTGCACAAGGGCCCCGGCAAAGTCCTATGTGGTAGTACAAGCAAGGCTTCTCCCGCTTTCTCAGTGGTGTGGAACATCTTCTCAGAGGAAATAGTTTTGCAATCAGATCAAGGTAGAGGTCTAGTTTACCGGCATCGGGATAGGGACCATAATAGGAGGAACCATCATCTATGAGTCGCCTGGTCTTGAAGACCTTGGGGAACTTCTCATTGGTGATTCGAATCATTGGATAGCTCTTGCCATCCTTGAGGGAGATATTGTAGTGCGGCGAGTACTTCTTGATGAGATTATTCTCAAGTACCAATGCCTCATACTCGTTACCGGTTATGATGTACTCGATGGAAGCAATCTTCCTTACAAGCGCTGCCGTCTTGGCACTCCTATTTGCGAGAAAATAGCTGGTTACCCGTTTGCGAAGATCCTTTGCCTTTCCGACATAGATGATGGAACCTTTCTCGTCACGCATCAAATAGACACCACTGGCATGAGGGAATTCTCGTGCCTGCATCTGGGGACTGACCTGTTCTGCTGCTACACATCCAAGACTTTCCACCGCACTGGCTGGGGTATACTGTACTACGTCCTCTTTCTTCTTCATCCTCCTTTGAGCATATCCAGACAGTCTTGTTTTGGCAATGCTCAATCGATACAATACGGGCTATGAATCATCCCCTCTTTGCAACCCTTCCTACTGAGGAACAACACTATCTTATGCAGCTTGATGAGCGATACCACTTCAGTTTCCAACAGCAACGGCAGCTTATTGAAAGCGCATGTGATCTTGCCATGTGGCAACTAGGGCCGCTTGAAAAGTGGATAGATGAAGAGAAGGTGGCAAAACTGCAGGGAAAAGCCCAGGCAAAGGGATTGATTGCAAGCCATCTGAACAAAATGCAGGAGGAGCGGGAGAAACCAACTAACTACCAGGATTTCAATCCTGATACGCGCCTTCCTGACAAGTTCCAGAGTCTTCTTGTCTCCTCTGACACCCTGATGGGGAGATGTCCCTGCCCGGTGGAGGGAGAAAAAACCCGTTGTTGCAATCTCAAGACCCTCGATGTTGTGCAGCAGTGTGCGTTCGGTTGTTCCTACTGCTCGATTCAATCCTTTTACAACAGCCATGAAATAAAGGTGGTGGAAAATCTTTCAAAACGATTACAGGAACTCCATCTTGATGAGGATACCTGGCATATCGGTACCGGTCAAAGCAGCGATTCTCTCCTTTGGGGCAATGACTATGGGACCCTCGATGCGCTCTCCATCCTGGCTTCCCGCTATCCCAATCTCATCATAGAACTCAAGACAAAGAGCAAACGGAGTGACTATCTCAGCCTTGACCTTCCTTTTAACATTGTTTCTACATGGTCTCTCAATGCTCCAACGATTATCGAGAAAGAGGAACATTTGGCAGCGTCCCTCCAAGGACGACTTGATGCGGCAAGAAGGGCAAGGGACAAGGGAAGGATTATTGGGTTCCATCTGCATCCCATGGTCTACTTCGAGGGGTGGCAGGAGGAATATGGTTCGCTCATAGATAAGGTAACAACCATGTTCCTCCCCGATGAATTGATGATGTTCTCCATTGGAACACTTACCTTCACCAAGGCAGTGCTGAGACAACTCAGAACAGACCACTATCCAACCAGGGTACTGGACATGGATCTCACTGCAGCGGCAGGGAAATACTCCTATCCACTGGATATCAAGCAAGCAATGTTCTCATTCGCCTATGAGCAGTTCCCTTCCTCCTGGAAGCAAGGTTCTCCCTTCTTCTATCTCTGCATGGAGGACCCTTCGCTCTGGCAGCCAACCTTTGGCTACTACTACCCCAACGACAAGGCATTTGAGGCAGCGATGAAGTCCTCTTATCAAGCATGTCTGGAGAGGAAGAGAGACAGGTTATAGCTTCGAATCTGCATTATGCTGCTGTTGACAAAACCATGAATAATCGTAAAATGCCCGCCTTCCTAAGAAAGCGGGCAGATAAATATATTGAAGCTATCCTAGTCAAATTTCTTTTCAAACAAGTCCAAGGCCCTACCGGAAAGCGGGTTAGCTTCACCCTTGAGCATGGATTTGATTGCGTCCATCTCACTTTTACTGAACTGCTTCCCTCCAAGCTTATGCTCCTCGAATGCCTCTGTTGCAATCGGGCAGACCTTTCTCACCAAGTCAAGAATCGTCTCTGCATAGATGCGGATCTCGTATTGTGCATGGGCATCAAGGCGGAGCTGTAGGAAGTGGAACAGGTTATGGAGGTCCATCTGCCAGTACCATTCAGTGTAGAGGCTCAAGGGAAGATCGATTCGGCTGAGTTCCCTTGCGATACCCATATCCAGAAGCTTCTGGTAGGTATCATAGCTCCTCTTCTGGTCCTCGTTGAGAATGGAAAGTACCTTCTCTGCCATCTCTACATCGACTGGTTCAGCGGTTCTTCCTTGCTTATTGTCATCACTCTGGAAATTGATATGGGCAGGATCCGGCTGGTAGCATTCATCACTCATGACACTGTACCTTCCGCTGATTTCGTTCACCCTGCCTGTACGGTGGCGAATCCACTGCCTGGCAACGAAAATCGGCATCTTCACATGGAAGGTGAAGTTCACCTGTTCAAAGGGCGAGGTATGGTCGTTTCTCAGCAGGTAGTTGATCAAGCCCTTGTCCTGCCGGTAGGTCTTGGTACCACTCCCGTAGGAGACCCGTGCACTCTGTACAATTCGCTCATCACTTCCCAAGTAGTCAACCAAGCGGACAAACCCATGATCAAGTACGGGGAATTCCTTATCCAAAATCTCTTCAGCAGCGCTGACGATGCAATGTGCCATAACGATAGTACTCCTTCCTGTTTCTGGAATATTGCCATGGTACAGGAATATCCCACTCTCGGCAACTTCTAGAGAAGCCCCATCCTTCCAAGCAGTACAGCCAATCCTGCACTACATGCTGTTTCGGTCCTCAAAATTCTCTTACCCAGTGATGCAAACTGAAACCCATATTCCCTAAAGAGCGTTCTCTCCCTATCACTAAACCCACGCTCTCCTCCAATGGCCAAGACAACAGGTTGGTTTTCCTTCACTTGCAATACGGAGAGAGGCATTCCCTCCCAGACATTGTCAAGGACAATCCTCTGGGTATCTGGAGGAAGCTTGCTCATTGCATCAGAAAGGGAGGAAGCAAACTGCAGTGAGCTTACCCCGCTCTGGCCACTCTGCATCGCGCCATCAATGAGGATGCTTTCATACTCCCCACTGGTGTAGAGATTAGCCTGAGCATAGGACTTCTCGGCAGTGTCGGTGGTACAAAGGATGAGAGAGCCAACCCCCAGGCTGACCGCTTCCCTGAGGATTCTCCTCATGCTGATCGGCCTGACCTGGGCAACAATGAGTGTAACCGGATAGAGAGAGGCTGCCTGCTCATCCTCTACTTCGTAAGTGAAGGAGATGGAATGCTCGTCCATATCTATGATGGTAGCCAACCCCTTGCTCTGGTTGATAACACCTGCTTGGAAGGTATCGCCTGGGCCCAAGTGGAGAATTTTCTTGATATGACGGGCCCTATGGTCTTTCATGGACAGTTCATTGGTCAGAGATAAGGTAGAAAAGAGGATGATGTTCATACAAGGCACTATAGCATAAGGGCTGGGAAAAACGGTAGACTGATGCCATGAAGAATGCAATCTACTTGGCGAATTCGCACGACTGTGCAGCTAACCTGGCCGGTGAGGCATACCTGATGAGTCTGCCTTATGAACATGTGTTGTATCTTTGGGTGAACGATCCCTGTATTGTGATCGGACGATACCAGAACCCGTTCAGTGAGTGCAACCTGCAGCGTATGGATGAGGAAGGAGTCCAACTTGTGAGAAGGCAAAGTGGGGGTGGGGCGGTCTACCATGACCAAGGCAATCTCTGTTTTACCTTGATCGGGAACAAGGAACAGACCTCCAAGGAAGAAAACTTCGCTTTGATTCTTAAGGCCCTAGCCTCCCTTTCTCTTGATTGCGAGCTCTCTGGCCGGAATGATATTCTTCTGAACGGGAAAAAAATCTCTGGAAATGCTTTCCAGACAACCGCTACCAAATTCTGTCACCACGGGACACTGCTGATCAGCAGCGACTTGTCGGTGATGGGTAATTATCTTACCCCAAGCTCAACAAAACTGGCTTCCAAGGCGGTAAAATCCGTAGCATCCCGAGTTGGAAATCTTAAGGAAGGTAACCAAGAAATCACCAATGGGATGGTACAGGATGCGTTGATCGAGGCTTTCAAGGCAACCTACGGTGAGGCTGAGGTCCAGGAGATTGATTTTACCACCTTCCCTGCCGCGCAGGAAAACTATCACCGGTTCGGGGACCGATCACAGATTCTCCAGCAGACACCACAATTCAGCCACTCTTTCACCCACCGTTTCCCTTGGGGTGAGGCTGATTTCAGGATCCTTGTAGAGAAAGGTGTATTCAGTGACATTCTCATGTTCACCGACAGCCTTGATACCTCCATTGTAGATCGCATCAAAACACTCCTGGTTGGAGTTCCGTATGAGAAGAAAGCGGTAGAGGCGGTATTGAAAGAGTGTGAGCAGGACGATTGCTCCGACCTGCTCACTTTCTTGCTAGATTCCTTCTCTTCCTGATAGTTCTATCAAGGATCTGAGTCGGTCGACCCTCCAACCCTCTGGGTGGAGGGTTTCTGCTCTCCAGCTCCAATTACTCACCCCACAGGTGGAAGGGATGTTCATTCTTCCCTCCGCTCCAAGTTCCAGCCAATCCTGCATGGGAAGAATGGCGTCCTTGGCATGAGAGAGCAACATCTGCCTGATCAACTGCCATACTATCTGGTCATCAGGACATTCAAGATAGCGCCTTACAGCATCCTTGGTCTGTTCATCCAAGGCATCATACCACCCTCTGGAGGTATTATTGTCATGGGTACCAGTATAGATGACACTGTTGTGCTCACAATTATGCGGCAGGTAGGCATTGCTTGCATCAAGATTTCCATTCTCAACTGAGAAGGCAAACTGAAGTATCTTCATACCCGGGAATCCATTGGAGAGCCTGAGCTCATCCACATCCTCGGTAATTACGCCAAGGTCCTCGGCTATGATGGGAAGCTCTTCCCCAAGATGTGCTTTGAGTGCAGAGAAGAACTCCTTTCCCGGCGACGGCTTCCAGGTACCATTCATTGCAGTTTTCTCACCTTGGGGTACTTCCCAATAGGCAGCAAATCCTCGGAAGTGGTCAATTCTGATAATGTCACAAATCTCCAGGGTCTTCTCTATTCGTTTAATCCACCAGGAGAACTGTTGCTTCTGATGGGCTTTCCAATCATAGACAGGATTTCCCCACAGCTGCCCTTCATCAGAGAAGGCATCCGGCGGAACTCCGCTGGAGGCAGTCTGCCTACCCTCTTCATCCATTTTCAGCAACTCTCTGTTAGACCAAGCATCCACGCTGTCGGGAGCGACAAAGATGGGGATATCCCCAATGATCTGGATACCCTTCTTGTTGGCATATCGCTTGACCTTTGTCCACTGTGTAAAGAAGAAGTACTGCTGTACCTGTATATGCTCAATTGCCTTTGCGTGGTCCTTCTTAAGCTGTTGTAATGTAGCCTCTTCCCGCAGTCTTACCTGCTTGGGCCAAATCTCAAACCAACGAGAATCGTTGTAAGTCCTGCAAAGTACTTGGTAGAGGGCATAGTCCTCCAACCACCACTGGTTTTCCTGGACAAACAGCAGGTACGCATCCCAATCTTTTTTTACAGCTTCTCCAATGAAGGTTGCGGCGGCCTGTTCCAGGAGCGGTTCTTTATAGGAGCGTACGCTGCCATATTCTACCCGGTCGGAGGAAAACTCAGGATGAAAGAGTACATCTTCCACATCCAGATATCCCTCATAGGCAAGGGTCCTGAGGTCGATCAGGAGTTCATTCCCGGCAAAGGTCGATCGGGCTGCATAAGGACTATCCCCATAGCCTGTTGGCCCAAGGGGAAGAATTTGCCACAGACTTACCTTCGCTTGGGAGAGCAAGTCAATAAACGTAAAAGCCTCATCGCCCAGTGATCCGATTCCATGGGGTGAGGGAAATGATGTAGGGTGCATCAATACACCACAGCGTCTTATATCATGTTTCATGCTTCAGACTATATAGTATTCCTTTGCTGTTGGCTATCATTCAACAGGGAAGAGTTTGTTTTTGGGTGTTCTTGTTCTAACATGAAAAATAGGATATACTTGTGCTATGAATTCAGCCCAGGAAACAAAACAATTTGCCATCGGAGAACATGTAGTATATCCTCTCCAAGGCGTAGGCGTCATCAAGCGTATTGAAGAACGAATGTTCAGAGGCGTCGCTACGATGTATTACGTGATCTACCTTGATATCTCCGATATGACGGTGATGATTCCTGTGGACAAGTCCGAGGAAATGGGGATCAGGCCAATCGTAGGAGACAAAGAAGCGAAGCAGGCCATTGAATCCATTTCCAGCAAGTATGAACCTATGCCGGTAGATTGGAAGGTCCGCTATCAGATGAATGTGGATCTGCTCAAGCAGGGTTCCATTACGTCAATTGCGAAGGTGGTACAAGCACTCTATCATCGCAGCAAGATCAAGGAACTGCCGGTACAAGAGCGAAAGCTCTATGACAATGCGCTTCGTTTGTTGATCGACGAGATTTCTTTTGCCTTGAAAAAGGACAAAAAAGAGATTGAAATGCTTGTATTCTCCAAATTGGAGAAATAGTTCTATGAATTTTCCCCAACATGCAGTCATCGTGACCGCTGCCGGTAGCAGCGATCGATTCAATGCGAACAAGCAACTGGGTGTCAAGAAGGAGTATCTCTCCATCGATGGCCATACAGTGCTCTATCGCTCTGTTGCCCCATTTCTTGAAGTACCTGGATGTCAGGTTATTATGGTAACCCATCCTGAAGGAATGGCTGACCAGTGTGCAGTTGCCCTTGAGGACCTGCTACAGCAGAATATGGTTCCCATCATACTCGTTCCAGGAGGGAGAGACCGACAAAAATCGGTTTACAACGCCTTGAAGATGCTCACTTCCATGGCCTTGGCCGTGGACTTTGTTGCAATCCATGACGGAGCTCGTTGTTTCCTGACGCCCGACCTAGTGATCAAGACACTTGCAACAGCTACTGTATTTCGAGGTGCAGTCCCTGCCCTTCCCGCTACCGATGCCCTGAAAATCATTGATGACAATGGACTTATCACCCACCACATAGACCGTACCCACGCTGTAGGGGTTCAGACTCCACAGATTTTTACCTATCCAGAGATATGGGAAGCTCATCAAGCGGCAAAAAACAGCAACATTTCTTATGTGGATGATACACAGATTTTCACTGACTATGGACAGTCAGTGGGTATTTGTGAAGGCACCCGGGAGAACAGGAAGATCACGTATATCGAAGATATTCCTGATGCTGAACAGCAGATAGAGGAGTACCTTCAAAACCTTGAGGAAGGCAAACGCAGCGCACAAGCAGCGAAAGCACTCCACCAAGCCATGGATGAGGTACAGAGGGAGCAACAAACACAATGAGGATTGGCACAGGTTGGGATGTACATCGCCTCGCAGAAGGAAGGAAATTTATCCTTGGTGGCATAACCATTCCCAGTGAACGGGGTGAGGTTGCTCACAGCGATGGTGACGTCCTTGTCCATGCAATCATCGATGCAATCCTTGGAGCGTTGGCGAAAGGGGACATTGGGTCACACTTCCCCGATACTGATCCAGCTTTCAAGGATGCTGACAGCCTACAGTTGTTATCACGAGTACTGGAAGAAGACCTTCCTCCCTACTCCATCGAGAACATCGATACCACGGTCATTGTCCAACGTCCTAAGCTTCGTGAGTATATTGATGCAATCAGGGAGAACTTGGCGAATACGATGCACCTTGAAATCAGCCAGGTTTCTGTCAAGGCGAAGACCGCCGAGGGAATTCTTGGTGAGCTTGGTACAGCGGAGGCGGTCATGGCCCAAGCGGTTGTCTTGATTTCCCAGAATCCTTGTTGACACAATCCAAACAAATATTCTATAGTTGCCCTGCGCCCAGATGGCGGAATTGGTAGACGCACTAGGTTCAGGTCCTAGCGGTCGTTAAGACTGTGCAAGTTCAAATCTTGTTCTGGGCAGAAAGGCAAACCTTTTACTATAAAGGGTTTGCTTTTTCTTTTGTTACAAGATGGCTGCCTTACACCTTCAGCAAACCCCTGAATCCCCTGGATGCGTAGTAGGAATCAGCTCCGTTGTGATAGAAAAACACCCTATCATACCGGCAATCCCCGAAGAGCGCTCCGCCAAGTTTTCGCATTGATTCAGGAGTACGAATCCAACTGGAAGATTTCACATCGAAGAAACCCAGCTTCTGGAGATTACGGTACTGCTCCTCATCGAGGAGCTCTATCCCCATTTCTGCTGCAAGAGAACCTGCACTACCAGTTGGAGGATTCTTTTTCCGGTTCTCAAGGGCTACCTGGTCATAACAGAGACTTCTTCGGCCGATAGGGCTCTCAGCAGAACAATCGACGAATAGGTATACCTCAGAGGTTTCATCGTACCCGATTACATCTGGCTCACCACCAGTACGCTCCATCTCATAGAGCGAAGCGAGTTTCTCAGAGTCTTGGGTAAGTCTCTTTTCAATAGTTTTCCAATCAAGATCTTTGTGTCTGGACAGGTTTTCCTCAAATCTTTTATGAAGAACAGCAATGAGTGATGTTTTTTGTTCTGAAGTTAACGTAGTCTTAATTATATCCATACAGCATCTCCTATTTCACTTGATCAGCGGTACTATACATACTGTACCTATATCCTAGCATTTTACTCAAGGTATATACCCCTTGCCAAGGATGCATTGAATACATTGATTCAAAACAGAATGCACGACCGGGAAAGAGTGGGTAAACGTTTCTCTCTAGAGTGAACCATCCAAAAGAATTGCTTCAGATTCACCTATCGATGTATTGACCGCAATATAATCTGAATGTTAAGTTAGTCTAACAATAGGTGTTATACCTGTATTGGAGGTTCCAATGAAACGAAGCATATTCCATCTTGGTTTTTTCCTCTCCCCTCTCATCCCTGTCATCCTATATCTGTACCCTGTAGGTGCGCTTGTCGATTCATATTCAGTATCAATCATATTCGGTGTATATGCTTTCGTCCTTGTCTGTAACCAGTTCTACCTAGCCTCCCAGCCGGCTTGGCTGGTGTCCTTATTGGGGGCAAAGTCGGTTCGTTCATTGCATGGAAGTTCTCCACTGCTCATTATTCTCCTTGCTCTTATCCATGCCTTGCTCAAGCTCGCCAACGGTTTCACTCTCTCCACTTCACAAGCGCTTATCGGGTTGGTTGCACTTATCCTATTCTTTGTGGGAACAATTGCTGCCTTGCTCTTCTTTGCAAATACCTTGCTTACCAAGCAGAAGAAATTTGCGCAACTGAGAACGAGCACATTTGAAAAAACCGGTCTCACCCATCAGAAAGCGCGTGCAATGCACAACCTGATGGTGGTAGCTGGACTAGTGGTCTTGTTCCATGTCTTACGTGCCAGCACGTCTTCTTTCACCTATAACCCCTGGGGAATTGGCATCCTGGTTGCTTGGATGGCTTTCACCCTTGTCTCTTATACGAACTACCGGCTCTCTGGCCGGAAACCAAGGAGAAAATCATGAAAAAGATCTCTTTATTTCTTATTATATCTCTGCTCTTTAGCCTGCCACTGGCAGCTCAGATTTTCCCATCTTCTCAAACAAACCCAGTCGTTGATGGGTCCTTCGGGACCAATGAATACCCCGAAATTGTACAACTCAAGGACATGCGTCTTGGGTATGCCCAGAGTCGGGACTCCCGTAACCTGCACTTCATTCTTGAATCACCTACTACAGGATGGGTTTCAATTGGTCTTGGATCCAACAGAATGCATGGTGCTCACATCATCATCGGCTATGATGCAATTACCAGCCAAGTCATCAGTGAGGAAACTGGCCGTGGACACAGCCACAGCCCATCCTCATCAAAGATTCTTGTACAGAGCAAGATCAAGGAGGCAGGAGGTAAGACCACCCTTGAGTTCACGATACCTGCCTCAGAGTTTGATTCAGGAAGGAACCTCCGCCTTATTGTAGCCTATGGTAATCAGGATAATCTAAGGAGCAAGCATGTCACCTATGCAAGTCACACCATCACATTCCTGAAATAACACATATTCACTGGTGATTGTGATAAGGGTATGTTTGGAACAACCAACATACCCTTTTGTTTTTTTCTGACTTCAATGAAATGAATGAGCATGTTGGAGATAGGCCCAGAAGGTTGGTACAATTCCTACAATCTCCTCTTTTTAATCAAACTCCAAGGAAACAAGCCATCTTTGTATAGTAAGGCAAGTCCGATTAATCCTTGCATTGCCCCAATCGTGAAGAAAAGTACATGAAGAAATACCACTGTCTTGATAATAAGTACCTGTACCACAATCCACACAATCATGGATCCTCCGAGTAGGCCAGCAACATACCCAAGATAGTTGTATTGTTTCAACAAGAAAATGGCACAGAGTAGATTTCCTACTCCAAACAGTCCAAACAGAACGATTCCAGGGATAAGAAAGGTAGAGAATGGAGACCCCTGCAACATCTCGGTTGTGGCTCCAAGGGGAGTTACGGGATCTATCAAGCAAGCATACCCACCTGCAAGCGCACCCAATCCAACGATGAAATTAATTAGTAACAAAATGATACGAAGTAGTTTCATGATTCAGGACTCCTGGACCTGCCAAGCAAAAATAGTAGCAAAGGGTATACGCAAATAATAGAGGCAAGACCGGTCAAATCATCAAAATTGTACAGATTTATGCAAGAAAAATCTTTCTTGTAAAATTATACATATGTAATATATTCAGCAATTTTAAGCGATATTATTTGAGTTTTTTGTAATATTTGCATCCAAAAGTATCTAAATTTCGCTATTTATACTTTTTTCATAAAAACTGTTTTGACATTTGGAAATTCATCCCGTATGCTAAAGAAAAAAGAGTTGTAGAAATTAAGCTTAATTCTGCTTAACAATTAGACTCAAAATACATTCAGGAGGAAAGAATGAAAAAAGTTCTATTTACCCTATTGGTTCTGGCTCTGGTAGTCATGCCGGTCATGGCCCAAGGAAGCAAGGAAGCAGCAACTGGGGACGATTATAAGCTCGTATTGAAAATGAGCCATGTATTCGCACCCAATGAACAGCTGACAAAATCCCTCGACATGGTTGTCAAGAATATCAGCGATCGCACTAATGGTGCAATTGAGGTACAACACTACCCACAGAGCCAGCTGGCTGTCTACAAAGACGGAGTTGAGCAAGTTGCCCGTGGTGCAGACTTCATCAGTGTTGAAGACCCATCATACCTTGGTGACTATGTTCCCGACTTCAACGCCTTGGTTGGACCAATGCTCTACAAGAGCTTTGACGAGTATGAGTACATGATCCAGACCGATTTGGTTAAAGGCATGCTGAAAGAACTGGAAGAAGAGCACAGGATCAAGGTTTTAGCTCTGGATTACATCTTCGGTTTCAGGAATATGAAGACCAACAAGGTCATCACCACCCCTGCTGATCTCCAGGGAATGAAAATCAGGACTCCTGGAAGCCAGCTGTTCATCGACACCATCAATGCAATGGGTGCAACCGCTACCCCTCTCGGGTTCAGCGAAACCCTGAGCGCAGTACAGCAGGGTGTTGTTGACGGATTGGAAGGTACCATGGATGCGTATGGATCCAATGGTAGTGCTGAAGTTGCCAAGAACATGGCTCTTACCCAGCACTTCCTCGGAACTTGTGGTGTATACATCAATGTTGATGTCTTTAACGCAATTCCTGAAGAGTATCAGACCATTATCGAGGAAGAGTTCACCGCTGGTGCAAAGCACATGATTGGTGAGATCTCCAACAATTATGAGGCCACAAAAGCCAAACTCGAGGCTCAAGGCAACAAGTTCAACGAAGTTGACTCTGCTGCATTTGCTGCCACTGTTACCAGCGTCTACGAGAACATGAAGGGTGTCACTCCTGGCATCTATCAGATTCTGCAGGACGAATTGGCCAAGATGCCCAAGTAAGTGTATCTGTCCTATACAGGTCGAGGATTGTCGGTGTATGCTACAAAACACTGGTCGTCTTCGACCTGTACTTTATTTTCAAGGAGAACGTGATCAATGCACCAAGCCGTTAAGAAAGTTCTTTCCAACCTTGAGCTCATCATCGCCAGTGCTGCTATCATTGTCACCACTGTCTTGGTAATGCTCAACGTCTTCACGCGCTACTTCCTGAAAACCGGTATTTACTGGTCAGAAGAAGTTGCGACCGCCTGTTTTGTATGGTCGGTCTTCATAGGCGCTGCCGCAGGATACAAGCATCGAGCCCATGTAGGTGTCGATATGCTGGTAAATCTCTGCCCCCCCAAAACAAAGAAAACAATCACCATCATCGTTGATCTTGTCCTACTGTTGATCAACGGGTATATAACCTATATTGCAGTCATTTATCTCTCACTCTCCTATAAGAAACCCACACCGGTGCTGGGAATCTCGACTGCATACATCAGTTCATCGATTCTTGTCAGCTTTGCTCTGACCACCATCTATTCAATCTATTTCCTGGTCAAGGATATCAAACAACCTGCACAAGGAGGTACCATATGATTGCCTACCTTCCCATCATCCTGGTATTCATCCTGTACTTCTCAAGCATTCCCATCGCCTATGCACTGTTTGGGTCCTCACTCTTCTACTTTGCGGTAATCGATACCAGCAGCCCCGTTGACTTGATCCTCCAGAAGTTTGTCACCAGTACCCAATCCTTCCCGCTTCTAGCCATCCCCTTCTTTGTTATGGCTGGATCAATCATGAACTATGCTGGTATCAGCAAGAAATTGATGCAGTTCGCTGATGTCCTTACCGGCCATATGGCAGGGGGCATGGCGCAGGTCAATGTACTGTTGAGCCTGCTTATGGGAGGTGTCTCCGGTTCAGCAAATGCCGATGCAGCAATGCAGAGTAAGATGCTGGTTCCTGAGATGGAGAAACGAGGGTACGACAGGGCATTCTCTACAGCAATTACCGCTGCATCCTCTGCCGTCACTCCGGTCATCCCCCCTGGGATCAACCTAATCATCTATGCCTTGATCGCCAATGCATCAGTAGGTCGGATGTTTGCTGCAGGATATGTTCCTGGCCTGATTATGACCATCAGTTTGATGGTGACTGTCTCCATCATATCAAAGCGACGTGGCTACCAGCCTGTACGAGAGAAGAAAGCCGGGACAAGGGAAGTTATTCATCAGCTTCGCGATTCCATATGGGCCCTGCTCTTCCCCTTCGGTATCATTGCAGGACTTAGAATCGGTATGTTCACTCCTTCCGAAGCTGGAGCAGTGGCAGTTCTTTACTGCATCATCGTAGGAAAGTTCATCTACAAGGAGCTGGGCAAGGAACACTTCCTCCCCGTGCTAAAGGAAACCATCTTTGGCACCAGTGGGGTAGTCCTGATCATCGTCTCTGCCTCTGTCTTTGGATACTACCTGAACTGGGAACGCATCCCTCAGGCAATGGCCAGTGGACTGCTTACCATTACCCAGAACAAATACCTGATGTTGATGATCATCAATGTGCTTTTCCTTGTAATGGGAATGTTCCTTGAGGGAGGAGCTGCCATGATCATTCTCGCTCCCTTGCTCGTGCCGGTGGTGACCCAGCTCGGTATTGATGTCATCCATTTTGGTTTGATCTGCATTGTGAACATCATGATCGGAGGACTCACACCTCCATTCGGTTCAATGATGTTTACCTGCTGCAGCATCACCCGGTGCAGTTTGCAGGATTTTGTAAAGGAAGTCATTCCTTTCATTGTTGCCCTGCTGATCTCACTGATTCTTGTAACGTATATTCCCATTATCACCCTCATCGTGCCTAATTTGCTCTATGGGGTTGCCTGATTACTATTGGAGGTACCTATTGTGAAGATTTTCGCCCACCGAGGGTATAGTGGGTTTTACCCAGAGAACACCATGCTTGCTTTCCAGAAAGCCTGGGAAGCAGGCAGTGATGGCATCGAGCTTGATGTCCAGCTGACCAAGGACGGTGAGTTGGTGGTTATCCATGATGAAACCCTTGATAGAACCACAGACCACACAGGACGCGTTTGTGACTATACACTGGAAGAACTGAAAACGTGTAATGCAGCTGCAAAGAGCTCACTTGCAAATACATTCATGACCATCCCCACCTTTGAGGAGTACTGCACATGGGTGGCAACCACAAATCTGGTTACCAACATCGAGATCAAGAGCAGCGTCATATACTACCCTGAGATTGAGGAAAAGACCCTGGAGATGGTAAGACGTTACCAGCTGGAAGAGAGAACCCTGATCTCCTCTTTCAACCATCTCAGTCTGTGTGCAGTGAAGGCTATTGCTCCTTCCATCCTGTGCGGAGCCCTTGTTCCTGAAACCGGATTAATCAATGCAGGTCACGCTGCAGAGAAGTTTGGGTTTGAGTGTTTCCATCCACCTTACTGCACCATGAGCAAGGAAGCTGTACAGGAGTGTCACGAACACCAAATCCAGGTTAATGTGTGGACAGTGAACACCATGCATGAGCTTATTGACTGCTACAAATGGGGATGTGACGGTGTTTTCACCAACTACCCTGATGTTTGCAGAACGTTTGTTGATGCACAGAAAAACAGATGACTATACAATATGTCTAGGTTTGTGGGCACATGCGAATGTGCCCCTTTTTGTTGAATAGACCTATACTTGATTATATCGTTTCAACACCCGGAGAGCGCGGAGGGTTACTTAGGCTGTTTCATGTAAACGGTGCTGTGCATTAGCAGGAGGCCCCCTCTTGATCAAGCATCTTGCATAAGCACTCGTCACCAGGAAGGAACACGGTATCCAAGAATCCTGTGAGGAGCTTCACCTTCTCCCTGTTGATTCCATAGTACATCCACTTACCCTTTCTCGTTGCAGTGATGATCCCCACATTCTTGAGTATTGTCAAATGATGGGAGAGGGTTGGTTGGCTTACATTGAAATACCTCTGTATCTCACAGACACACAACTCCCCACAACTAAGAATATGCACAATGCAGATCCTCGTTGGATCTGAGATTGCCTTTAATAACTGGGAACCTGTCTCAAAATCGATATTCATTGGAACCTCTACAAAAATAATGGTTTATTAATAGATAGATGTCAATATATATAGCATATCACAGTCAGTGAACTAGAGCGAATAATGCTTATATTTTATATATTTATTCATATTATAATTTGAAAAATATCATCTCTGGCTCTGAGTTATATTGACAATCTTCTATATATAATCCTATAGTTTTCCTAGACATTTTTCCAGGGGGAGGTACTTGATGAGCAACAAGAACAATATTACAGGAATCGGCTTCTTTGAACGATACCTAACACTCTGGGTACTTCTTTGCATGGTTGTAGGAGTATTGATCGGTGTATATCTTCCTCAGATCCCTCATTTCCTCTCCCGGTTTGAATATGCAAATGTATCAATTCCTGTCGCAATCCTGATCTGGCTGATGATCTACCCCATGATGCTCAAGGTCGATTTTCATAGTATCAAGCAAGTTGGGCAGAATCCAAAAGGCCTTATGATCACCTGGATAACCAACTGGCTTATCAAGCCATTCAGCATGTATGCCATCGCCTTCTTCTTTTTCTTTATTGTATACAAGGCCATCATTCCCGAGGATCTTGCCCGGGAGTACCTGGCAGGGGCTGTCCTGCTTGGAGCTGCGCCCTGTACTGCAATGGTTTTTGTATGGAGCCATCTCACCAGGGGCAATCCAGCGTATACCTTGGTACAGGTTGCAACCAACGATCTCATCATTCTGGCAGCATTTGTGCCCATCGTTGGACTGCTGCTAGGAATAAGCGGGATCAGTATCCCCTGGATGACCCTCTTCCTCTCAGTGGTGCTCTTTGTGGTCATTCCTCTTGGTGCTGGTTGGTTCAGTCGTGTGCTGATTACACGTAGTCATGGCCTTGAATACTTCGAGAAGACCTTCATTCCCAAATTCAGCAATGTGACCATTACCGGCTTGCTTCTTACCCTGATTATCATTTTCTCATTCCAAGGTCAGACAATCATAGACAACCCGCTTAATATCGTGTTGATAGCCATACCACTCATCATCCAGACATTCCTCATCTTCTTCATAGCCTATCTTTGGGCCAAAGCATGGAAATTGCCCCATGATGTGGCAGCACCAGCTGGAATGATTGGGGCCTCGAACTTCTTTGAATTAGCTGTAGCAGTCGCTATCTCAGTCTTTGGACTACAATCAGGAGCTACCGTTGCGACCGTAGTTGGGGTTTTGGTGGAGGTTCCCGTAATGTTGACCTTGGTGGGTATAGCAAGCCGAACCAAGCGCTGGTTTCCTGCACCTCAATCCTGAAAACCAGGATTCCACTGATACATTTCCATGGCAATCGTTCCATCAGAGAGAAAGGATATTCCCTCTGACTCAAGCATTACTCGTTGGAGCTCATAGAAGTCTCTGTTTGCAAGGCTTCCATCTGAGCGAATTACCCGATGCCAAGGGAGCGCAGAGGGACACTTTCGCATGGCCCACCCCACAATTCGGGCATTACTTGGACTACCAAGCATGCAGGCAATCTGCCCGTAAGAAGCAACCTTTCCCTCTGGAATTCGGCCCACGATTTCATAAACTTGGACAAAGAAGGAGTGATTCACGTCGCCTTCTCCCAGATAGCAACAAGTGTGGAAAGCGCAAGTGAATCAACCTTCCCCTTCACATAGCCTGTAATCGTACCATCGGTACTGACCACCACCACTGTTGGCTCTCCATCGATGGGGAGCTCAGCCTGCTCGGCAAATTTCTTTGCCTTGGAAAGGAACAACACACCACCCCGCTCTGGCTCGATCAGTCCTTCAAAACTTTCAGCAAGCCCCCTGCGTATAACCCCACGGACAAAGAATGGAGCTCCTTCTATGACGGAAATGTGGTAGAACGGGGCATACCTTAGTGAAGTATTACTGCCTTCAACTGCATATTGCCAGGCGATTAGTGCTTCTTGTTGTACCTCCCCATTTTCCCTGGAGGTACCAATATTCAAGGCAATCAGGACAGGAGAATCTTTGATGAGATCTGTAGGGAATGTAAACTCAGTATCAGCAAAACTCTTCACTTTTTCCTCAGGAAAGGTTCCAGAGAATAGGAACTGGTTGCAACTCAGCAGAAGAAAGAGCACAATAGTGGGAAATATCATCATTCTTTTCATGGTAGCTCCTAGTATAGTGCCAAACCTCTGATTTCTGTAGAGTAATTTCTGGTAATCACAAGGTATTGAAAGATTGTTGATACTACGGAGGACAGCATGTGGTACTACATCATCAAGATAGGGATTTCTGCTCTTACCATCACCCTGGTCAGCGAAATAGCAAAACGCAGTTCCGTATTCGGTGCCTTGATCGCATCTCTTCCATTGACCTCACTGTTGGCAATTCTCTGGATGCACTTTGAGAAAACACAGGATACCGCCATTGCTCAGCTCTCACAGTCCATTTTCTTTCTGGTGCTTCCTTCCCTTGCCTTCTTTGCACTTTTCCCTTTCTTGCTTCATCGAGGCATGGCCTTCTGGGGAAGTTTCTTATTCGCAAGTGGAGCGACAATTGTACTTTATTTCCTTCTTATCGCAATCCTTAAGCACTACAATATTGCAACGCTCTAAATTTCCTCTTGTGTTCCTCAGTAAGCTGCTCGATACTACAGAGGGGCTTTATGATACAGAGACTTATCGAGACGAGAAAGGCAGATCCCCTCTTCCAAGGATGGCATGACACCCTTTTACGTTCGTGTATGCAAGGCATCATGGGAGAAATCTATGTAGATGACCAAAATGAGCCTCACTCTGCTTTCGCACTGCTTGGAGACTTTTGCCTACTCGCTGGCGAGCCGTCAAATGACCTTTTACTCTTCCAGTATGATCTTGGCCGATGGGAAACCCGCCTCCTTGTTCCCAAGAATAAACTGTGGGAACAGGCTATCAGGGAGACCTTTGGTTCCAGGGCAAAGGAATTCACTCGCTATGCTCTTAAAAAGGAAGCTTTGTTCGACAAAGCCCATCTGAGCAGCCTTGTTGATTCCCTCTCCCCGGCATTCCGAATCGTTGAGATAGATGAAATCCTCTACCACTATCTCCTCTCAGAGTCCTGGTGTCGTGATCTGGTAGGACAGTTCCAGGCCTACGAGCGATTTCGCGATCTGGGACTGGGCTTCGTCATACTCAAGGGCAGCGAGGTTGTTGCAGGAGCCTCTTCATACTGTAGGTATCACAACGGAATAGAGGTTGAAGTTGACACAAAAACCCCTTATCGCAGAAAAGGTCTTGCGTCGGCCTGCAGTGCAAAACTCATCCTTACCTGTATGGAGCGTGACCTTTTTCCCTCTTGGGATGCCCACACAGAACTATCACTACACTTGGCTGAGAAACTTGGGTATACGTTGGACTATCCTTATCAGACATTTGAACTTACCAAGACAAAGTAGACACCCAGCAAACCTATTTCCATCCGCCATGAATAATTGTCTTTGTTTACTCTTGTAAGCCTCTCCAACAAACCTACAGTACGTTAACGCACCCTGGCGGAATTTCTCGCATCTTCAAGCTAACCAAATCACAATCTGTAAACATTCTTTATTTATAGTTATTATTGGTATTTAATATTGATAATAGTAGATTATCTAATAATTTTCTTGACTTCTGCAGGAAATGATTTAACAATAAAGAGTGTGATGCGTTAACGTAAACGCAGAAAACCTTAAGGAGGCTACATATGAAAAAGATGCTCGTAGCGGCAATGGTTCTACTCTTTGCCATGAACATGGTTTTTGCAGGAGGGGCTGCTGAAACTTCGTCAAAAGGAATGGTCGGAGTAGTCATGCCTACCAGATCAGAGGAACGTTGGAATAAGGATGGAGCAGCGGTCAAATCTGGTTTGGAAGAACTCGGTTATGAGGTCGACCTGCAATTCTCAGACGACGACATTCCTACCCAGGTTCGTCAGATTGAAGACCTGATCACCAAGAGAGCAAAAGTACTCGTCATTGCTTCCATCGATGGATCGGCTTTGACTGATGTACTGGCTAAAGCTGCGGACGAAGGAATTCCCGTAATTGCCTATGACCGCTTGATCATGAAATCACCACACGTCGACTACTACCTGTCATTTGACAACTATGCAGTCGGTCAGCAGATGGGTGATATCCTCATCCAGGGAATGAATCTGGACAATCCTGCGAAGAAGCCATTATTGATCGAGTTGTTTGGTGGATCACCTGACGACAACAATGCATATTTCTTCTACAACGGCGCCATGGACAAGCTTAAGCCCTATTTTGACAATGGCACCCTCAAGATTGGTTCAGGCCAGCAGGGCATGGATACAGTAGGAACACTCCGCTGGAGCAATGAGTTGGCAATGTCCAGAATGGAAAATCTCCTCTCTGCTCATTATACGAACAAGACGCTCGACGGAATTCTGTCTCCTTATGACCCAATCAGTCTTTCCACGCTTGAAGCATGCAAGGCTGTCGGATACGGGACACCAGGAAAGCCATTGCCGGTTGTCGGTGGACAGGACTGTATTGTAGCTTCCTGTAAGTCAATCCTCGCTGGTGAGCAGTATGCAACCGTCCTCAAGGATACCCGTGTACTCGGTATGGCTACTGTAGAGCTCGTTGACACCATCATGCGCGGTGAAACACCCCAGGGACTCAACACCACAACGTACGATAACGACTCCATCAAGAACGGCAAACCCTATATTGTACCTTCCGTTCTGTTGGAATCAGTCATCGTCACCAAGGACAACCTCGTAGCTGAAGTAGTCGATACCGGTTACCACTCAGCAGAAGAGATTGGACTGTAAATGTATTTGCCCGGCCTCACCAGTGAGGCCGGAATTGTATCGCATGATCTCGAACCCGGTGCCACCTGCCTACGGGTGATTTGGAATCGGGTTCTAGTCTATATAGTGGGGAGCCATGTATGCCAAACAATTCTATTCTGCTGTCGATGAAGCATATCACCAAGACTTTCCCGGGGGTGAGAGCGCTTGATGATGTCAGCCTAGATGTTAAACCATCTGAAATTCATGCCTTGGTTGGCGAGAATGGAGCAGGAAAATCAACATTGATGAAAGTTCTCTCAGGTGTGTACCCATACGGAACCTATGATGGGGACATCTTTTTCGAAGGCAAGCACTGCAAGTTTTCCAGCATCAGGCAGAGTGAACAAGCAGGAATTGTCATCATCCATCAGGAGCTGGCATTAAGCCCCTATCTTTCCATTGCTGAGAATATGTTCATTGGAGACGAGCGGGCAAAATTCAATATCATCAATTGGGATAAGACCCGAGAAGACGCAATAACATATATGAAGCGAATCGGGCTCAATGAAAATCCAAACACTCCAGTAAATAAGCTTGGCGTAGGAAAACAACAGATGGTTGAGATTGCCAAGGCGTTGGCAAAGAATGCAAAGCTGCTGATTCTCGACGAGCCTACTTCAGCACTCAATGAGAGAGATAGCCAACATCTACTTGATATTCTCAAGGAGTTGCGTGACAAGAGCAACATTTCCTCTGTCCTGATCTCCCATAAACTGAATGAAGTTGCTGCCATAGCCGATTCCATTACCATTTTACGGGACGGCAAGACTATTGAGACACTTGATGTAGTGCGTAAGAAAGATGCTCCTGTATCAATCAGCGAAGAGAGAATCATCAAGGGTATGGTTGGACGGGAGATTACCGACATGTTCCCCAAGAGGGATAACCCTGTCGGGGATATCTTATTCGAGGTCAAGGATTGGACGGTCCAGAATCCTGACAACCCCGAACGAAACAAACTCGAAGGGATAAACATCAATGTTCGCTCTGGAGAAGTCGTCGGCCTAGCAGGTCTGGTTGGTGCTGGCCGTACTGAGTTCGCCATGAGTGTGTTTGGCCGTGCATATGGGGAAAATATCAAGGGAAAAACATATCTTGAAGGAAAGGAAGTCGACATCAGCACAATTCCCAAGGCAATCGCAAACGGTGTTGCCTATGTGCCTGAGGATCGCAAGGAGCTTGGTTTGGTGTTAATTCAGAACGTCAAGGAAAATACCACAATTGCCAAACTCAAGAAGATTGTCAATGCTTCAGTAATCAATGAACATGAGGAGAATGTTGTTGCGGAGGATTACTGTAAACGACTTAACACAAAGACACCGACAATTCTCCAAAAGACAGGAAACCTCTCTGGAGGCAATCAGCAAAAAGTCGTGTTGTCAAAATGGTTGTTCACCGACCCCAAGGTGTTGATTCTTGATGAACCTACCCGAGGCATTGATGTGGGAACAAAGCATGAGATCTACACAATCATCAATTCACTCGCCAAACAAGGATATGCCTGTATCCTGATTTCCAGTGAAATGCCGGAGATTATTGGAATGAGTGATAGAATCTATGTAATGAGTGAAGGAAAGATTACTGCAGAACTTTCTGGAGAGACCGCAACCCAAGAGGATATAATGCGTAACATCCTCAACAACTAAGACACCGCTGTGCATTCAGCGATGTGGAGACATGGGATCCGATAATAATTTTACTGAGTACATGCGATAAGGAGTATGGGATGAGTGGCTTGATTGAAATTTTGAAAAAGAATGTGAGGCAGTATATGATGGTCATCGCCTTAGCTGTGGCGATGATTGCGTTCGGTCTCTTGACGGACGGTATCTTTTTCAGACCAGTGAATCTGACGAATCTGGTACTTCAAAACAGCTATGTCTTGATTCTTGCCGTTGGTATGTTGCTGTGTACATTGACCGGTAACATCGACCTTTCTGTTGGATCCATGGTCGCTTTCATTGGTGCCCTGTGCGGAGTCATGATGGTAGACCTGCAGTGGAATCCGTACCTTGCCATGATTATTGCATTGGCATGTGGCGCACTAATCGGTATGTGGCAAGGGTTCTGGATAGCATTCGTGAATGTACCCCCATTCATCGCCACCCTGGCAGGAATGTTGGTCTTTAGAGGTTTGGGACAGGTCATCATGAAAGGACAGACCAAGGCTCCTTTCCCAGAGGCGTTCCAAAGGATTTCAAGTGGTTATATCCCTGATCCATTTGGAGGAGCCTCTGTAGGAAATGTGACATTTCACATTTTCACCCTCCTCATTGGGTTTGTTATTGTAGGACTGATTATCTTCGGAGAAATTCAGAAACGAAAAAAGCAGAAGGAATATGCCTTTGACCTACTCCCTTCTGGGATCTGGCTTGCCAAGGTAATCTTTATTGCTTCTGTCTTGATAGCTTTTACCGTTGTCTTTGCTGTCTACAAAGGGTTCCCCAATGTCTTGATCCTGCTGGGAGTACTCGTTGTAGGATATCAGTTTGTTGCATCCAAGACAGTCCAGGGCCGTCATATCTACGCTCTTGGTGGAAACAGGAAAGCTGCTGAGCTGTCCGGTGTCAAAGTAAAATGGGTAATGTTCTGGATATATACGAATATGGCTATCCTGGCTACGGTTGCTGCAATGGTATTTACCGCACGCCTCAACTCTGCCACGCCAAAAGCTGGACAGAACTTTGAAATGGATGCCATCGCAGCTTGTTACGTCGGTGGATCGGCTGTCTCCGGTGGAGTCGGTACGGTAATTGGTGCAGTGGTCGGAGGGCTCTTCATTGGAGTACTGAACAACGGAATGTCAATCATTGGTGTCAGTACTGACTGGCAGCAAGCTATCAAGGGTTTTGTACTGCTTGCAGCCGTTGCATTCGACCTCTATTCGAAATCAAGGTCATCCAAGGTGGCATGATTTCCCCTCCTTCCTGCTTCTGGATATTCCCTGCGGTTCTCAATTCCGCAGGGAATTTTAGTCATTAAGGAGAATATCAGCCAAGGCAAGCCTCTCAACGGGTAGCCCGTCACTAATCCTGCTGATACCTCCAAACCACGACTCGGTACAGATTTTTATAAACTCTGGGTCGTGGATGGGAAACCCGGAAGCACTCCCTATCAAACAATCAATACCGCACATGGGACACTGCAGGGTCTTCCCCTTCGGTTCTCTCTCGGTAATCCAATACAGCTTCTCCTCTGTCTGTGGATTGAACGCATGCCCACAATAAAAACAGGTGCAGCTGTCACTTTCCAGAATCTGGCTTTCATTGGCGAAGGTGGACTTGTGTGCCAACTGCACATACTCAGGTGGATACTTTTCAGAAACAAAGGGAATATATGATGATCGTTTTCTTTTCATGTACTTACCTTCCATCCATCCTCAATCAAAGCATCAAGCGAATTATACTCTCCTTCCAGTGCATCACTTTCATAATTGAATACACGATAACGGTAGGAAAGCGCGTCTTCCATGGTAATATATCCAAACCTTCCATCCAGGTGGTCAAGATAACAACCCTTGTTTGTACCGATGAGGGAGAAGGTGAATGCAATAATATCCACATTCTCGATGATTTCCCTCGTAAGTGCTATCTGGTCATCTCTCCAAGTTTTCATGAGAGCCTCCTTACATCTTTAGGATAAGCCCTCTATAGTGACCTATATTGTCACAGTGTAGATAAATCTAATTTCTTTTAGAAAGGTGACCACTTTCCCATCACCCTTTTTCATTGTATGATGGGTACTTGGAACAATAGGAGGCACCCAATGGAATCACCCCACACCCTGATTACCTGTATTGTTAACAAAGGTATGGCAGAAACCGTCATGGATGCCGCCAGAAAAGCAGGAGCCACAGGCGGTACCATTCTCCCTGCACGAGGAACCGGGAAAGAAGAAGACGTCAAGTTCTTCGGTCACCCATTGGTCCCTGAAAAAGACATGTTGCTTATACTTGTCGGGTCGGGTTTGACAGGAAAAGTATTGGAAACAATCAAGAACCTTCCTCTTCTTACCGAACCAGGTTCTGGAATTGCATTCTGCATTGATGTTGAGCGGTTTATTGCCTTTGGCGATTCTCCTGAGTAGGCAATCGTAAAACCAGTCCCAACAGTAAACAGATTCCAGAAACCACCAAGATTCCAAGTCCAACACCAAGCAAGGTGCTCATCCAACCCAAGAGGAGCGCGATACCTGCTGCAAAAAGGGACTCAGCTTGGGACTCCACCGAGAGCGCACTAGCAAGTGAAGCTTGATCCATCTGGTCGCTCACATAGTGTATACTCATGGGTTTTCGCAAATTCTCAAGGATATAGATTCCCAAGTACAACACCACTGCCAATGTTGCATAGGTTAGGTGCAAGAGCAGGCCACTTACCAAACCAAGGGATATTCCGACAACCAATGTGATATTAAGGGGAGATGCAAGCTGGTTGAACCGCTCTGAAAACTTACCGGAATTGCTGGATGCAATCGCAGTGGTCGCATAGAGAATTGAATATACAATTCCCACTATCAATGCTGTTCTCTCTTGATCCTCATACGCCAACAGAATAGGGAGACTGAGTGTAAATGTTTGCAGTATTGGCTGCAGATAGTCCTTGAATGCCTTGTAGTACCCACTGAAAAGCGCCTGGCTTGAGATGGTACGTACCATAGCCCAACTCTTCATCGTTTTTACCAAGGACTGCAGAACCGCAGCAAACTCATCCCTTATTCGCTTATCACTGGTATGCCTTGGGCCATCCAAGTCCTTTGGATAGCTAACTATCAGAAGCAGGTTCAGGACATAGGGGATAATGGTAAAGAGAAATATCGGGGCATAGGACCCATTGTAGAAAACCAGGAAAGCGGCGATCAACGCGGAGAGGGCAGCTCCCCGTTGTGACCAAGCCCGGGTATTACCATAGTAGTGGGTTTTCTGGTCTTCCCACCCTCTCATCCTCAGATAGTCGAAGATCATGGCCTTGTGGGTACCCGTTCTAAACGCATCACCAAATGCATAGAGAACCATGGCCATAAGTAGAATTCCAAACTCTTGGGCAACAAAAAAGACAATGAAACTAAAGATGTAGGCAAGAAAAGAGAAGACCATTGTCAGTCTCCTACCCAGACTGTCAGCAAATACCCCGGAGGGAATCTCTGTGATGTTGATCAATATTTCTCTTACCGCATACAGCGTCCCGATCTCCAGGTAGGACAACCCCTTGTCCAAGAACACCAACATCATGAACGGTTCATAGAACCGCAGATTCTTTAAGAACCCATATGCACTAAACTTGGCGTACTGCAAGTTTCTCTCAAATCCTGTCTTTGCCATCTTCCCACCCTCTCTTGAGAGATGTACCACCGAAGGGGTTATCTGTCAAACCAGTATACTACTCAGATTTAGGGATACCGGTAGATGCGCGGACGATCAGGCGATTGTGATACTCAATTCTGGTTACCCCACTCCCCTCAAATACACGAGATGGCTTCTTGCTCATCTTCTCACAAACCAGTCTCACTGCACTTCTCCCCCCTTGGACGATGAAATGCTCTACACTGGTCAAGGCCACCCCACCGAAGGAGGAGGGGTAGATGTTGTCAAACCCACAGACACTGTAATCGCCGGGGATTGAAAAGCCTCCATCCTTGACGGCATCCATGACGCCGTATGCTACCATGTCGTTTATTGCAACCATTGCAGTTACCTCTGGAGCTTCAGCAATACAGCGCTCGGCAAGCACATACCCCGTTTCGTGCTCAATATCGATGGTATTTAATTCGGTTAGGGAGGGAATCTCACGTGTAAACAGGGTAAGCTTTGCCTCTCCTCCTGCTTGCTTGATCTGAGCTTTCAGTCCCTCATAGCGGCGTACACGGGCACTATGCTCACTGTTGAGACTGGTACAAAGATAGGCAATATTCCGATGCCCCAATTCCAGAAGATGCCGCGCAACCAAAACACCAGCGTTGTAGTTATTCACATCAACCGTATCCAAGCCAAGCTCATTCTGCTTATCTCCTACTGCTACCACGGGCACGGTGGTACTTAGCTCCCGCACCAATTCCGGTTGCTGCGGAATCATGGCAAAAACAACTCCTCCAACGGTAGGTTCCTTGGCAAATTCACATACCCGTCTCTCCTTCTCTGTATCCCAGTACGTGGTGCAGAGCATGGTTCCCAGTCCTTGTACGTGAGCCTCTTGCTCCATCCCTTGAATGAGCGTAGCAAAGTAAGGATTTATTACCGAGGGGCATACAATAAGAAGAATACGTCGATCTTTCTTTGCCCGTTTGCTTACATACCCAAGCTCCTTGCTCACCCTATAGACGGTATCGATCGTCTCATCAGGAAAGCGGGAAAGGCTCTTTCCCGCAAGGATCATGGAGACACTTGCCGTCGATAGCCCTACTTTCTCAGCGATATCCTGCAAAGTTACGGTTTTTCTTCTCATTCATCTGCCTCTCTTACCAGTGATTCAATATTAAACAGTATTAAGCATTCAATGCAAGAAAAACCGTTGCTTCATCAAATACTTTTTTTAAGCATCTATGAAATAATCCCACTATCAGCTGACACCAACCGTACTTCTTACTTTCTTCATACATTCAAGGTGGACAAGAGCACCTCTCGTGAGGTACTCTTTTACAGAGAGGAAGCAAGTGTCTAAAAAACCACTTTTTATCCGCTTGGCCCAACCAACGTATGGGGCCATGATTTTAAAGCGTAATAAGATCCAAGTTGTTGGAATGGAATATTTGTCAGAACTGAAACCTCCTTTTTTAGTAATGGCAAATCATGCACACACCTTTGACCCATTTTTCATCTCCTCGGCATCCCCGGTTCATATCCGATGGGTAGCGGGCGCCTATCTCTTCAAGATGAAGGGAATGAGGAGCATGATGGAGAAATGGATTGGGGCTATCGCAAAACAGCAAGGCAGAAGTGATTTATTCACCATCAGGGCAATCTCAGAATCCCTGAAACAGGGAGACATCGTCGGTGTCTTCCCTGAAGGAACACGTACATGGGATGGAGAGCCCGCTGGTTTTGATGAAGCGATTGCCAAGCTGGTAAAGATATTCAAGGTCCCTATCGTGCTTATCAACTTGGAAGGGGTATATGGGCTGAAACCCCGATGGGCGGAAAAGAAACGAAAGGGAACAGCAATTCTTAGGGTACTCCCCCCAGTTCATACCGATGTGATCGACCAACTCTCAGTGAAAGAGCTCTATGAGTTTCTCAAGGAGAAGCTGTATTATAGCTACCGTTCCTGGCAGGATGAGATGCAGTTTGACTATATCTCAGGGAGAACGGCTGAAGGAGTGGAAAAAATCCTCTATCTCTGCCCAGATTGCCATTCTACAAGTACTATCCATTCCAAGGGGAACCTGATTACCTGCAGGCAATGTTCACTTACCATGGAGCTGGACAACCATGACAAGCTACACACAATCAAGGGGAAGACCAGCTTCCTCGATGTTGCTGCCTGGCACTCCTGGGAGAGGGAGTACAGTGCTTCAAGCGAGGGAAAATCATTGAAATTCCCTCCTGACAAGGGGGTCCTGTTCCAGACAGCTGATGAGCGACATCTCAAGCGGATCTCAAAGGATTTCACCCTCTCTCTGGAACAAGAGGGAATGCGTCTTGTGGAACGAAGCGGAAAAGAATATCACATGGCTTTTACTGATATCCAATCCATGATTATCAACGCAAAGAACACGGTGGAACTCTACCATCTTCATACTCTGTACAGGATACGGATCCACAAACGAGGTTGTATCCTCAAATACGTGGAAGCGTACCAGCGAAACAAACTGATCCAGAAGGGGGCAACCTTATGAACTGGAACTTCTTTTTCCATATCGGAATCATCTCAGTATCACTTCTGCTTGCAGCGCTCATTCGTGCCCGAGTGCGGTTTTTCCAACGGTTCCTGATCCCCGTGCCCATCCTCTCTGGTCTCATGCTTTTGGTTTTCTACAACTTCATCGCACCAAGGTGGGGACTGAGAAATGACTTTCTTGGGGAAATTGTCTACCACTTACTGAATATCAGCTTTATTTCCATGTTGCTGAGAGTTACGCCAAAAGCTCACACAGAAGGAAGGGCGAAGCGAACCCTGGCGGCCAATGTGACTGCTGTCTTGGCTCAGTATGGCCTGCAATGTTTCTTCGGTCTCCTTGCAACCGCCTTGATCATCTCTACTTTCAAACCAGACCTGTTCCCAGCATTTGGCTTTACCCTCCCTCTCGGGTTCGAACTGGGCCCCGGACAGGCATACTCGATTGGAGTCGGCTGGGAAGCGATGGGATTCAGGGGAGGTTCCTCAGTGGGACTTACCATGGCAGCCATCGGATTTTTGCTTGGTAGTTTTGGTGGCGTGATCTTGATCAATCAGGGACTCAAGCGTGGCTGGATCGGAAAAGAACAGGCAAAGAACATCAATGACCGAAGTGTAAGAACCGGTTTTTTTAGTAGGGCACAACATGAGCGCCCTGTAGGGTCATATCTTTCCACCGACGGGGAGTCGCTGGACTCCATGACCTACCACATTGCACTGATCATGATGACCTACCTGATCAGCTGGTCCTTCCTTACCGGTCTATCTGCCCTGCTCGGTCTCATAGGTCCTCTGGGCACTGAACTTGCAGACAGCCTTTGGGGTATCAACTTTGTTTTCAGCTCATTCAGCGCACTAGGGGTCAAGATGCTCATGAAGCTGTTCAAGGTCGAGACCACCATCGATAACGCAACATGCAACCGTCTCAGTGGACTTTCTGTCGACTTGACTGTTGCCTCTTCACTCGGAGCGATCAGCTTGGTGGCTGTACAAGGATATTGGATCCCTATCCTTATCCTCACCCTGGTGGGACTCTTTATCACCGTGGTTATTCTGCCCTGGTACTGTTCACGGCTCTATGATGACCACCAGTTCTTCAGGATGTTGATCATCTACGGTTCGGCAACAGGAACACTCCCCACCGGGCTTGCGCTGCTGCGTGTGGTCGACAAGGAGTTTGAGACACCGGTTGCCACTGATTACCTCTACTCGGTGGGAATCGTATTCATTCTAGCCATTCCCATTATCTTGAGTATCAACCTCCCGGCATTCAGCGTTACCAAGGGCAAACCCATTCTCTTTATATGGGCCATCGTAATCAGTGGGGTATATTTGCTAGGTGCCTTTATATCCTACCTGATCATTGCAAGAAAGCGTGCATTCATCAAACCAAAGACCTATTTCTACACCGAAGATTAACCAATTGGTAAGATAATTGATTTCAAGAAGGATGGGGCTTGTACAGTATACAGGCCTCTCTTTCTTGTTCGCCTTATTTTTCAAGGATGAGTCCTCCAGAATTATATCTGTACTTTTCTTTTTACCACCCATGTTCTACAGTAGAGGAAGAATAGTATGGAAGGTGTGATTCATGAAATGTCGTATTGCAGTACTGATAATTCTTCTATGTATAGGAATATTCCCCTTGGCTGCGGTATCCCCTGCCCAGATTCCTCTCTCCTCCCCCATCTATGAGGAAATTGATTTACTCTACCAGCTTTCTGGGCGTGCACTTCCCTCCACGAGTCGTCCATGGAACACCTATGAGGCACAAGCAATCCTAGAGGCAATCGAGGAAGACACCCCCTATCAGGACCTATGGGATACAGCATACCAGAGAATGGAAGGAAACTCATTTCACCAGGTAGATGAGACCTTCTCTTACCGTATTTCCCCTACCATTAATCTTGAATCGTACGTCCATACCAATGACCAGGATTTCACATCCTACGATGACTGGATCTACAGCTATGATGAAAGGAAACCCTTCCTCGACCTTACCCTTTCCATGCAGTTCTCATCCTCCTTCCTCTTCGAAACATCCCTGCAGGCAGGAGTTGGGGCGTTTATCGAGGATGTAGACCTTACTAGTGATTCTGAAATCGAGAGTTGGGGAATAGGGGCCATCCTCGATTATGGTGATGCTTCCCTTGTCCCCAATGCAACCCTCTACAGAAGAACATTCAGCAGCAACCTTCCATTCTTTGGATCCCCTCTTGAGCCAGACTTCCCCCGTCACTCCCAGATGACCTATGCAGGTCCCTGGTGGGCTATCAGCCTGGGGCGTGGTGCCTACTCCTGGGGAGCGGGAGAGAGTGGCAACCTGGTAGTAGGAGACCATATCTCCAACCATACCGGACTCACTGCTTCCTTCTTCAACCAGAAGTTCAAGGCTCAGCTTTTGTATCTCTTCTTCCCTGATGTGAGCCAGAGTGGGAAAAGTCCTCGTATCTTCCTCGCCCATCGCTTTGAGTTCAACCCTGCACCATGGGCGAGAATCTCCATCAGTGAGAATGTAATGGCAAACCAGGATGGACTCAGCCTGCAATATGTTGACCCGACCTATATCTACCACAACCTCTTTGACGTTGACCAGGTAAATTCAATTGCCAGCCTCGAAGCTGACATCACTCCCCTCCCGGGGCTTGCCTTCCATGGTCAGTTTGCCCTCGATCAGCTCCAGCTATCCAGCGAGGGAGCTGAGACTGCAAACGCTCTGGCGTTCCTGGTTTCTGGCTCATACTCATGGGATGCACAAAAGGGGTATTTCACATTCGGTCTTGAAGCAGCCTCAACTGACCCTGCGATGTACCGAAGGCAATCCGTCGACTTTTTGATTGCCAGGGACCTTATCAAGAACCAGGCACATCTGCGTCCTGTCATCATCGACTACTTGGGTTACAGCTGGGGTTCTGACAGCAAGGTATACCAAGCATCGTTGAATTACCTGCTTCCTGGAAAAATAACCTTGGAGACCTCAGTAACCATTCACCGTCAGGGGGAGTTGGACTACCTTGCTGCCCATCATGAAGCTGAGGATGGGGATGATACAACAAACAATGAGGATGATCCCAATATCTCCGGCCCCTCCCCCTCTGGGGATACCATTACAGAGCGTTTGATTGTTGGTCTTGGCGGCACCTACTATACAGATATTCCAAACCTGGAATTGTTTGGTCAGGTCAATTGGATTGGCAGAAGGATATACGACCGACCGAGTGGAAGTGCAAGCGGGTATGCTGATGATTTCCAGATACTCGTTGGTATAACCAAACGTTTCTAGTCTTTTTTCTTACCTCTCTGATTGGTATTTCTGGCCTTGTGCCCATACCACTAAATAAACTTAACCAAGGCAATCAGTGCGTCAAGTATTGCATGCAAAAACTTGACGTACTGGTTATCAACGTAAACTATTTCTTTCCAAATACAGCATTTACGCCTTCCTCAACCTTGTCCCTCCCTACCAAAAGGGGGTAGTATCGTCAGAGGAACGTATATTCATGAACAGACGATGGACACACAAGGCTCGGCCTTACTTACTCATACTCCCAGCTTTGATCTTGACGATGGTTTTCAGCTATCGTCCTTTTCTTGTAACCATCCTCAACAGTTTTCATACCGTATCAATCATGGGAGAGAGACTCAAGTTTGTTGGGCTGGAAAACTATTCCCGGCTCTTTGCCAGTCAATCCTTTCAGGACAGCTTGTCAAACACACTCCGGTTTACGCTTTTTTTTGTCCCGGCAAATATGTTTCTTTGTCTTTCTGCAGCCCTGCTTGCAAACAGGAAAGGAAAGCTTGCTACCTTGAACCAGGTATTCTTCTTCCTTCCCCTTGCAGTCGGGCTCTCCTCTGCCATGATGATTTTCAAGATGATCTTCAATCCCTCGCTTGGTATCGTGAATCATTTACTTGGAACCAGTATCCAATGGTTCAACAACCCAAAGGCTGCAATGGCTCTCTTGGTCATCGCAGGGGTATACCTTGATTTTGGGTTCAACTTCTTGTTGTTCCATGCCGCTCTTCGCAATGTCCCCAAGGATTTGATCGAAGTTGCCCAGATTGAGGGTGCTTCACCCTTTCAAACCTTCCGCTACCTTATTTTTCCTCTGATCGGACCAACCGTGGTATTCGTTTTGATCACCAATATCAAGGATGCCATGCTTATCTCATCCCCTGTTCTCATCCTTACCGAAGGGGGACCGTTTCGCTCAACACAGACTCTGGTCTACCAGATGTATCTTGAAGGTTTCAAGAGCGGGAACTATGCAGTGGGCTCCTCCATTGCAACGGTAGTCTTCCTCTTAACCTTCAGCATCCTCCTTATCTTGATGCACTTACAACGAAGGAGGGTATACTACCAATGAGATTCATCAAAGCATGCATAGCGACCCTATTCTCACTAGTGGTGATATTCCCCATCATGTATACCATCAGTGCGTCTTTCTTCACCTACGCAGACTTCACCTCAATCCCAGCAAAACTGCTACCATCCAGTTTTTATCTGGAGAACTATGTCCGTGCATTTGCTGAGACCAGTTTGGCACGCTTCCTCGCAAACTCATTTTTAACAGCAACAGGGGGCATGCTGCTCAGGATGGCAATCAGTATTGGGGCAGCATATGCATTCACATTTTTCACGTTCAAGGGAAGGGACCTGCTATTCTTTGTCGTCATCGCAACCATGTTGCTCCCATCTGATGCCTTGATCCTTGCCAACTACTCAACCATCAGGACACTGGGCCTTACCGATACCTATTTGGGGATTATCAGCACCAAACTGCTTAGCCCAACCCATATATTCATGTTACGCCAATACTTCAAGACCATGAGCAGGGAGTACCGTGAGGCAGCCCTTATAGAGGGATGCAGCGATGCTCGGTTTATCACCACCCTCCTGCTCCCAATCAGCAAGGCTGTAGTCATTACCTTGGGTATCCACAGCTTCAGCAACATTTTCAATGACTATCTCTGGCCTCTTCTGGTTACCAACAAGGAGGGAATGAGAACCGTGCAAGTAGGACTCACGATGCTTGGTTTCAGTGAGAACCTCGACTACGGTCCTCAGTTTGCTGCCATTGCCCTTCTTATGATTCCGATTGTTATTGCATTCATCATAATGCATTCACCAATACAAAACAGCGTGAGTTCACGCTTCGCAGGGAGATAATACCATGAAACGATTACTAGCTTTGTTACTGCTTGTCATGTTGGCTACCCAGGGGCTTTTCGCTCTTGGTCAGGAGGAGGCCCCAGAGGCCGGAGTGTCCACCCTTACCTGGTGGCATTATGGAAGTGGACTTGCTGGAAAAGCAGTTGATTCCATTGTGCAGGAGTTCAACGAAACCGTTGGGAAGGAGAAAAACATCCAGGTCAATGCAGTCTTCCAGGGAAAGGCAAACGATGTTCTTACGAAGACCAAGGCCATCTTACAATCAGGAAGCACGAAGGACCTGCCCGATCTGGCCCAGTTTGATGGATCGGCTGTGTTGGATATCCGAGATGTGCCTTCCCTGATTCCTATGGAAGATCTGGCAGTACAGGATGGGTATGACCTTACCCAACTCCTCGAGGCCGCCCGTCTCTCGGTAACCTATAGGAATAAGATGATAGCCATGCCATTCAACAGCTCAACCATTCTTCTTTACTACAACAAGACCGCATTTGAGGAAGCTGGCATAACTACCCCTCCAACAACCCTGGCGGAACTTGGCAATGTTGCCAAGGCACTGGTGCAGAAAGACGCAAAAGGAAACATCACCCGCTATGGGTTTGCAAATGTCCCAACCACCTATGAGTTGATCGTGTGGCTCGGGCAACAGAATGGATTGAGTTATATCACCGACAATGAAAATGGACACCTCGGCAACCCTACAAAGGTACTCTTTGATGAGAATGGGACCATGGTGAACTTCCTCACCCGATGGAAAGAGCTCTACGCCACAGGAGCGGTAGAAAATCTTACCAGCGATGTGAACGGAGCCTTCGCCAGTGGCCGTGTTGCCATGATCGTCGCATCCACCAGCAAGCTTACCACCATCCACTCCATGGTTGCTGACCGGTTTGAGGTAGGAGTTGCCAACTTCCCGGCTGTCGATGAACAGGCAACAGGAGGGGTGAATGTAGGAGGTGGTGCCATCTATGCGTTTGACAATCAGTCAGGCAACGGAGATGCTGCGTGGGAATTCGTTAAGTTCGCAACCAGCCCTGAGCAACAGTTCAATTGGCATATTGCAACCGGGTACTTCCCGGTCCACCATGACACGTACTCCATGGATGCTTTCCAGAAGCATATCGAAGAGAATCCTCACTACAGGGTAGCCATAGAGCAACTGATGGAGAGCAATCCCAAAATGCAGGGGATTTGGGTACCCAGTGCTTATCAGATCTACTATGCATTCCAGAGTGGAATACTCAGGATGCTGGAAGATGACCTCTCTCCCGAGGAGACCAGCAAGGCCCTTGCACAAGAAATCAATGGGTATTTTGAAGAGTACCTAAGGATGCAGGGAGAATAACAAAAAAAATTGGCTGTTTCCTGTTATAGGAAGCAGCCTTTTCTCATTTACGATAGTTCCTTGAACCTACATCGTTCGCGGAAGGTGCAATTCTTGCACATCAAGCCGGGGCATTGCTGGAAGTCATCATTGGTTTCCAGCTGCTGTACATGCCAGGTAAGATCAGAGACACGTTTTTCCAGTGCAGCTTGTCTCTCCAGGGCTTCACTAAGTTTGCTGCGGTATTGTTTAAGCAACTCATTACGACGCTTCTCTCCAGTTGCATCATCACTGCCCATAAGGATAATGGAACGAATCTCATTCAGAGAAAAGTCCAATTCCTTCAACTCTGCGATTCTATTTAGATACACCACATCTGCATCGGTATAGTAGCGCTGACCACCTTCTGAACGGGAGTTGGTTTTCAGCAACCCCAGGGACTCATAGTATCTGATGGTCCGTGCGGTAACATTGCATTTTCTAGCCAATTCTCCGATTCGATAGGTATTTTCCTGCATGCCTTAGTTGTACCATAGCTCAACCTCAGAGCTCAAGCAAACAACAGGCTTTTGCATCTTAACAGAGTATGAAATACCAAATAAACCAACAAAACGAACGACGAATCAAGGAGATGGCTGTCTGCGACCGGCCAAGGGAGCGGCTGATTCAGCGTGGGGCTGAGGCACTCAGTGACCAGGAACTTCTCTCCATCCTTATCGGGAGCGGGAATCGTGACCGCCCGGTGAACGCGATAGCCAAGGATCTTCTGGATCTCTTGGACCGAAAGCCTATGGCCAACAATGAAGACCTGATGGCCATAGGAGGACTTGGTATGGCGAAGGCCACCCTCATAGGGGCAGCCCTGGAGCTTGGAAGGAGAAGGCTCCCTGCCAAACGCAGGCAAATTTCCACTCCAGGAGACATCTTTCCCCTGATCAGGCACTATGCAGGACGTATGCAGGAACACTTCCTGAGTATCTGTTTGAACGGAGCCCATGAGGTACTCTCGGTGAATGTATGCTCCATAGGATTGGTAAACCGTACACTCGTACATCCAAGGGAAGTCTTCGGGGAAGCAGTACGTCAGCGTGCCACGGCCATCCTGGTAGCCCATAATCACCCCAGTGGCAATCTTGAGCCAAGTATTGAGGACAAGGATGTTACGAGGAGGCTGAAGCAAGCAGGGGATATTCTGGGTATTAAGGTACTGGATCATTTAATTTTCAGCGAAGAGGGGTATTTATCCATGCTGGAAGGTAATCTGTTCTAAAGAAGAAATGAAAACTACCAGGTGCAAGCTCCTTTCGGTTGCCACAAAACCAAATTCTCTCTACTGGTTTTTGGCTTGCACCTGGTTTTCTTATTAGTGATCATGAAGGAACAAGAATTCATAACCTGATATTTGCAGCAACTTATTGGGAACGGGATACAAGACTTGATGGAGTTAAAAACCTGTATGGTCGCAGCCAATGAAAAAGTGTCTGTAAATCGTGCTCATAGCCACAAGAAAGTGTCTTCTATTACACACAAATAGCATACCGTTCCTGGATGAGATCTGCTCCTATACACTTGCCAAGGTGATGACCAACGGTACCCTTTTTTTCGAGCAAGTCAGGCAGTTATGCGAGAAGGACAAGGGCCAGTTGCTGGTGGGCAAATCGCTGGACGGATACCCTACAGTCCACTACGAACAGGCAGAGCATACCCACCTCTAGGACACACTGGTGTATCTGCACGAAGAGCTGGGACTGCAGTACATCAACCAGAACTTCATCATGGAGGACACCGGATGCACACAAGCCAATTATGAGGAGTTGGACTGTCAGATGGAGAAGTGCACCGCCTATGTGCTTAAGCATCGGGACGATTTGTTTTGGAGCATGCTCAGCAAAGAGCAATTCGGTTACGCGTATCTGTCCACAGGACCCGATTGGGACTGCACCGGCCACTGCGGAAGCGGAGCCATGCCCGCCCTCTCGGTGGACGGAAGGATCTATCCGTGCATCAGATGGCTGCCCCATACCTAGGTCGACAAGGCAGATTTCATCGTAGTGACCGCCGAGGAAGGGTTCACCAACAAGGAGAACTTTTTGAAGGTTCGCGAGGATACTTACCGTTCCAATTGTTCTCTTGATGAGAAGAGCAGGACCTGCAAGGTGGAAAATGCCTGTTCATACTGCATCGAAGGTTGCTATTCGGAGTTCGGCGAATTCAGGCGGACGACCTACATCTGCGAGATAACCAAGCTGCTGGTCAAATGGGCCAGAAGGTATTGGGATGAGTACAACCGGCTTGAGGGGTTGGAACCGATCGACTGGGCTGTTGAGGCCAGGGAGAAAGAGAACCGGCATGGGATTGGGTGAGGACGTGAAAAAGGGAGGAATCATTTAAAATCATCAGATATTGAGAATAAAGGCACTTATTGGAGGCAATCAGGATTCTTTACATTGGTTTTCTGATGCAATCACTGCTATGACATAGCAATTCGGGGGCCATCCCCCCACTACACCCCCTTCAATGGTTGAATAGGTAAATCGTTGAATGGATCATCAAAAAGCCCGTACAGGCCTGACCTTGTTTACGTTGCTCCGACTACTGCTGCCCTGACCCCAATGGCCGAAATAGTGGCTCCACGCATAGTTCGCACTATCCTCCGAGGAACTCCAGTAGGTGGACCAATTAAAACCACCCAGACTCTTACGATAGAGATTCTGGTACATTAGGTTCAGCTCATCCTTGCTCGGAAGGAACCAATCGTCATGCCCTCCCCCTTGATAATCAGCACACACCTTAGCTGCATACTGTGCTGTTGTTGTGCTTCCACTAGAATCACTATAAGCAGAACTCCCCATTGCAGCAACCAACGCTTGCGTGTTTGCCTTCCCACTTCCTATCCCTGTTTCAGTACCTCCTACAGCTAGGTTATTCCCTTCTGGTCGATAATACCCAAAGATAGAATATGGATCGTCAGCACTGCCACTCCACCCTGAAGGGGCTGCCTCCAGATACCTCCATCCATCGCTGTATGAATCCTTTTCGTAAAATATCAACCCTCCAGAAGGCCCAATCACACCAATACCAAAAGGAACCCACTTTGCGTATAGTGTCATGGATGTAGTCACAACATCGGCTGTAAAAACATATTGAAGTGTATATGAACTGTCCTTATACCAACCATAAAAAGAATAGCCACTTCTCACTGGAGGTGTCGGTTCAGACAGCTTCCTTCCGCTTCCAACTTCGATCGCTGGTATCCCGCTTCCTCCGCGGCTGTCAAAACTAACCAAGTGAAGAGGCACCCATTTTGCAAATAAAGTCATGCTTGTTGTTACCTTGTTCGAAGAAAAATCCCACAGGCTTTGATAATTGATCTCCCTATACCAACCATCAAACGCATAACCATTTCTTACCGGAAGCGCTGGCTCAGATATCCTATGGTCATAATAAACTCTGGTAATGGAGGAAACAAATGAGCCTCCTTGACTATCAAAGGTTACTGTTGAGTGCGGATACCACTTCGCAAACAATGTCATGGAGGCAACCACTACATCGACATCAAAATTGTAACCATCTGTACAGGCACTATCCTTATACCATCCCCCAAAAGTATAACCATATCTATAAGTTTTTGATGGTTCCTTTATTGTATCGCCATAAATAACATCAGTAATGGGAGGAACCTCGATTCCACCTTGGCTATCAAATGTTACAGTCGAAGGGGGAATCCATTTTGCAAATAAGGTCATGGAAGAAGTTATGATATCAGTGGTAAAGTAATATCGTTGAGTATAAGAAGTATCCTTGTACCAGCCATCAAACACATGCTTGTCTTTTGTGGGGGACACAGGTTCAGATATTTTTGCACCATAAAGTAAATTTCCTATCGATGAAACAGGAGATCCATCTCGGCTGTCAAACACCACAGAATAGTGAGCAATAGCCCACTTGGCATAAAGGGTGACATCCGAATCAACGATATCATTATCAAAGTCCCATGCTTCATCATACGTTGCTGTCTTATACCAGCCTACAAAAGTGTAACCAGCTTTTACCGGTGGCGTGGCTGGCTCATCTATCTTTTCCCCGTGCAATACATTGATCAATGAGGAAACTGCATTCCCTTCTTGGCTAGCAAAAGTCACAGTATGTGCGACCAGCCATTTTGCATAGAGCGTCAGGTCATTAGTTACTGTTTGAGTAGGGAGATCCCATTCATCTCCATACGCATTATCACTATACCATCCATCGAATATGTAGCCTTCTTTCGTTGGGGAAGCTAGCTCTCCAATTGTCGTCCCATACATTACACCTTCAATGGGCGGAATACTAGATCCTCCCAGGGTGTCAAACATCACAGAATGGAGCGAAATCCACTTCGCATACAAAGTCGTAATCGAGGTGATACTGTCCGAATCGAAATGCCATTCGGTAATACAAGAGCTTTCCTTGAACCATCCATCGAACACATATCCGCTTCTTGTTGGAGCTGTCGGTTCATTGATCCTTGAATCTGGTCTTAAGCCTTCTAAGGAAGAGACAGAACTGCCGCCTTGGCTATTGAAACTTACGGTGTAGCCTGGTATCCATCTCGCATAAAGGATTGAGTTTTCGCTCTTGTCCCAGACTTTAACACTTTCCATCGTGGAAGAATAATATTGGATACCCCCATCAATTTGGTCATAGTATCCTTCGAAGAAGAATCCATCCTTTGTCGGAGCAACAGCGAAAGTCATTGGAGAATCATAGGTTGCAATTATTGAATCTGAGCCACCTTCCCCTTTCAGTTTATCCAGTAAGACGGTGTACTCTTCAGCAATCCACTTCGCATAGAGCGTGAGCTCGGCATCTGTTTCATACTCCTCATCAGGAGCATAACCAGTTCCAAATCCATCTGCCTGGGTATTCCAACCAGAGAAAGAGTAACCTTCCTTTGCAAAACCATTATTGTTTCTGGCCAATACGAGGTTGATTCCGTGGTTTTTCGATTGTACATCAGGAACCGTACCACTAGTGGCTCCATTGGCATGATACGTGACGGAATACTTGCTCGCTGTCCACTTGGCATATAACGTCAATGCAACATCCGTTGTGTATGTGCTGCCCTCGGCATAATCAGTACCTGATCCATCTACCTCGGAGTTCCAACCAGCAAAACTGTATCCTGTACGTTGCAAATCTCCAGAGTTGGCTGCCAATTCAAGATCAATTCCATGCGTTTTCTCTTGGGTTAGAGGTACTGTACCTTTGTCATTACCATTCCCATTATAGGTAACGAGGTATGTAGTTGCGTTCCACTTAGCATACAGAGTGATATCAGAAGCGAGCGTATCACTATTAAAATTCCATACTGATGTTAAGCCGGTATCCTTGAACCAGCCACTGAATTCATATCCGTTTTTTACAGGTGAAGGCGGCTCAACAATCCTTGTGCCCTTCAAGGCTTCTATCGCATTTACCGCACTTCCTCCTTGGCTGTCGAAATGCACTGTATATACAGGAATCTCATTGGTGCAGGACATAAACATGGTTAAAAACAGCCCAATCAACATCATGAGGATGATCGCTGTTACAATTGTGCTTTTTCTCATCAAATGCCTTCTCTTCCAATTATTGCAAGCACAAATGTATGTCCAATCTTTCTTAATCATATCCCATCGACTATGCGATTACAATGAATTATTGCTCATGGTTATGTTCATGGTTATGTTCCCTGATCTATTTGGGGTTTAGCATATCTATACCATGAAAATAGTAATGATGATTCCTTCTTGGTTAATCATACTCTCTAAGAACTTTGCGCAGATGCCACCCTAGTCGTTGCTTGGAAAAAGCATCCATCGCTCCTCCAGTGAGCATGGAGGAAAGGAAAGTTGGAACTTTTTGACCGGATATCTGCGAAAAATAGCATCCATGATTCTCATCAAATTGCTCTAATCCAAACTCCTTTTTATAAATACGACTTGCCAATGCGTTTGCCACAACAATTGCTCTTGGTGCAATACCTTCAAGAACTTCCTTGGTAATACATAATTGTTCTTGCCCAAAATTATTCAGTTCTTCCCCTTTTTCGAATATCAACTTCTTCAGCTCATCCTGAGATGTTTTCCTCACATAGAAAAGGTCCATATGATCCCAGGGCACACCTGATTTTTCCAACAGATCATCGAATGAATTGAAATATGGGTATTCTGCCCTCATTATGTTTTCAATCTCGAGTGCATCTTTCAGACTGAAAATCTCTGACTTCGGGTATGAATAGAACTTTGCGACATCCAGTCCACTATACTTTTTTGAATCACGTAGACCTTTCTCGAATCCCTTCACAGAGAAGGATGGATTGATCCCTATGTACAAGACTGCATCTATCTTGAATTCATCCAGGAAGAAAGGCATGAGGCCATTCAGATATTCATTCGAAGTCCTTTCCCAAAGACGCATAAGCCGCTTGTTCACATCTTCCATGCTTCCCCTCCTACAGTATTTTAAACTCTGAAGATCAATCCAAATAAAAATATTCATTTGAATTGGGCTTCAAATACCTAATTGTGGTTGTATCCAAATTCTCGTGTCCTGAGTGCGTTCTTCCAATAATTTTCCCTAGCATCTATGTAAGCTTGATTGTCACTCTTTGTTATGACTTCAAGGATTGAAAATTGAAAATTCTCCACATATGAAGGTCCTTTCTCCTTCAGTATTGCAACCAGTTCGCTATTTGATCCATGCCCATTCATAGCGTAAGCTGACCAACGTTGCCAAATAGCATTTCCCCCGTCAGCTTTTCCAATGTAATGCTTACCTGTCTTGGTATCAGTTATGAGGTATACACCAAATACGGCTGACAACGCAGTCTTCCAAGTTTCTTCTTCAGTTCTATGTATTTGCTGTAAGGTATCGTATGAAATACAAATGTTGGCATACCCTGGAAACGGATCACAAATATACTTTTCAGGAAAAATCTGAATAATTTCCATTTTCTCAACATACTTCTCTGCCAACAAATAACTTGCTCTAAAATTCTTCTCGAATCCAATGACCAATCTTCCGATGTATTCGCTATAATATGTAGTCAATGCACTTGAATACCAATATAGCCCATCCTTTCTTGAATATTCCCTTACCGTGTATATTCCTGCAAATAACCATTCATTTCTTCTAATGTATACGAAGGATAAAACATAGGGTCGGTTAAAGTTCGGTTTGGTTTGCACTTCTTGCCATTCCTTGAACTTTCTTTTGGATAGTTCAATCCAAGGCTCAAATTTATTTTGGCTGCCAATAGCCATATGCACTTTCATGCATTTAGGATTTAGCGTTTTCAATTTCAACAATTCTGAGATTCTCAACGTAATACCTCCGATTGCATTCTTACTATATGGCATTAATCATCCCTTTGATCTTAGTGATCCTTAGCTTCATCTTTGTGAAGTGTTTTACTAATCCAATCGGGGACTTAAGCCAAAAGAAACAACCAATACCTCCTGAATAGACTCTTTGCACAGATGCTCTCCCACACAAGTTTAATCCAAGTACTATTCAAGCATACCCCTACTCACAAACCAATACAATGAAATGTTGCCTATGGCGATGCTCTATGGCGATGCTATTAATGACAGTTCCATTGGAAATTGTCGCTTCACCATCAGCAACTCCGCAAAATCAAAGATTCCGACATTTCCCATCGGTCAAATCCCCTCGAGCATAAGAAAGGCACTGAAGGCCGATTGATGTGTCCTCATCCAGGAGTACGAGATGGCTGAACGAAACAATACTTTCCGTTATATCTCACGATCACAAGGGTAAGGTTCTCCGGTATCAGGCAGGAGAACACTATGGCTGTCGCATGGAATGGTAGGATGCCCATCAAGACGAGATAAGACGCAAAGCATACAATCAGTTCACCTGTGTCCACCACAGAATAACCTACTGTAGCCCCTTCTCAACTACCATATTGCGTACTCAGTGGTCACGAAAGATATCGTTAAAGAATGAGGATGAAAGCTTGTTCTCATTTTCAGGGTGTTCATCAATTGAATATTTGGGGAATCCATTCTTCAAAGGATTGAGATTGTTGATCTTCGATTGTGCCCATTCTAACCATTTCGAGATTTCACTATCCGGCTCTGCAGCTTGGTCTTGTGCTTGATTCTTGACATACTCAACATAATCTTGAATTTTCCTCATCCGGCTATATGCCTCAGAGTCTGCAATTAGCTCCTCATATCGTTTTGCATCAAGTCTCTTTAATCGTTCTTCCTCAATCTTTCTGGCTTGTTCCAATCTCAATCTTTGTTCTCGCTCAAGAGCCAGAATAGTTTCATTGCTACTTTGTATTGCGATATTAATGAAACCCAACATTATCTCTTTGATTGAATTCTCGATGAGTTGCTTGCCTCGATCTTCCCAGGATTGATACACCCTCTTGCCATCATTGATTGATAAAAGCAATCGGCCGGTAGCCGTAGGGATGTATCTATATTTTGGGACTCTCCCATAATGGTGATCCTCTTCATATGCCTTCCGCTCTTTTTCAGTCAATGGAAATCTCTTGTTGGTGACAGGCTCAATAATGGTAAAGTATATTTTTTGCCCAAACAGATTCACAAACATACGAGCGTGGATGGAAGTATCTTCCTTTTCAATCGAAAAATCCCATCGCCGTTCCTTAAAACCTTGAAGAAAAGATTCCATCAAGAGGCCAGCTCTCAAAGCGCAACTTTCAGTGACATCGATTGCTAATTTACCGCTATACTTTTTAGACGGTAGAGTATTTTTATTCCTTCTCTGTGATATTAGAAATTTCTTGACCATAGGAGTGGTGACATCTTGCTCGGATACTATCACCATTGGAGTTCTATCTTGTTCGGCCCGTAATGTATTGGAAACAATCTCCTGGATGTCTTTGTCTTTTATCTCAATATCTGGATTGTTGAAAATTTCAGAGTGCTCTATTGCTGCTTCTCTACGTCTTTCAAGATCATCAAGAGATGTTTGATTTTTCCATTGCTCATACCTGGTGAATTCCACTTCGGGTAAAGGTATCTTCCTGATTGACTGCCCAAGGCTGAATTTTCTCCAGTAACCTCTCGGTGGGACAGGAACCTTGAGCCTTTCACATAGTTTTGCAAGGCCTCTTCCCGATATTCCAAACTCTTCGGCCAATTTTATCATTGGTTTTGACCAAACAACACCATACAAATCCTCACGTGATTTGATCTTTTCAGCCATCCTGTTTTCCCCACTGAAATCTTTATGATTTCCCGATTGTAATCTTCGATAAAGCCCAATCTGTGACTCTTCCATCTTCTGACATCACAAACTCCTGACCAATCTTTGCAGAATCAAAGTATCCTTCTTCCTTGAAGGATTTCGAAGAGTGATAGGATATCTGAACATCCTTGAAAAACTCAGGAAGCTGCCACTTGCTACGAGATAAACCATCCTTGGTCAGGACAAGCGAAGGATGATACTTGAACGTGCCATAGCCTCGGTGGGCATTACATATGGAGAGTCTTTCCGTTGCTGAATATATGCAATTGTTTTTCCTTGAGTAGCGCTCAAATGTTGCGTGGGGATGATAGTGGAACTGAGGCGGCAGTTTGGAATACGAGCCAAAGACTCCATTGACTTGAAAATATCCCCATAGGATATGTTTCTCTTTTTCAGTCTTCACGAACCGAAGCTTTCCGCCTACACTCTCAGTTTGGCGAAACCATCCAAAGAACAGGAATAAATCCCCCTTCCCAATTCTTTGATTCTCCAGATGTTTTTGGGATGAACCTTTCTGCCCGAACAAAGGCAGCCAATCTTCCACAATCCCATAATCCCTGATATCAGGATCAAGGTGACAGTTCCAATGCTCCTTGATCCTTGTTCTAGGGTTTATTTCCTTGATGATTTCAAAGAGGGACTTTCCACCATGATACAAATCAGTATATTTGACGCGATCTTTCTTGGAAGGTATGGGCAAGGATAAGAGGGTTCCATCAGGGAGAATTGGGCTCGGGCACCCCCCATTGCTTGAGTCGAATCCTTTACGGCTTATAATGATCTTCATCCAATCCTCCAAAGATCAGGATCTGCCAAAATCGTTCCGTTCTGGAAATCAACACTTCGCTCATTGATATACTTTTCCAAGGCCTTGATTGCTTCCTGTGAGAAATTGCACCTACAACCCCTGCCTGGAATCATCTCCCTCATAGGCCCTTCAATTCTTACTGTATCTTTCCCGTAATAGATGAAGTTGTCAGAGATCAGCACATATTTACCGCCAATGTCATGGTTCATGGTTTTCTTGTCTTCCGACCAAGTATCTTCTTTGTGATCAAATGAGTGGAGAGATCTTAATTGTACGAATCCCCCGTCGATGGGCTGGTAGATATTATCACCACGGGTATGGACTTTATCTTTTGAATAATCAGGTCGCTTCTGAGGAAAGCTTTCATAGTACTCAGGAAACCCCACACAGTGGTCAACCCGCATCATATAGATAAGTTCATGACCTCGGGACTTGGGGGATATCCCCACAATCCATGTATCAGGATTGGACGGCCACCGTTTCCCGATACTTCTGCGTATCGCCGGTTTGCAGCATGCCAGAGTGCATTGCCCCCAGAATGGATTCGGCGCAAATCCGGAATCGTGGCTCACAATGTATGTATAAGCTTTTGCAACCCTGTAATCTCCCATCATACTATCCTCCAAAACATTCACACGATCATGTACTCACCTTTCATCCACCTTGACTGCTCCCGAGTCGGAACCATAGGTTTTCAGCAACATTTCAGCCTCTTCATCGAACAACCACCAATCCCTGCTGCAGCCATCATAGAGTGTGATGTATCCATCCCTGCTGCTGAGATAACTGAGTGCTTTCCACTCGGACCGAAGGAAAATGCCTCGACAATCATATGCTCAGGAGTATTTGTAGACATTCATTCTGATGATCGTCCCAATCTATCCGAAAACTCTTTGGGATTATTCCCTTTTCCGGTTTTATGGAAAACACTTTTTAAGCCTAACACGAACCTCTGCCCATATCAACAAATAGTCGCTCCTGGTTGATAAGGAACTACAAATCATGCAGCTTTCCTCCTTTCTGGAATTTTCTTTCGGTCAAATCCCCATCCGCATACGGAAGCTGTTGAGGGCTGATCAATGCGCCCTCATCCAGGAGGACGAAATGACTGAACGCTACGATTCATCCCGATGCATCATACAAACGAAGGGGTACGATTTTCCGGTATCAGGCAGGAGAACACGATGACCGGGAACCAGAAAACCCAGATCCTTGAGATGCGCCGCCTTGGCTGCACCTACCGCCATATTGCCGCCAACATCTCCCTGCCGGAGGGAACCGTCAAGACATGCTGCCTTCGCGCTGCCAAGAAAGGACTGCTGGGCACACCGAGTGAACCAGCAACATGTACCTGCAAGCAGTGTGGCGAGGAAATCATACAGGTGCCCAAACGCAAGAAGCGGATCTTCTGTAGCGATGCATGCCGCCAGAAATGGTGGGGCTCCCACCTGTTCCTGATACACCAGGGCTCGGCTGCCCTCCACCACTTCACCTGTGCACACTGCAACAAACCCTTCACTGCCTACGGAAATTCGGGGCGCAAGTACTGCAGCCATGACTGCTACATCAAGGCTCGATACTACCAGGATGCCGATGATGGACGATGAGCAGTTCAGGGCCGAAACAGCCTATCAGGCATCACTCATCCTTGCACAAGGCATGCTGCACTCAGGCCTGCTGACCGAGGCAGAATTCTCCAAGATAAAGGAATTGTTGCTGGCAAGATACAAGCCCCTGCTTGGGGGATTGTATTGCGAGTTCGGTTGACTAATAACGCAATGTGAGTGATTGATACAATGCAAAACAACTTCATGCAGAGGAACGATATGTACCACAAACAGAGGGCTTGCTTAACCTGCGAAGCGGGGGTCTGCATATGGCCAAGATAACCAGGATTGATCACACCGCCCCTACCCTTGCAGCAAGGAAACGGGTGGCAGCCTATGCGCGGGTCTCGGTCGATACGGAGGAGCTGATGGAATCCCTGTCGGCCCAGGTCAGCCACTACAGCGCTCACATCCAGGCCAATCCCGCATGGGAGTATGCCGGGGTGTATGCCGATGCAGGTATCTCTGGTACCGGTACAGGAAAGCGGGCAGAGTTCCAACGCCTGATGCAGGACTGCCACAAAGGCTTGGTCGACATCATCCTGACCAAATCCATCAGCCGATTCGCACGCAATACCGTGGACCTTCTGAACACGGTGAGAAAACTCAGGGAGCTGGGCATCTCAGTGCGCTTCGAGCGTGAGAACCTTGATTCGCTCTCACCCGACGGGGAGCTGATGCTCTCGATCCTGGCCTCCTATGCACAGGAGGAAAGCCTCTCGATCAGTGAGAACGTGAAATGGGGCATCAGAAAGCGCTTCGAGCAGGGGGAGTTCCAGGCTTACAACATCTACGGGTACCGCTGGACTGGCGAGCGCTTTGAGATCATCGATGAGGAAGCCGAAGCGGTGCGTTTCATATACCGCTCCTTCGCAGAAGGCATGACGCTCACCGAGATCTCCGAGGAGCTGGCAAGGCGCGGCATCCTCAACCGAAAGGGCAATCCTTTCGTCAAGTCTTCCATCCAAAGGATCCTCGACCAGGAAAAGTACCGCGGCTTCAGCATCCTCCAGCGTACATACGTCGAAAGCCACATCACCCACCAGAAGAAGATGAACCACGGTCGGCTCCCCCGATTCGTGGTGGAAGGCACCCATTCGAGGATCATCAGCGATGCATTGCATGAAAAGGTTGAGGCAGAGCGGGATCGCAGGAGAAAGGCGGGGGCGGTGAGGTGGAGAACGGCATCCTGCTTCACCGGAAAGCTGGTCTGCGGCAATTGCGGCAGTTCCTTCACCTACACTCCAGGCACCAATACCAACAAGAGCGACCTGACCGAATTCCAGCAGGGCCAGTACCGTTGCTCGAACAAGAGAAACAACGGTGCCAAGACCTGCAGTGCAAGGAACCTTCCGCTCAGGGCCCTGCGCCAGGCTTGTTGCTCATCGCTCGGCCCCCTGGCCGGATCCCCGGAGAATGCCGAATTCAATCCAGCCTGGGTTGATGATCTGGTCGATCATATCGTGGTCCATGCCCAGAGTCTTGAATTTCATCTCAAGCAAGGGGACATCCTGTACTCGCCTTGGAAGAGTACCGCAAGACGTGATGCATGGGTGTTGAGGCGACAGAAGATGGCAAGAATGTAAGAGAGCGAGGTGAAACAATGAGAGAGGTACGCATCATCCCGGCCATCCGGGAGTTTGCATCAGGACAGGGGGTCGATCAGCTACGGCCCAAGCGGAAGGTTGCAGGTTACGCCCGCGTCTCCACAGACAGGGACGACCAGTTCACCTCCTATGAGGCGCAGGTCGACTACTACACCACCATGATCAAGGCCAATGCTGATTGGCAGTTCGTCGGCATCTACACCGACGAGGGCATCAGCGGTACCAGCACCGCCAGGCGCGAGGGATTCAAACAGATGATCGCCGACGCCCTTGCAGGCAGGATCGACCTGATCGTCACCAAGAGTGTCAGCCGCTTCGCCCGCAATACCGTGGACAGCCTCACCACCATCCGGAGCCTCAAGGAAAGCAAGGTGGAGGTGTTTTTCGAGAAGGAAGGCATCTGGACGTTCGACAGCAAGGGGGAGCTGCTCATAACCATCATGAGCTCGTTGGCGCAGGAGGAATCACGCTCCATATCGGAGAACGTCAAATGGGGCCGGCGAAAGCGCTTTGCAGACGGGCAGGTCACAGTCCCCTTCAACAGCTTTCTCGGCTATGACAAAGGCCCCGAAGGGAATCTGGTGGTGAACCCTGATCAGGCAAGGACGGTACGATACATCTACACCCTCTTTCTCCAGGGCATGAGTTTCAACGGCATCGCGACAAGGCTCACCTCGGAGGGTATCAGGACCACCAGCGGCAATACCAGATGGCACAACACGACCATCGCCCGCATCCTCTCCAACGAGAAGTACAAGGGGGATGCCCTATTGCAAAAGTATTACATCCCCGACTTCCTTACCAAGAAGGCGGTGGTCAACAAGGGGGAGGTTCCCCAGTACTATGTACAGGGTAGCCATGAGGCGATCATCGCCCCGGAGATCTTCGACCTGGTGCAGCAGGAGATTGCAAACCGGCGCGGGTTCGCTAGCCCAGGCAGGGGCGACCACTTGTTCTCACGCCGCATCCGGTGTGGGGTGTGCGGTTCATTCTACGGCCCCAAGACCTGGCACTCCAACGACCAGTACCGCAAGGTGATCTGGCAGTGCAACAACAAGCACAAGACCAAGGGGAAGCCCTGTCCCTCGCCCAAGTTCAGCGAGGATGAGATCAAGGCCCTGTACGTCAAGGCCGTGAACAAGCTTGTAACTGACAAGGACGAGATCATAAGGGCTTTTAGGGAAATCAGGGATGAGGTGTTCAGCACTGCAGATGAGGAGGCTCAGCTTGCCAAGCTGAGAGAAGAGAGGGCAGAAATCGTCAGGATGATGGAGCAGCTCACAACTGAGAACGCCTCAAGGGTGATGGACCAAGATGCCTACAAGGTACGGTTCGAGCAGCTTTCACAGCGGTACGTCAGGGGCAATGACGAGCTTGCAGCCTTGGACGAGGCAATACGAGACAGGCAGTACCGAAGAACAAAGACTGAACTGTTCATCAAGGAACTGGAGAAGATTGATGGCTTGGTTACAGAGTTCACCGATGAGCTTTGGTATTCACTGGCCGATCATGCTGTGGTCAATAGTAAAGAGGATGTACGGTTCATATTCAAGAATGAGATGGAAAACATACTGTGAGAACCCATAATTAGATCCAGACATTTTTGCTTGCCGCTCACACCAAAGCTCGCTTTCTAGAAAATCCTCATCCAAAACACTATCCTGCATATCCTGCGAACTTTTTGATTTTCTACCTACTGTTTATGTCCATTTAATCAGGGAATTGGAACAACTCCAAGGACTCGCAATATCATGAATAAGAAACTACTTTAAAATCATTTTTTTGTAACCCATTGTTGTTCCACATCAGAAAGGACCCTTAATAGATATGTATGTCCGTAAACAAAATTAATATAACTAACACGAGAATATGTTTTGAGGTCACTAATTCCAACACGCACTCTTATTTCCTTAGCATTAGATTTTGTTGTAAAAGTATGTGTATAGGAACGTCCAGCAGCTATTTCCTTATCGCTGGTATTAAGTGTAATATATACTGCTTCTCTTGAATAATTTTCAATTCTAATAGAGGTCTTATCTTGACTTGTAGTTCCATACTGAAATTTGTCATATTGGGGTATATTCATATCGCATGAAATGGAAATTGAACATATAGTGATTAACAAAAAGATAATGATAGTTATTCTTTTCACTTAGGTCCCTCCAAATTGTAATCATATTTGAAATTTTTGTAACTGCTCAGGTCACCCAAGCAGTTTCTAGTCCAGGAAAGCCAGGGAGAATGAGTAGTTGAACAGTAATTAATCAATACCGTGATTATCATCCACTGCATACAATACCGTCCGGTTAATGTACGATATCAGAGGTGTTTAGCAATATGTAATACCACTTATACTTTTAGCGAACTTTCCTGTAGATTACCTCATGATATTTCTACTTGCAACTCTTTTTCAAATTTTTCTTGTTCAATGTAAAAAGTCTTACTTAATATGAAGCACCTCAGTATTTCTAGATGAAGAGCGCTTGGAGAAAGCCATCTAAAGTATTCAAGTTAGCAAACCTTCATTCTCCAATCATCGACAATAAATACTTCAATTGGGGATAAAGAAAGGATCAACGTACTGAACTTCCTCCATGTTGAATCCCTTGAGCAGTAAATCCCTCACCTAATTAAATACCTTGTTATTCATTCAACCCAGGTTCTATATACCCCTTAAACGGCAAGGGATTTCCATCATCACCAGGAGAAGGTCCTTCTTTATGGTTTGCTGTGATAATTTCACCATCATACACTGCCATAAGGAACATCTGATACACCAAGGACCAGGTATACCGACAGCTTAACTCCACACGGCTAGGAAACTCGTTGAACAACATAAGACCAGCAGCACCGTAGTTCGAGTTGTATACCTCGTAAGTATTTTGCTTGGCGTCGTAGGCGATTCTATAGGGCCCGGAGGATTTCGAGTGGTTCTTTACATTACTGGACATACCCAAGAGCTTTACTCTTCCGTTCATACCGTTGTCCGTGAAGGTATGGATATATATAGAGCCTTCCTGCACGTCCTCGTACGATAAGTCAAAACTTCTTGCCAGGTTTACAGACCTACGAGGATTCTTTGCGATGGGACTCCACTTGCCGTTCGTTTCATTCTGATACAACCAGCCTGAACTGACATTATAGATCATAGACCTGATGATTGTCACACGTCTACCGGTATTATTGTACAGTTTCCAAGGAACCTCATACAGTGTTTTGCTTGTTAGATGCTTCCCAGCAGTAATACTGTTTTGTTTGAAAAGCTTTTGGTAGAGAGTATACACACTCACACCGAGCAGATTCTGCCTGACAAAATCATCATCGGTAATAAAGTCCTTCAATGGGCCCAAACCTGCCACCCCTTGTGATTTACTAAAATCATAGGTATTAGAGAATCCGTATCGCTCTACAAAGATTCCAAGAGAAAGAAGCTGATCATAGGTATTGAGATAGGCTTCAATCCTTCCATTACTGTAGATTTTATGCACAATGCCAGGATCTCCACTCTGGAATCCAGACCTTCCCGCATAGCCGAAATTTCGAGGGTGATTTGGATCATCCAGATAGTTATCCATGTACCGTACATCTTCCCAATATACATACCCATCCCCAAGTCTGGCACCTGGGAACCTTGTTTGATCGGCAACTATTTTCTCAAGATTGAATGCAGACCCTGTCTCTACAACAAGAATAAACGGAAAACTTGTTTCCGACCATTTTGCATACAGAGTATGAGTCCTCATTATTGGGGCTCTTGTATCGGCAAAGACCTGGGTTCCTTCACCATTTTTTTCGGTCCACCAGCCATCAAACACATAACCATTGCGAGCAACGGTAGGCAATTCGCCATACATTTGATTCTGCCCAACCTGCTTCGCTGCAAAACTCGGGGAATCTCCCCCTTGGCTGTCGAAGGTTACTGTAAGTATGGTTGCACTGCCGGAAATAGAAGTATAAAGGCTTCCCATATCGACGGAATTCGAAGGGCTTACCTGCTGATTCTCTTCCAGTTGTTCGAGCAACATTTTCACTAATGTGTACTCCCGGTATGCCTGCTTCCCGCTGACCTCGTCCAGCACCCCGCGGCCCTCCAGCAGCACATCCACCACGTCCACCAACCCTTTCCCGCTCGACAGGGCCGCCTTTATCAGCTCCAGCTGAGCCTCCTTGGACTTCTGGCCAAGGGCCTTGGCATCCTTGTGCATCGTACGCACCACCTGGTATCCAGCATGATACAGCACCAAAGGCATGGTCCGCGTCACGGCCTCCGCTATGTCTCCCGTTTCCTCATAGTTGGAGTTGTACCCGCGGACGATGTCCAACGCCATGTTGGACAGGTTCGCTGCATCATCCGCCATCTCGTACAAATCTTCCCATGATGCACCTTCCGCAACCTTGTCCAGGCTCAGCACCGTCGCAATGTTCCCGCCTATCTCCTTGGCCACTGCCCACGCGCTCTCGTCCCCCATCACATCGCGCACCTGCGCGCTTGCTCTGAGGTGGTTGTCCTGCATCTCCTCGATCCGCTGCGAAATCCGGTACATGTCGTACAGCCCGCCCTCGCCCTCAAAACCGGTTCCGTCGTAGGCTCCAACCTTATCGTATGCTTCCTGAAGTCCCAGGTAGCTCTCCCTGAACACCAGCGACACGTAGGCGAGCTTGCCCAGCTCGAACACCTCTTTCAGTATCGTGTCCACCGTCTTCACAGTGTTCAGACCGCCGGTCTTGAACCTTCCCGCCACCTTCACCAGTTCTTGGGTGAAATACATAGCATTGTAAGCGTGCAACACGTTCTGCTGCTTCGTCATCAACGCTTGTATCTGTGCATAATGGGGCTTCCTCCGCACGAGGGTTTCCTCGACCTGAGTCTGGTAATAGGAGGTAACCGCCTGCATCTGCTTGGCCGCGTCTTTCTCAATCGTCCCGTCGGCCGTGTACAGGACCGGCAGCCTCAGCATGCCTTCATTTCCCGGCTGCATGTTCTTGAGCCAGTATATATACAAATCCCCGTATTCCGTCTTTCGGGTGTTTGCAGACAGGATAATTGCATACCTACCGCTTTCAATTGCCCCTTTAAGCTTCTTGTCCTCACCAACTATCTTCTGGATCATCTCGCCATAGACTTCATCTTCCACAACCGCTTTTGCTGCCTCGGTATAGCCCAGCGTCTGGTCGAGGTATCGTCTAAATATATCGATTGATGATTCGACCAACTTGGGACTCTCAACATATGCCAGTATGCGCACATTCTTATATCCATACCAGGAACCTAGCCATGCTTCATTTCCATATCTCGCATGCACTGCAGCCCCGGCATGTGGAGTTCCCCTCACAAGTATGTAATGCCTGCTCCCGGAGTAATATCTATTCCCATTGTTCGTAACAAGAAGGACTTCTCCATCCTTAATCCCAAGCTTATCAAACAACAGACCCAGCTGTCCCTGGAATCCGGCGAGATCTTTCCAATCCGCTATTCGGCTTTCATTCCCAAACTCAGCTTGCACTTTCTGTGCAAGATTGTCCGTCTCACTATACAAAGGTCTCGTCACATCGATAGCTCCGTCTCGAATGTTCTGGTCATCGTTCCCGGCATACAGGGTGAACAGACTGAAACATACCATCATAAACAAAGCCAGTTTTCTACCTATTTGCATACTCCCTCCCTATGGACATAAACAGCCTTACAGCAAAACATAAGTGCTCTGTTGTCATAACGCAGCACTTTTAAAGCAAACCATTCAACATGGAAGATGCACGCATGGGAGGGAGAAGGTCAAAAGGGGAACATTCCATTGGGCACAACTCTTCACTGATTGATTCACTATACGAACAAATCAAGACAAATTATCCAATGCAACTAAGCTGGTTACACAACATTATTCAATACAATGGATTGCAATTTGGTCTCAAAAAGAGAATAACTTCCACTTCTATCCCTGTCAATGAAAAGTTCGAGAGGATTGCGACAGTACGAAGATGATTCCCTGATGAGAAATTATGATTATTCAAGCTCCTTTTCGGGAGCCCTAAAAACTAAAAGTTACAGCTTAATAGAAATTAAGAATCTCATGTTGTCCCTGTCAATGAGCTGGCTAAAAAAAATTTGAAAAATCTAAATTGTTCAATCACTTTTCCAGTGGGATTAAGCAAAGCCATCAAAGTGAAAAAATCAAGTGTCTCAGAAAATCTGAAGCGATTTTATAAAGAAGGGCTAGCCCTTTAAAGTATCCACACCAAACAAACAGGTAAAATCTTTTAAATTAAAAACGTTACTTGCACAGTGTTGATAGGAATCCGCGATATACTGCATGTATTGCGGTTTTACCCCCTGTATCTATGCAAAACACGGCAGTCCACTGCCATGCTCATGAACTTTTCGACCTTCTCGTGTTTGTCCTTGGGGTGGTTCATGACAAAGCAGAATAGGTTCAGATAATCCTGTAGGTCATCCCTGATGAATCCTGAGTGGGAGGCAAGAAAGAGTTTCAGCATCCTGCAGTATTGGTTGAGCCTGTTCAGTGGATTCTAGGAATCAGGCAACTGCTTGATCTGTCTCGAATCATACACGATGCTCCTGAGCCTGAGAGCTTCTACCAAAGGCCCGTGTGCTTGTTCCATGTCATGCCTCATGGTAGATTCCGACTTGATGTGAGATGCAAATGTATCCAGTGTTCCCTGCTTGGTTGGTTTTCCCTCACCTTCCACAAAGCAGATGACGCTGCTTTGGTCGCAGGCTATGACGATGCATATCTGGTTGCGGGACAATCCCCGGTACTCCTTGCCATCGACTCTTCTCTGAATGTCGGAATTCCGAACCTTGTAGAAGGTCTCATCAAGCTCTACCTCACCCGACAGGATCAGGGTACCCTGGTACTCTCTCAATACCAGGAAGACCTTTTCCATCCAGTATCTTGTAGTTGTATAGGTATTTCGGTTGCTCTTTGATGTCAGGCTGAAGCTGCCGTACCCAAATATGGAGAGCAAGAAGTCGAGCCATTCGGTAAGCGGTAGCTTATGGGAATTGCTAGCGGTATGATGTTTTGAGGTGACATGACAACAACTTTTTGTCCGCACCCCCACTAACTAAAATATTCCTTGACACTAGCAGGGAATCGAAGATTGTGTTGGTCAAGGCATTGAAAGTCCGCCCGCAATCCTTGCACCTGAACCTGCGAACCCCGTTGGGGGTAAACCCAAATCTCTGGATGACGGAGCTTCTGCAGTGCCTGCATTCCTTTACCTCCAGCGAGTTGAGTAGCTCAACCTCGCCGGTATCAGAGATGGCGGGATGCTTCCTGTGATAATTATCCTGATTGCTCTCATCGATAAATGCTTGAAGCGCTGTGGCTTCAGGCATATCGGACCAGGGGGTCTTCCTGGATTTCGAACTGATTTTCTTCATGTGGTAGTCCTTTGTAAGAAGACAGAGGCCAGATAGGGACTACCACATCACAACTATCCAGCCAGCTGTCTTCACAAATTACAGCCACAGTATATGTCTTTGCTTTCCTCTGTTTCAATGGGGATTTATCAACACTGTGCAAATACGGATTTTTAAATTATCTTAAAAAAATCGATTATATTGTCAAAACCAGTAATAATTTGAACAACTTGATTCTGCTGCACCACAAATAGAGAGGGAAGTAAAGGTCTACTAAAATTGGGTTTCTCATTTATAAAAGATATTGTACCATTAACTGATACACCTATGTTGTCAAAGGGGATCTGGTTTTTATCATTATAATAGTTAAAATAATCTCTATCAAATTCAATTGGGATACCAATTATCGATTTTAAGTCATACCCTGATAGGGATTGTATAAGGTTTTTACAATACGGACACCACGTCCCCCAGTACAATAATAATACTTCACTTTTTTCGTTTAAATTCAACCCTTCCCCTGAACTGATTGAAAAAAGGTCATGCTCAAGCAATTCTCCGTACTCAAGATTTGCAGCTTCTAAAGTGGTAATTCTACTCTCTGTTTCATTACTTTGTTTAATAAAGGAAACTATAGCGTTCAATGATAAACCAATAAAAAAACCAATAAAAAACACTAATACAATGTGTATAATATATTTATTTGTAATTTTCACTATAATTCCTTACTTACAAACAGTTTTCACCCTCTCTCCAAGCTACTCGGTATCCGAATGTTTTACCAAATTCTCGACATTCTGCTCTTGTATAATCAGAAATACAATGTTCTGCTATCCCTCCAGTACTAAAATAACATGCCCCAGTACCCGATGGATCAATAAGTAAGTCGCAACTAATAAATAATCCCATTGATAATACTAGACATAGAAGTAAAACAATTGTAGGTTTCATAATTCCCCCAATTACCTATAAAGTAATATCGATAATTAAAAATAGTTTAGGCTTATATATATGTCAAGAATTTTTTTGGTTAATCTGTACAAAATTATTTCTTATAGTTGACTTCAGAGTTGAGTTTGTTATCCCTTTGATATAACTATACATATACACTTCATTCCGAAAACAATTTGAAGACTACGTTTTCTTCATGCCCTAGTGGTACTAATAGACTTCCAGATGTAAGCCATCATCTGCTCTGTAATAAAACCTTGAAGTCTCCCTATGACAACTACCTTTTCCAAGTCAGTTCATATCCGAATGTATCCATCAAACTTAACATCGATTGAAGAACCTTGTCGTGGTGCTTATTGGAATCTATAGATCCCCCACGATCCATGCTATACAGGACCAATCATGCCCGATAACGAGAAACTCAAACTCAAGCCCACGACAAGAAAGATCCCCAGATGCAACTAATATTCTATTAGTTCTATTTACCAAACAACAGCTGCCTCCCCGTGCTTTCAAGCGTGTCGCACTGTACTGCCGTGTGAGCACCCAGATGGAACGGCAGCTGAACAGCCTGTCCTCCCAGATGGATTTCCAGAGGCAGGACATTTTGGATCATCCGTTGTGGGAATTTATCGATACCTATACCGACATCGGCTCCGGGAGAAGCATCAATTCCCGACCAGGCTTCAAGCGCCTGATGGCCGATTGCGAAGCAGGAAGGATTGATCTCATCTACACCAAGTCCATCAGCCGTCTCGGACGCAACTGCGTCGACTTTCTCATAGTGCTCAGGCGGCTGAAGGAACTCGGGGTGGATGTCTACTTCCAGAACGAGGGGATATTCCTTTCCAACGAGTCAAGCGAACTCATACTCTCCCTGCATGCTGCCCTTGCCCAGGCGGAGAGCGAGAACAAGAGTACCGACATACGATGGGGCATCAGGAAAAGTATTACCAATCCGGACTCCCCTGCTTTCTCCAGACCCTGCTTCGGATATGTTCGCAACGAGGATAAGAAGCTTGTAATCAACGAGCAGGAAGCAGAGACAGTTCGGAAGATCTTCTGCTGGTATCTGCAGGGTTGGAGCATCGTGAGGATCAAAAAAGAACTGGAGTCATCACGCATCCCCAGTCCCAGGGGGAAGCGGAAATGGGCGGTAAGGACCATCAACGACATGCTCTCCAATGAGAAGTATGCAGGAGACTCGGCCTATGGCAAGACGGTCATAGCAGAGTACCCATCGATGAGGCAGGTCAGGAATAATCCCGACCAAGTCTCAAGAGCGGAGAATCACCACCCTGCAATCATAAACAAATCCTTGTTTGACCTTGTCCAGGAGATGAGGAGAATCAGGACCAATGTTGAGGTTGATGAGAAGGGAAATAGAATCCGAAAGAACACCCATTACAGCATGAAACGTCCCTTGGATATGATGGGAGATCAAATTGAGGCTGATGAAGCATAAGCTGGTAGGGTTAATACCATTTCTTGGCTTATAGTTGATAAATCTGGGTGTAATTTCACGTAATTTTCAAGTTGTGCCAATAATATAATTGTGTAACCCTCTGGACCTCCTAAAAAGGAATCATTTTATTGTGCACTTCAGAAGGTAGAGCCGGAAGTTTTCGGGGAAGCAGTACGTCAGCGTGCCACGGCCATCCTGGTAGCCCATAATCACCCCAGTGGCAATCTTGAGCCGAGTGTGGAGGATAAGGATGTAACGAGGAGATTGAAGCAAGCAGGGGATATTTTGGGTATTAAGGTACTGGACCATTTAATTTTCAGTGAGGAGGGGTATTTATCGATGCTGGAGGGTAATCTGTTCTAAAGAAGAAATGAAAACTACCAGGTGCAAGCTCCTTTCGGTTGCCACAAAACCAAATTTTCTCTACTGGTTTTTGGCTTGCACCTGGTTTTCTTATTGCTGGAGCATGAAAAATCAAAGGGAATTAATGAGGAAGAGAAGTCATGGATATTCTAACAGGTATCGGTAACTTGAAAGTTTACTTTTGTATTGATATTGTGTATAATATCGATATATAAATAAACTAGCATGAGAGGAGTCAACTATAAACAATGAAAAACGAACATAAAGTTTTTCAAAGCTCAGAGAGAATACATCTCATCCTTGGACAACAAGGCATAGAGTGTCCTTACGAGCTTGTTCATAGTTGCGACCATGGCCTTCCTATGGGGGAATCCGGCATCCCGTTTCTTGTGGTAATACGTATTGAAGACGATGTTGTGTTTCACACAGCTGTCAGCCATCAGGTACAGATACTTCCTCAGCACAGGATTCCCATGCTTGGATATCCTCAGCTGCTTGCTGGAGTTTCCCGACTCGTAGATACCCGGATCGGTGCCTGCGAAGGCGATGAGCTTCTGGTAGGTGGCAAACTGGGAGATATCGGGAATCTCGGAAAGGAAGTGGGAAGCCGTCACCTCCCCGATACCGGGGATGGACACGAGGATTTCCATCTGGCGTCGGTGCAGGGTCTTCTCGAGCTCCACCAGGGCCTTGGTGAGCTCCTCGTCCCGCTGCTGGCATGCGAGCACGGCCTTGGCGCTGTCACGGACCATGGCGGCACGGTAGCTGACACCTATGGAGGTCTGGGCGAGATCCTTGATGTGCTGTACGGTTATTTCCTCGCTCTTGCGTCCTCTCTGTACCTCCAGTGCCTGCTGCAGTTGCCATTCGGTGGCGTCGAGCACATCCCTTGCACTGCCGTAGACACCCAGAAAAGCCAGCAGGGTCTTGGTGTAGACATTGAATGCAAGCAACTCGGGGAAGGCGACCGCCAGGTCACTCTTGAGGATGGTCTTTGCCTTTGCAAGATCCTCGGCATTGGCGGCCCTGCGCCTGGCGAGCATCTTGCTCTCGCTGTCAAGCTGCATCCTGTCCTCCTGCAATGCACTCATGTGGGCTTGCGCATACCGGGCTATGGTAACGGCATCAAGAGCGTCGGTCTTGGTCCTTCTGAGCGTCTGCCCGTCATGAAAGTGCTTGATGAGCAATGGGTTAATGATACGTGCTTTCCTGCCGTGGTTCAAGAGAAAGTGGTACAGCGGCAGGTGGTAGCCCCCGGTGGATTCCATGACGAACAGCGAGGCATCGCTCACCTGGGTGGAAGCAATGAAGGTAGAGAAGCCGTCATGGTCGAAGGTGAGCGAACCCTGGCTTTGTACTCCCTGGGTTCCCATAACACAGAATGTGGCAGATTTGCTGGCGATATCCAATGCGACGATGGACATAAGAAAACCTCCTGTGGGTTAGAAAATGGATCCCGTTTTCCAGTCTCCCGCTTGAAAGAAGCTCGATGGCTTAATCAACCAATAGGGAAATTCGGGACCGAGGACAGACTCCTCTTGAAGCTCAAAGACTTAAATGTTATGCGGTCCTCTGTCCCGGAATTATATCATCAAAAATCAGTCACCTATCGTAAGTATAGGGTGAATTATTATTAGGAGACAGATTATGGTAATCAATTCTCGATTGTATGATGAAATCAAGAAAAACAACAACGTGATCACCACATCACAGGTACTACAGCTAGGATTTTCAAAAACACTGCTTACTAACTATGTCCATGCTGGCCTTTTGGAACGATGTGGTCATGGCGTCTATACTCTGCCAGGTGGGTTAATCGACGATATGTATGGGCTTATGCTTCGCTCGTCAAAAATTATTTTCTCCCATGACTCCGCACTCTTTTTAAACGGACAATCCGAGCGCACACCGTTTCGACATACAGTTACCATTCCCAGTGACTCAGTGTTGCCAACCTCAATCAAGAATGCATGCACTTGTTTTTATATCAAGCCAGAGTTGCATACTCTAGGAATGGTCTTGATAAAGACAACTTTCGGCAATACGGTCAGAAGCTACAACATGGAACGCACCATTTGTGATTTACTGCGCAGTCGCACCCGATGTGATGAGGAAACAATAATCAGTGCCTTGAAAAACTACGTAGCGTCCAAGAACAAAAACTTGAATCTTCTTGCAGAGTATGCAAAGAGTCTGCGAGTTGATAAGAAACTAAAACAATATATGGAGGTGCTGCTATGAGTTCTACATCCATGAGCCTGAAGGCCCGAATCAATAACTACTCGAAGGAACATAGTATTGCAGCACAGGTCGTCTTGCAGAACTATATGTTCGAGCGATTCTTGGAACGTTTATCCAAGTCCGAGTATAAAGACAAATTCGTAATCAAGGGAGGAATGCTCATTGCAACCATTGTGGGCTTGGATATCCGCTCAACCATGGATATGGACACAACACTTCGCAATTTGCCCTTCACAGAAGACCAAATAGAACAAACGATTAAAAGCATCTGCAGTGTGGCTTTGGCCGACGAAGTCAATTTTTCTATTGTTTCCGTATCACCTATCCGAAAGGATGACCGCTATGGTGGTTTTTGTGTTCGTATGGATGCTAGATACGACACAATCATAACACCGCTCTCAATCGATATCTCTACAGGAGATGTCCTGACACCTTCCGCCGTTCATTATGAATTCAGTGGAATGTTTGACGAATCTGTCCGTATCAGCATCTGGGGCTATAATATTGAGACGGTCATGGCCGAAAAAGTCGAAACTATTCTGAGCCGTGGCATCTTCAGCACACGCCCGAGAGATTATTATGACATCTATATTTTGGGCACCACACAAAAGTATGACAAGGCACTTTTTGAAGAAGCGCTATCTGCTACGGCTAATCACAGAGGAAGCAAGGCAACCCTGGCTAATAAAGAGGCAATATTCAAAAACATTTCGGAAAGCCGGGATCTTCATGAAAGATGGACAAAATACCAAAAGAAGTTCCCCTATGCTCAAAATATTACTTATGAAGCAATCATCTCAGTACTTCATAGCCTGCTTTGGCCGCTGCTTTCCTAACTAGCCGAATCATTGGGTACCAGCAAACAAATTTACACCACCCCGCGATCATTGATAAAGCCTTGTGAAGTCGGGTCCAGGAAATAAGGCCTCCGAGAACCAACATGGAGACGGATGAAAGGGGAAAGAGAGCACGAAAAAGCACCCATTACAGCTTTTGTTCTACCGGTTCTTCGAAAAGCTGGGAAAACTAATCCGAAAAAGAAAATTGGGTTTCCTGGTGACGATTACTTCTTCCTCAAGCTCTTTGATGCAAGTAGGAATGCCTATGTCAGGAATCCTGTGGCTGAGAGAATCCCACAGGATTTATGATTGAGCCGGAAGTTTTCGGGGAAGCAGTGCGTCAGCGTGCCACCGCCATCCTGGTAGCCCATAATCACCCCAGTGGCAATCTTGAGCCGAGTGTGGAGGATAAGGATGTAACAAGGAGGCTGAAGCAAGCAGGGGATATTCTGGGTATTAAGGTACTGGATCATTTAATTTTCAGCGAAGAGGGATATTTATCGATGCTGGAGGGTAATCTGTTCTAAAGAAGAAATGAAAACTACCAGGTGCAAGCTCCTTTCGGTTGCCACAAAACCAAATTTTCTCTACTGGTTTTTGGCTTGCACCTGGTTTTCTTATGAAATGCTCATAGGTACAGACCAACCGATAGAAACATTATTAGAGTATAAGGCGATGATTATGAAACAACAGTTCTTATCCAAACAAAGCAATAAGATTGACGCTTTTGGGGATGATGTGTATGATATCTAATATTTATACACATATTACCCAGGAGGCTGCGATGCGGACGAATATCGTCATTGATGATCGGCTGATGAGCGAGGCTTTGATGATTTCAGGCTGCAAAACGAAAAAAGAAGCCGTGGAACAAGCATTGAAACTCCTCATTATCATGAAGAAGCAAGAAAAGATCCGGGAACTCAGGGGTAAGTTATCTTGGGAAGGAGACCTTGATGCAATGAGGACCGACGTATGATCGTCGTAGATACCTCTGTTTGGATTGACTATGTGAATGGAGTGCATACAGCCCAAACTGATATCCTGGACAAAGAATTACAGGAGAGTCGAGTTGTTACAGGTGATGTGATAATGGTGGAGTTTCTCCAAGGATTTCGGGACAACAAACAGTTCAAAACTGCCAGGATGCTTATGGACTCACTTGAGTATTATGACTTTGTCGGAAAGGAGATGGCTATCAAGGCGGCAGAGAACTTCCGCTTACTAAGAAAGAAAGGTATTACCGTTCGTAAGACCATCGATGTTCTTATAGCAACGTTTTGCATTGAACATGGATTTGAGCTTCTTCACAATGACAGGGATTTTGAACCGATGAAAGAGATTCTTGGTTTGCAAGTAAAACACTAATGTTGCACCAGCATGTACGCCTGTTGATTGTTATCATACAGCATCCCCTTATTTAAACCCAAAATAGTGTTTTCTTCATCAGAACAGAGAGGTGATATCCTCGCTGGCAAGGTACTCAACCAGCTCCTCTTGTGAGAAAGGGATCCTAGTCCGAGCTTTCGTATAAGGCAGCTATTGCATGAACCCGACGCTTCATTTCCTTGCGGATATGCACGGGTTCCAAGCACTCGCAGGCATCTCCAAAACTGAGAAGGATATTGTAATAGTAATCATTCTCTATGAAGGGGAAATCAACAAGGTAATGCTCTTCCCCATCTGGCGATATCTGTTCAGATGTACAATAATCGAGCACTCGTTCCTTAGCTGATGCATGAATACGTATTTTGATTGGCTTATGCATCATTTCCAAGGTATCTGAAACATCCAACTGTGGTTCATGATACGCTCGTGGGATAAAGCGTTCTTCAGATATCTGCAAACCTGACATACGTGATATCCTGAACAGTCGATAGTCATTTCTTCTATAACAGTACCCATGGACATACCACCTACTACCCTTCAATACCAATTGATAGGGCTCAGCTGTGCGTGTGGTTGTATTACCATAGCGGTCTGCATAGACAAAGGAAAGCAGCTTGCTCTCCTGTAAGGCTGTCCTGATCATTTTTAGGGCGGATTGTATGGTTTTATTCCCCATCCACGGACTCAAATCGATGTGTATCTGATTTGCTTTCAGTGCAATCTCTTTAGCCCTATCAGGAGGAATGAAACTATTCACTTTTGCAAGGGCACCAACCAGCTCATCACCTCGTATCATACCAGAAAGGCTGGATAGCCCCATCAAGATAGCGGAAAGGTCGGTAGTTGAGAAAACCTTCCGATCGACCTTGTATCCCGGCATGATCTCAAAGCCGCCACCCACACCAGAGGTTGAACATACAGGAATACCAGCCATTCCGATTGCATCAATGTCACGATAGATTGTTCTCAGTGAAACCTCGAACATATCGGCCAATTCCTGTGCCCCGACACGGTCTTTATCGAGGAGTACCATTATTATGCTTACAAGTCTGTCTACTTTCATCTGATTGCAATCTTCCTGTAGTTTGTATAGGTATTGTGGATTGTTGCCACACTGTTGTCAACAATTGCATTCTATAGTGATACCAACAAAGCAAATTAATAGGGGGGATTCACTATGCAGAAGAAAGCCTTGGTCGTGATCGATATCCAGAATGACATAACCAAAAACTACAAGCAAGTTATCGGCAACATCAATAAAGCCATTGATTGGGCAGTGAAAACGAATATTCACGTTGTTTACATACGACATGAAAACCTATCGGACGGAACGAGGACATTCAAGAAAGGAACACGTGGGGCTGAATTAGCTCCAGATTTGGACATAGTATCAGAGAATGTATTTACAAAATTCAAAGGGAATGCCTTAACCTCTGAAGCTTTCTCAAACTTCATTACTACAAGTGAAATAAAAGATTTCTATATAGCAGGAGCTGATGCTGTCGCTTGCGTTAAGTCAACATGCTACAACCTTCGCAAGGCACAATACGAAGTCAAGGTACTATCAGATTGCATCACCAGTTATGATACAAGGAAAATTGACGAGATGCTGCAGTACTATGAGAGCAAAGGTTGTGCCGTCACCAGCTTGCATGACTTATTTTCAGATCAATAATCTTGCATACAACATTCACCACTGCTCAGAGAAGCGGTCCACAACCAATACTCCTTGGGGAACATTCAGTTTCAAACATAATCGTCCATGAGCGTTGTAACCGACCAGTTTGATTGCATGTTTCCCTGGGCGCAGCGTAAGATGGCCAGGGGCATCATCCCCTACCTCGGACAGTATCTCGACTTCACCAGTTTCCTCATGGACCAACACCACTTTGTACACCTCTGCCTGTACATCTGCTCTATCTAGTTCATAGGGTAGCAGAACTGTATGATCGGTAGACATTTCATATACCGTATCACGACCAAAAAACCCCTTGAAATCAATGGTGATTGAATCATATACGTTTTCCGAACTACGATGCTGGTAGGAGTACGAATCACCCACCTGGGAAATCCAAGCAGGATCTTCACATTGTTCTCTCGAAAAGCGTTTCCCAGAGCCAATGGGAAATAACGAACACGAAAGGCCGAACAGCATCACCAACCCAACAAGAAACACCAGTCTTGATCCTCTTCTATTTTGTTTCATACGATACCTCTGAGAAATTGATACCTGAGAGAGGAACCGATAACCATACGAATATATTCGTATGTTGCTGAAAACACGATATTCATCTTGCTTGACGACCTCTACGATGGTACAGTCTTTCCGTGAAGCATCTGATATTGCTGAGTTACATCATTATCTTCTCAACAGGATTTGGTGCCCTCGCGGCACTCTTGGTACTTTCTGTACGACTCAAGCAACCGTTTACCAAGCGTATGGCAGTAGTACAGGGACTGTTCATCGCCAGTCTTGCAGTGGTTGCAATCTATTACTATCTCATGCAGGTGTTGGAACTGGTCGGGCCAAGACAAGCAACAGTGGAGGCCGTATTCGGAGTTATCTCTTCTTTGCTCACCATGGGACTGTATCTTGGATTATGGTGGATCCTGGGAATACGGGAATTACAAAAAGGATCAGGAAATCTGTTTCTATATGCCCGTATAAGCTGCTTGATTTCTGCAGCACTTATGGTGATCGGGATGGCAGGTTCCCTGTTGTCTATAGGCACGTTAACAACCTCTAGCATATGGCAAGCTTTCGTGTATCTCGTAGTAGCAATTACCCTCTCTCTATTTGGGCTTACCCTGGTAAAAGCTACAATGAAACAACAACATAGTGCATACCGATTACTGGTTCATGGCATTGGATACTGTTCATTGGCATATGTTCCCCTAAGTCTACTGGAATTGCTCTTGAGCCGATCATTGGGAGACACCCTTCGCCCACTCTCACTCGAGTACTTGTTCTATCTTGGTATCAATGTGGTTGTACTTATCTCCTCACTCCGTTCATTAACAAAAGACCCTGTGAGCACATCAGCTTTTGGCCCCATACAGGAATCAACATGGACACGCTTTTCCTTGACCCCGCGGGAACGGGAGATGGCAACCCTTATCGCACAAGGGCAGTCAAACAAGGAGATAGCCAGCAACCTGGGGATTTCAGAGGCTACTGTACGAACCCACATATACAATCTCTTCCAGAAAGTCGGAGCCCAAAGCCGGATCGACCTGTTAAACATGCTCCACGACTGATGCAGTATCTTGAACTCAGAAAACATCATTGAAGATTGAGGTAGCTCCTCCAGCTTTTTAATCACAAACATATCAATCCAATGAGTCTCAGCCGGTCTAATTTAAACTTTTTCGACAATTTTACTCTTAGGTGTCAGTATCTCTTGAAATTTCTGCAACTTACGTCATAATACACGATATAATTGAATACAAATCTGGATTGTTTTGTTCATTGCAAAAAGAACAATTTATATTCTATTTCATTGAATAGAGTTACGAAACAAACAGAGAGGAGGACGTATGACACGTGATACCCATGATCTATCAATCAAGACGATTATCATCACGACTTTCGTCCTCGTTATCATTGTTGCAACTGTAGTTATTGCCTATCTCATCTTCTCTCGCTGGCAAAGTTCCGCTGAATCCACCGTGATGAAGATTTCCCACAGCATCAACAATTATATCTATGAGCAAGTTGCATCATTCATGGAACGCCCCGTCTCCATCAACGAGGAGAACCACAAACTCATACGCGATGGTATCGTGGACATCAAGAACGAAGCAGAACGAGAACAATACTTTCTCGGAGCACTGGACTCATTCAATGAGGAAATCTACAGCTATAGCTTTGGGACTGCTGAGGGAGCATACTACGGTGCCCGTCGCAATGAAAAGGGTGAGTTGGAGATCATGCGGAATGATTCCTCCACGGATGGAAACTCCTGGTACTTTTCGGTAGATGACGATTTCCGTGCAGGAGACATAGCAGTCAAACTTGGGCAGTTCGACCCACGCACCCGTCCTTGGTTCCAAGCGGCAGTAAAGGCCGGTGCCCTGGCATTCTCCCCTCTCTATAAGCATTTTGTCATGGATGACCTTACGGTATCCGTAGCAACACCTGTCTATAGCAGCGAGGGAGTCCTGAAAGGGGTTCTGGGTACTCATATGCTTCTTTCGAAGATTGGGTTATTCCTTGAGAAAACGGTCACACCCTATGAGGGAATGGCCCTCATCGTAGAGCGTGAGAGTGGATATGTAATCGCAAACTCTCAAGGATTACAGAATTTTGCCATACGTCCCGACCGATCACTGGAAAGACTCCATATAGAGCAAATAACCAATGAATCCTTGCATAATGCCTTCGAACAATTCACCTCGACCGGGAAATCCCAATTTACCTATAGGCAGGGTATCGAGCATATGTTTGCAGACGTCCAGGGCTTTAAGGCTGAGGGTGTCGATTGGGTGATCATCTCGGCGGTAACCGGAGGATTTCTTCTGGATGAAGTGCAAGAAAGTATCTACCTGACTACAGTGCTACTTGTTATCTCCATATTGCTGATGATTGTCGTATACCAAATCATCACTTCACGACTCTTCAGACCGATACAGGAACTACTGGATGTTTCAAAGGCCATCGCTGGAGGAGATCTTTCCAGACGCATCACTGTTGCAAGAGACGATGAAATCGGCAGCATTGCAAGCAGCCTCAACCATGTGGCGAATAGCTTGCAACAGCTTTTCCTCAACCTTGAAAACAGTGTTGAGAGACGTACCCATGAACTACACGAGACAAATATCCAGTTGGAAGCAAACAGGGATCAGCTCGCCTTGATCCTGAACTCTGCAGCAGAGGGTATTTATGGAATTGATAGTGAAGGGAATTGCACCTTCTGCAACCGTAGCTCACTACTTCTGTTGGGATATGAGAAAGAAGTAGATTTGCTTGGAAAGAACATGCATGATCTGATCCATCACAGCTATGAGGATGGTTCCAAATTCCCTTTGGATTCCTGCAAGGTATACAGAGCAATCCAAACCGGCATTGGATACTCGGAAAATGGAGAAGTTTTCTGGAGGAAGGATGGTTCTCATTTTCCTGTCTCCTACCATGCTTTTCCACAAATACGCAATGAACAGGTCATCGGAGCAGTCATTACATTTACTGATATAACCGAACGCAGGCAGCATGAACAACAAATTGAGTATATGCGTTGCCATGATGCCCTTACAGGGCTACATAACCGCAATTGTTTTGAAGAAAAACACATGACAATGGACGTACCTGAAAACTTGCCCCTTTCCATTATCTTTGCAGACATCAACGGCTTAAAGCTGACCAACGATATATTTGGTCACTCCGCCGGCGATGAACTGATCAAGAAGTCAGCAGAAATATTGAAGCGAAGCTGTAAGAAAACCAATATGGTCGCACGCCTCGGGGGTGATGAGTTTATCATAGTATTACCTAACACGACCGTCGGTGAAACAAGCAGTATCATTGCACAGATTCGAATGGAGTTCTCTCAAACCAGAGTTGAAGCCATGCGATGCAGCATTTCCTTGGGAAGCTGCACCAAGGAATACGCTGATCAGTCACTGAGAGACATCATCGTGAATGCTGAGAATCATATGTATCAGAACAAGACGAGGAATAGAGGTACCGTAAACAAAGCAATCATCGAAACCTTAGAGAAAACCTTGCATACAAGGAGTCCTCGTGAAAAGGACCACGCAGAGAAAGTCAAGAATATCGCGAGCTCGTTTGGCTCATCACTACATCTCTGTGAGGCTGAAATCAGTTCTTTGGAACGTACAGCATATTTGCATGACATTGGAAAGATTGTGCTCGATCCACATATCTTGAATGCCATAGAATTGAGTGATGACGAAAGAGAACAGATACGCCAACACCCTGCCATCGGATACAGGATACTGAACCTTTTTGATGATACGCTCGACATAGCTGAATATGTCTACGCCCATCACGAACGGTGGGATGGTTCAGGCTATCCTAAGGGCTTGAAACATGATCAAATTCCCTACATCTCCCGTATTCTATCCATTGTAGAAGCGTATGAGAGGATAATGGAGAGAAGTCATTCAAGAGATAAAGCAATCAAAGAAATACGGGAGGGAGCAGGAACCCAGTTCGACCCGGAACTTGCCCAAGCATTCATTGCCATGATTGAAGATCGTTGAAGAATTTTTTACGCTCTTCTTCTCAGCTCGTGTCATACGTTTCCACCCCTTTATTGACTGATAGAGCAAAAAGCTCTACATTTTCCCCATGGGCAGGAATAAAATAACAATCGAAGACATTGCCCGTGAAGCTAATGTAGGAATAGGCACTGTTTCACGTGTTCTCAACAACAGCTCCCATGTTGCAGAAGATACCCGTAAGCGGGTTCTTGATGTGGTAAAAGCTCGACAATACTCCCCAAGTGGTGCAGCAAGCCGACTTGCGCGTAATGACTCCATTGAGTCAACAGTGGGATTGCTCCTGCCAGATATTGGAAACCACTACTTCTTTGAAATATTTGAGACCATCTACAGAAAATTCCGTGGCTTGGGTGTAGACCTCCTCATATTCAACTATGAGAAACATAACCCACAATTTATCCAGAAAGTGCTAGGAGCCCAACTCTCAGCCCTACTCATCTTTGCTTTCCAGCTTGATGAAACAGAGAGGGAACTGCTAAGAAGACGCAATGTACCCTACCTATATATCGACTACTCTCGTGATGACGAGCACTGCATGTACACAGACAATGAACAGGGAGGGCGTCTTGCCGCCCGATATCTTCTCTCTAAAGGAGTAAAACACCCTGGATATATCGCAATGGATCCTCCAGGGCAAACAAACACCGACCGGCATACAGGATTTATCAGTGAACTCGCTCTCTATGGCTATAAGGAGTGTGCACTCTACAACTCTGAGATATCAGAAGAGATGGGCTACCAGATCGGCATGCAAATCATCGATGAACAAACCTGTGACGGAGTCTTCTGCTACTGTGACGACATAGCGGTGGGAGTATATAAGGCTGTGAGAGAGAGGGGGAGCTCCATCCGTATCATAGGATTCGATGGCGTTCGTGCTACCGAGCACCTCGGCATCTCGACGGTAAGCCAGGAACCAGGAGCCATCGGTACACAAGCCGCCTCCTTCATCGTGAACCTCATGGAGGCTCACCAGGAGCGGCAACCCATACATCATCGAATCATTCCTGTCCTCATCGACCGCAACAGCTGATTACCAGAGCAACATATCCACGGTAAGATCAGCAGTTGTTAGCACGTGTTCATCACAGAGCTCAGGCTCGACAGCACTGCCAACACCAACTGCCTTCATCAACGCTTCCTTGATGGCTGTAATGCCTGCTGGAGCATCCTCTACACCAGTACACTCCTCTGGATACAAACCCAGCATATCAGCAGCACGTGCAAATACCTCTGGATTGGGTTTTCCCAGCACTACCTCACCAGCTGGAACAACTGCATCAAATGAATCTGAAAGACCCAACCTATCAAGGATGAACGGCGCATTCCGGCTTGCCGATGCGATGGCGGTATAGATTTTTCGCTGCTTCAATTTTTCCAGCAGCGCAGGGATACCGGGAAGGATATCCTCTGGAGTCAACTCCTCCAGCGATTCACGATACCAGGTATTTTTCTGATCAGTATATCCTTGCATCTCCTCCTCAGGTATTGTCACCCTGTTGTGGTCAAGGATCACCTGTAGAGATTGTCTTCTGGAGATACCCCTCAGCTTCTGGTTTATCTCCTCATCAAACGCCCATTGGTGGGCATCGGAAAGACGTTTCCATGCCCGATAATGATACCCATCAGTGGAGGTTATTACCCCATCAAGATCAAAGATAACAGCCTTGCATGCAGCTCGTGTGGGGCGTTGTACAGCTTCTTTGCCAACAATGAGTACATCAGAGCGATGATGCACGGTAAGATTACCACCCTTGGCTTCATAGGTGGTAATCTCAGGCTCAATCGTAACAGTAAGCACTACGCCCCTGAAGGTCAGATGGAATTTCAGTCGCTGTAACTCCTTTGGAAGCTGAGGTCTGAATGTAGGAATCCCATCTTTCATCCGGAATCCTCCCAAACCATACACCATAGCCATCCATGAACCGGCCATCGCAGCAGTATGCAAACCATCCTTGGTATTGTGATGCAGGTCCTCAATATCCATGAGAGCAGTCTGGCGGATATAGGAACTACCCAGATCCAAGAATCCACAATCATATGCAACAATTCCCTGAATACATGCAGAAAGAGAACTGTCCCCAGTGGTCAGGGGTTCATAAAATGCAAAGTTTCTCTTCCTCTGGTACCAGGGAAAGCGATGGTGTTGCAAGAGCATAGCAAGCACTGTATCGGCTTGCTTGATGACCTGATGTCGGTAGATTACCAGTGGATGGTAGTGGAGAAGCATGGGATGACGTATCTCTCCACGCTTTTGGGTATCCCAAGGCTCCTTGTTGAGGAAATAGTCATCCTGCATATGTATACCCCGTTTCCTGTCATAGGGAATATACATCTGCTGTGAGGCCCGGTTGAAAAGTCGTAGCTCTTCATCGGTTATGGAAATTTTCTCTACCAGTCGGTTCCACAGCTCTGCATTCTCGTTTTGTAGACGGGATGCAAGCTGCACCACCCCCTCAAAGTGGTGTTGGACCATGACATTGGTATAGCAGTTGTTATCTGAGAGTGCTGAATATTCATCAGGACCGGTTACCTCATTGATACAGAACTTACCGTCCTTTTCTGGATTGAAAAACCCAAGGTCGAGGAACAGACGTGCAGTCTCTATCAGCACCTCAGCAGCACCCTCTTCCAGGATGGTGTCATCACCTGTCACCTCCAGGTATTGGAATATCGCATAGGCAATATCTGCATTGATATGGTACTGGGCCGTGCCTGCCGGAAAGTACGCAGAAGCTTCCAATCCATTGATGGTTCTCCAAGGGTAGAGTGCACCCCTCTGGTTCATCTCCCTGGCTCTTGCACGAGCTCGGTCGAGTGTTGAGATCCTGTATTTGATCAAGGCTCGTGCAGTACCAGGAAGAGTATGGTTGAAGAGTGCCATTCCATAGATTTCAGTGTCCCAGAAATAGTGACCTTCATACCCGCTTCCGGTCAGTCCTTTTGCGGCTAGTGCAGAATTACCGTCTCTACCAGTACTCTGCTGGAGCTGGAAAAAGTTGAACCTGAGGGCCTGCTGGAGTTTTTCTTCCCCGGTAATCTCGATATCGGCATGGGCCCAGAAGGACTCATACCAGGATCGTTGCATCTCTACCAAGGTTTGCCAACTGACGTTTACCACCTCCTCTCGATACTGCTGGGCCAGCTCAAGAGGAAGGGTCTCACCTGGGCGTCCAGAACTATGATAGTAGAAATACTTCGTGAGACTAAGATCTGCCCCACTCCATGAGAATACCAATGCGGGAAGAGTCTCCTCCTCCAGGTCACCTCGCTCAACCTGAAGCGGTTCTGAACTCTCATGCACAGCACCACAGGAGAGATCAAGGGCACTTTCCAAAGTCTTGAATGCAGCCTGGAATCCTGGGCGTGCCTCCTCACCTTCACCATAGTACCCACAATCTTCACAAACCAGGGAGGATGTGGAGAGTGCAGTGCCCATACGCGGATCAAGTTCAGTATTTGCACGCTGAACAGGCATCCCTATGGTAGAGTACAGGGTTGCGTTGACCTCATCAGTACAGTGTATGCGAACCCGTAGGGCTCCTATATGGTACTGTTGCATACTGAGCAGGGTCTCCCAGGTAATATGCACCAGCTTACCTTCATCCGTAAGCCACTGCATATGCTGTTCAAGAATTCCCGTACGGAAATCAAGTCGCCTACGGTAGAACTGCACCCGGCTATCAGCCACATTGACCTGAATACCATCGATGGTAATCACCAAATACCGGCAGTCTGGAAGATCAAGCATGGTCTGGTTGATGCGCGCGAACCCATAGGCATCCTCTCCGTAGGTAATCGGAGATATCTCGTAGAATCCGTTGATGAAACATCCACTATGGTGCGCAGGTTCCCGTTCACAGGGAAACCCACGGTAGCCGATATATCCGTTTCCAATTGAGAATAAGCTCTCACCCTGGGCGATGTGCTCTCCATCAAACCCGGTTTCTTCGAGACTCCAAGTATCCAAAGACATGTATTACCCCTTGACTGATCCTGCCATAAGTCCCTGTACAAAGTAACGTTGCAGGAAGAAAAATACGAGAATTGGGACAATCATGACAATGAAGGCCCCTGCAGTAAGCAAATGCCAGTCCTGTCCACGTGATCCCACCATATTCGCCAGACGCTGGGTCAATACAGCTACATCACTGGTACCACCGAGGAAGACCAATGCTACCAGCAGGTCATTCCAAACCCAAAGAAACTGGAAAATACCCAACGATGCAATAGCAGGAACAGAGAGAGGAAGCACCAGCCGTACGAAGATCACCATTGGCCTTGCTCCATCAAGGAATGCTGATTCAAACACATCCCGAGGGATGGTGGAAACATAGTTATAGAGAAGGTAGATTCCAAGCGGCAGACCGAAGCCTGTATGGGCAAGCCATATCCCCAGATAGGAGCCAGTGAGTCCAATCTTCATGTAATCACGGAGGATAGGGATCAAGGATATCTGCAATGGAACCACCAACAGGGCAACAACAATGGTAAAGAATAGTTTCCTACCGGGAAATACCATCCAGGCAAACCCAAAGGCTGCTGCTGTTGCAATAAGAATCGGAATGATCACCGAGGGAATGGTGACAGTAAAACTATTGATGAAGGCTTGGGAGAGGTTGTCCCCACTTGCGCGAAGCACATTCCCTTCCGCGTCAGTAAATGTGGCTTGTCTACCTCCCAAAACACGTCGATAGTTGTTCAAGGTGAAATCTCCGTCCCCTTTAAAAATTGTCCACCATCCGGTATTCAATACATCATCCTGCGGTCTCAGCGATGAGATAAGCAGGCCTATGATCGGGATACTCCAGATGATGACCAGTACAATCAGAATGATATTGACCACCATGGTCCACTTGTTTTGTCTTTTTCTTGCAAGGGAAATCATATTAGAAGCCCTCCCTTTTACTGAACTGATGCAGGTTGTACCACATGACAGGAATGACGGCCAAAACCAGAACAATGGCGATTGCAGAGCCTCGTCCATAGTGGTAGAAACGGAACATCTGCTTGTACTGCATGCTTGCAATGACCTCGGTCCCATAGTTACCGTTGGTCATGGTGAATACAATATCGAATATCTTCAACGTAATGATGATAATCGTTGTTGAAACTGTGATAAGGGTGGGAGCAATGAAGGGTATGATAATACTCCTGATAATCCTGAACTCCCCTGCCCCATCAATACGACCTGCTTCAATAATCGTAGAGGGAACACCCTTGAGTGCAGAGCTGATGATAACCATGGCATAGCCGGTTTGCAGCCATACTAAGATGGCGATCAGGAAGATATTATTCCAGACCGGCATGGTAAACCAGGCTTGTGGTTCACCTCCGAAAAAGGTAACAATTGCATTGAGCAAACCTATCTGGTCCTCTCCTGCGGGTTTGTACGAATAAATAAATCTCCAGATAATACCAGCACCTACGAATGAGATTGCCATTGGCATGAAAATGATGCTCTTGAAGACCTTCTCCATTTTCACTCGATCAGCGAGCAAGGCGATGATAAGACCGAAGCCGACTGCCCCGCCGGTTCCGATGATCAACCACAGGAGATTGTTCATGAATGATTCACGCATCTTGGAATCGGTAAAAGCGAACACATAGTTCTGGAGCCCTACGAAATTCTTCGACTGAGCATCAAAGAAACTCAAGTAGAGCGATCTCACGGTAGGGATAAACAGATACCAAGCCAGGATCAGCAGTGCTGGTCCTACAAATATGATCGGCTGCAGCTTCTTGGCAGTCGTAACACTGGTTCTATTGATAACCCAATCAGCTACCCAGAACAGAAGAGCAATCCCACCAACACCCCACACAATAGCGATGATTGCAATTATTCCTTGTGGAGCATTGCTATCCCGTAAGAAGATGAAACCAACCCACAATACAAAGAACACCCCAACAAGCACAAGAACAGAAAATGCTATACGACCAAGTTTTGCGAGGGTTGATGTAGGTTTCCCTTGTCTTTCAATTGTTGTCATGCACGTTCCCCTTTGAGAGTACGATACAAGAGCACCGGCAGGAAGTGCTACTTCTCTGCCGGCGCAACACATCGTCTACTTATTCCGGCCAGGATTTCTGAACATCGTTCAACATGGCATCAAGGCTCTTGCCGTTGACCCAGTCAACAATACCAGTCCAGAAAGAACCTGCACCAACTTGGCCCGGCATTAGATCGGAAGCATCAAATCTGAAGACCTTGGCATTCACCAGGGATTCAGCAAGTGAGCGCTCAATCTCGTTCGGATAGGCATCCAGATCCTGATTCAGATAGGGGAAGAGAGCTCCGCCTCTCTTTGCCCAAATCTCACCAGATTCCCAAGTTGCCAGGAATTCCATGAACTCACGAACTTCAGGGCGGTCATTGAAGACAACAAACTGGTCACCACCACCAAGGATAGGAATTCCAAACTCATCATTGATACCAGGAAGGGGGAATACTCCTACTTCTTCCTCAAGATTTGCCTGAATGTCATCCTGGAGGAAAGAGGTGACAAAGTTACCCTGTCGATGCATCCAAGAACGTGGAGGATTCTCAAACATAGTTCTTGGGGAATCGGTATAACTCTGGGTAAGAATGGTGTTGGTTCCACCATAGACATATTTTGGATTCAACCAGATATCGCCAATTACTTCAAAGGCTTCTCGAACCTCAGGTGCATTGAATGCGATCTCGTGGTTTACCCATTTGTCATATACTTCAGGACCAGCGGTTCTGAGCATGACATCCTCAACCCAGTCGGTACCAACCCAACCTGTGGCTCCACCGGCTTCAATACCGATTGACCAAGGGGTATGTCCATTGGCGACCATTTTGTCCATCAGGGCGATCAATTCGTCCCATGTGGTAGGAACTTCATATCCTTCCCTTGCCCAAGCTTTCTTGGGATACCACACAAAACTCTTTGCATTTACACGGTGGAATACGCCATAAGGGGTGCCATCATAGGAACCCAGGTCTTTCCAAACCGGTGCATAGTTTGCATCGACTGTTTCCAACAGGGAGTCCCACATTGGAACCAGGTATCCCTGGGAAGCAAAGTTATACATGAGACCAGGCTGGGGAAGTGCAGCGATATCTGGGGGATTACCACCCTCAACACGTACACTGATCAGCGTCTCAAAGTCCTTCGATCCTTCGTAGATTACATCGATGCCTGTCCTTTCTTCGAATGGCACGATTGCCTCTTCAAAGCGTCTCAGTTCTTCATCTACGAATGCTCCAAACACCTGCACGACCTTCTTGTCGTCTGCTTTAGTGTCAGCTTGTCCAGCAGCAAATGCTGATGGTAGAACCACCAATGCAATGAGTAACACTACTACTGCTTTCTTCATTCTCCTCTCCTTTTGCTTGGTTTTCCCAAGCGGTATGATTACCTAATTGCGTAAACGCATCACACACTTCACAACGATATGAGAGAGCAGAACACTGGGGAAACAAGACACTTCATACCGTGGAAGCGTTTCCATACCTATATTGTTTCACACCTTTTCATATCTGTCAAATGAAAATTGTATTACTTTTTACAGGAGAGCGTTTCCTAGGATGTCGTTGTATGATACGCTTCGCAAAGGTTCACTATGTGTATCTGAATATAGGCAAGTCATCTGTTCTTGAATCCATTAATCAGCAACTATGATTCCATCTAAAGTGGTGAGAACATCTTGGTTAATCATCTCTACCATCCTTCGGTTTTTCCAAACCTTTAAGATATTCAAACACCGCTTCATCAAAGTCTGAGATATAGTCCTTATCCTGCTGGATTCGGAATTTCTCATACACTTCAACGACTTTCTTCATTGCCTCGCCATGGGAAACATAGCCTTTGCCTTCGAGCACTCTACGGCGGTTGTTTTTCAGGAAGTTGTCTGTTTCAGTGAGCCAGTCCTGCATGCTCATTGCCACACCATCCTCTGCCAAGAGTTCAGCGTAGTCAATGAACATCGTGACGAGACGATTTAGGCGTGAGAGTTCTTTCTCATTCAGGTAGTTCTTTGCGATTCGAATATCGCGTTTGAGTATCTTCCCATCCGGTGCGTCTTTCCAAGTGGTTAAACCCATCGTCGGATGGTCGTAACTGGCACGTTCAGATATAAGTTCTGCCGCAGTCTTACCCGTGACTGCGTAGTGGAGCTTATTCTGTACAAAAGCATAAAAAGCCTTAGTGGTATCGCTGTTCTTGTCATAGTCATAGCTGCATTGCTCAAACACGTCAGCAATCTTCTGATAGGCGCGACGTTCACTTGCCCTAATTTCACGAATTTTCTCAAGCAACTCATCGAAGTAATCACGCCCGAACTGTCTTCCGTTTTTCAGCAAGTCCATGTTTAGGAGATATCCTCTCTGAATATACTCTTTCAACCTTAACGTCGCCCATTGTCTAAACTGCGTTGCTTTTTTTGAATTCACGCGGTAGCCTACCGCAATAATCATATCAAGGCTATAGAAATCCGGAGTACGATTCACTTCACGGTTGCCTTCCTTTTGAACAAGTGCAATTTCTGCACTTGTTGCCTTTCGGTCAAGTTCTTCCTCCTTGTAGATATTGTTTATATGTTTTGTGATAACACTCCGATCGACATCAAACAGCTCTGCTATTGCCTTTTGTGTCATCCAGAATGTTTCGTCCTTGAATACAACATCCACATAGACCTTTGTGTCGCCAATGGAATAGAGTACAAGCTTGCCTTCATTGATGCTGACTATATTACTCATTTTCTCCTCTCTTGATCCCCATAAGGGAGATTCTCCTTCTATGTAGGTTTCCCTCATTTTCATTCTTGTTGAGTTAATATGGGACCTCTACAAAATTCCCGCATTATTGCAGGGAAGAATTTTGTAACTCTGCAGAAGGTTTTGTCAGTTCACACAGATTGCATAATAGACAAATAAGAGCTTCACGTTCTTTTTGCTTATGTGCGTATATCACTTCATAATGTTGCTGAATAGTCTCACTACTACTATACCATGGCAACCTGATTCCTTCAAACGTCAGTCCAAAGAATATGTATGTTCACGTGTCTGTATACAAACTCCAACTCATACCACAAATGAAATATTCCCTCAGGAAAAATGCTGTTGTGTATTACTGTTGTGTATTAAGGTATTACGGAGAACACCCATCCACCTTTGAGAAAGCACTGTCCCAAATATGCATGATATACAGAGCGTTTAATCTTCAAAATCCAAATCCTTGGTCAAATAGTGGACAACACTATTTGCAAAAAGCATTTGTATAAAGAACACGATAGCATTACACTTCTCTTAACCGGCATTCTTTCTGGGGGTTTCATGCATAATCAAGTAATTCAATGGTTACTGGACGGAGATGCTTCCATCCAATACCTTACCCACACCTCTCTGCTTGGATGTAACGCATCAGTGGCTACATCGCTTCAGAAAAGGATTGAGAGAGAGGGATACGGAAAAAAACTCCTCTCTTGCCAGACTGAAACAGGACATTGGGGCCTCTGGTACTATCAACCAAAATGGACCAGCACTCATTATACGCTTTATGCATTGAGACAGCTCGGGATTCACCCAGAGGTAGAAGCCTGCAGGCAGATGGTAAAGAGAACGTTTGATGAGTGCATGCTCCCTTGTGGTGGCATGAACTTGGCGAAGAGTACCATGCCAAGTGATATCGCCATCGATGGCATTTTCTTGGATTATGCAGCCTACTTCTGCCGGGAAGAGGAGCGAATTGAAACCCTTGTTGCATACCTTCTTTCCCAGAAAAAACCCCAAGGTGGCTATAGCTGGAACCATGATTCTCCCATAGGAGATCCACACACAACCATCTGTGTGATCGAGGGATTTCTCTCCTATCTTGAAAATGGATTACAAATTCAACACCATCTTGTTCACGAAGCTGTGCAAGAAGCCATAGAGTTTATCCTTGCTCATGACCTATTCTGGGATGATGATAAACGCTATCAGAAACTCACCTATCCTCACTACTACCACTATGACATACTTCGCTTCCTTGTAGCTGCCTCACGTTTCAACTACCCCTGCGATAAACATATAAGAAATGCTCTTCATTGGTTGAAAAACAAAGAAAAGGATGGATTCTGGGAACTGGAATATGTGCACCCAGGTGCAGTCCATTTGATGTATGAACAGAAACGCGAAAGAAGCCGAATCATTACCTGCAAAGCACGCTCTGTCCTGCAAACATATGGGTAGAATTGGATTGGTCCCCAATTTCAGTATTGTTTCGCCTGCATTTTATTCCATGCTATACTTTCGCCATCCACAATGAAGGGGGAAGCAATTGCAAAACCTGAGAAAGAAACCCTATGCATATAACGAACAAGAGCTCATAGAAACACTCTCTACTGATGGAAAAGAGGGACTCTCCCCAGAAGAAGCCCAGAGGCGATTCGATGAGTTTGGCCCAAATACGATTGAGTCAGGAAGCAAGGTATCTGCTTGGAAAATCTTGCTTTCAAACCTGAACAATATTATCGTCTACCTACTCATGGTGGCAGGGGCTGTTGCCTTCATCATGGGAGATACGGTAGAGGGAATAGCGATCATCATCGCAATTCTCATTGCAGTACTCTCCGGGTTTATCAGTGAATACAAGGCACAAAAATCTGTGGAATCCTTGCAGAACATGGTGAAAACCACCGCCAAGGTCATTCGTGGTGGCTCTCTTACGGAAATTGAGTCCTCAGGTCTTGTTATTGGTGACTTGATATATATCGAGGAGGGGGATTCAATCACCATTGATGGCCGCTTGACCAGTACGAAAAACTTTGCAACCAATGAATCGGCGTTGACCGGGGAATCAGAGGCAATAGACAAGGATACGCTGACCATAGACGAGCAGGATGTCCCGATCGGGGACAGAAAGAACATGGTGCACGCTGGCACCGCAGCAACACGGGGCAATGCCTATGCCATTGTTACCGGTACCGGCATGAACAGCGAGTTGGGAAGAATCAGTTCCATGCTCGAGGAAGAAGAACAGTCCGATACCCCATTGGAAAAACAGCTCAACACCCTGGGAAAATCCTTGATGCTGATCTCCTTTGCAGTAGCAGCGGTTGTGACCATTACAGGGATCATCACCGGCAGAGAGCTCTATGAGATGATCAAGATAGGTATCATTCTTGCTATTGCTGCAGTACCCGAAGCGCTTCCTGCTGTCTCCACCATCACCCTGGCATTGGGAATGAAAACCATGGCAAATCATAATGCCTTGGTAAAAAGTCTCCCTGCAGTGGAGACCCTGGGCTCGACTACCGTAATCTGCACGGACAAGACAGGGACTCTCACCGAAAACCAGATGACGGTGACCCATTTGCATCTGAAGGATGGGTCTGTCTATACAATTACAGGCAAAGGATATGAACCAGAGGGAACATTCTCAAACAGCGATGGGGAAATTGATCCATCAGAACATGATTCCTTGCAGGAATTTTTACTCACTGGCGCCTTTTCCAGTAATGCAACGCTGGTGAAGGAAGAGACCTACTCCATCATAGGCGACCCTACCGAAGGTGCATTGGTCGTTTTAGGGAGAAAGGCTTCTATCGACAGGAAGGAGAAGGAAGAAGGAGCGTGGGAACGCATCGGGGAGATTCCCTTCGACTCTACAGCCAAGTATATGGCAACCGCATACCAACAAGACAACAAAGAGAAAACCCTGTTCATCAAGGGTGCTCCCGATGTCCTGATTGATATGAGTGGAATGGAGCAGAAGGAGAAACGATTGCTCCAAGAAGCAAATGATACACTTGCAAGTGAGGGGCTACGAGTCCTTGCAGTCGGAAAGTTGTCTGGGTATCAGGGAGATGGATCTGAGCAGGCAATGCAGGATGCCTTGCAACAAGGCTTCACCATCCTGGGCCTTGCAGGTATCATCGATCCTCCTCGTGAGGATGTAAAACAAGCGATTCAGGAAGCCAGGGAAGCAGGCATCCGTGTCATCATGATTACCGGGGATCATCCAAAGACCGCAGGCATTATCGCAGGGCGCATAGGAATGGATGTTTCAGGTGAGGTCATCACCGGCAAGGAGATGGACCAGATGAGTGAGGATGAGCTTGCTGAAAAAATCAAGAACACCTCCATCTTTGCCCGGGTCTCTCCAGAGAATAAATTGCAAATTGTCAGGGCGCTGAAGATCGATGAAGAGATAACCGCAATGACCGGAGATGGGGTGAATGATGCCCCTGCGCTCAATGGTGCTGATATCGGAGTTGCTATGGGAATACGAGGAACCGAGGTCGCCAAGGAAGCATCGGACATGATCCTTACCGATGACCGCTTCTCTACCATCGTCGATGCAGTGAGAGAGGGAAGAGTAATCTTCGACAACATCGAAAAATTCATCTACTTCCTCTTCTCCTGCAACTTCATTGAGATTTTTGTGGTCTTCATCTCAATCATGATGGGACTACCTATGCCAATCGTTGCCCTGCAAATCCTTTGGCTGAATCTGGTGGTTGATGTCTTGCCGGCAATGTCCCTTGCATGGGAACCAGGAGAGCCTGGGGTGATGAAACGAAAACCAAGGGACCCGAGGCGAGGAATCATGAACCGTTCATTCGCAATGGGAGTCCTTGGGAATGGAGCTGTGATCAGCTTGGGAGCACTCGCTGTCTTTATGATCTCCCTTGCAATGGGATGGGAGATACGAGTCGCACAGACCATCACTTTCACCACCATGGCCTTTGGTCAGCTGGTGCACATTTTCAATGTGAGGGAGAAAGAGTCTTTCGGTTTGGATCGGAACATTCTTAAAAACCGGTTCCTGATCTTGGCTCTCATTATCTCGGTATTCTTGCAGTTGCTTGCCATCTATGTTCCACTGTTAAGCGACGCGCTTGGCACCACTACACTCAATGCAACACAGTGGTTGCTTGTGCTTGCAGGAGCCGTACTCCCTCTGCTGATCATCCAGACAGAGAGAGCCATCAAGAGACGTATACAGAAATCGTAGAATACCTTCAATCTTATTGGATAGAAACAACAAGCCCCCGCTATATGATTGCATAGGCGGGGGTTTGCTTGGTGGAATTGGTGGATTATCTGCTGTGTCTTCCCTTGAGAATCTCAACAACTTCACTCAACCGTACTTCCTTCTGGGTAAGGAGTACCAGGAAGTGGTAGAGAAGGTCTGCAGCTTCCCCGAGGAACAGGTCCTTGTTGTCATCCTTGCTTTCAATGATGAGCTCAACTGCCTCTTCCCCTACTTTCTGTGCAATCTTGTTGATGCCTCTACTGAAAAGATGGTTGGTGTATGAACCTTCCTGGGGGAATTCACGGCGGTCATGGATAACCTGCTCAAGGTAGAATAAGAAGTCGGTTGCTGGAATTTTTTCGGGGTTGTTTTCTTCTGCAAAACAGGTATCACTTCCAGTGTGGCACACCGGTCCAGTTGGTATTGCCTTGATCAGGAGGGTGTCATGGTCACAATCCTCAATGATATCCCTGACCTCAAGATAATTTCCACTGGTCTCCCCTTTTGTCCAAAGCGTATTGCGACTTCTGGACCAGAAGGTGACAAGTCCACGGTCACGGGTAATCTTGAGCGACTCATCGCTCATATAACCGAGCATCAATACCTTGTTTGTCACTGCATCCTGGATAATTGCGGGAACCAATCCACCCTGTTTTTCGAAATCAAGAGCCATATAATCCATCTCCTTACTACTACTTACGCATAGTTATACCATGTTGTTCAAGAAAAATCTTCAACTCTGGGATATCAATTTCATGAAAATGAAAGATGGATGCTGCCAATGCTGCGTCGGCCTTGCCATCGGTGAATACTTCATGGAAATGTTCCATCGTCCCTGCCCCTCCACTCGCGATGACAGGAATTCCCACCGCCTCAGAGACTCGACGGGTCAGGTCAACAGCAAACCCTCCCTTCACACCGTCGTGTTCCATGCTGGTAAGCAGAATTTCTCCTGCTCCCCTGCTGTAGGCTTCCTTCGCCCAGGAGATGACATCAATCCCGGTTCCTTTCCGCCCACCATGGACGTATACCTCCCAACCTTCTTCCGTTTCCCGGTCAAAGGCAGGATTCCTTCTTGCATCAATGGCACAGACCACACATTGGCTGCCAAAACGCAGAGCGAGCTCATCGATGACCTCCGGTTTTGCAACCGCCTGACTATTGATGGAGATCTTGTCAGCGCCGCTATCAAGGAGAGATGCCACATCAGCCTCATTCCTGATGCCACCACCGACGGTAAAGGGAATACCGATATGGTCGGCAATACTCCTTACCAAGGAACGGAAGGTTGAACGGTTCTCAACTGTTGCTGTGATATCAAGGAACGTCAGCTCATCCGCACCACAGCGACTATAGGCCTGGGCAAGTTCCACCGCATCCCCCGCATCACGCAAGTTTACAAAGTTGACCCCTTTTACGGTACGCCCATCACGTACATCAAGACAGGGAATGATTCGTTTTGCCAACATGCTATTCCTCCCTGAAGGCTGCAAGCTCTTCGATGGTAATCTTGCCTTCATAGATTGCCTTACCGATGATAGCCCCCGATAAGCCTGCTTCCTGTAAGTCATGTAGGTCCTGCAGGGTGGTTATACCACCTGATGCAATGAGATGAAGATCGTCTCGATCCTTCAGAAGTGTACGATACAGGTCAATTGAGGGGCCACTGAGCATTCCGTCCTTGGCAATATCTGTACAGATTACCTGATAGAGTCCCTGGCTACGGTACAGGTCGATGAAGGCTGCAACCTCCTGGTCACTCCCTTCAGTCCATCCTGCACTCTGGACCATACCATCCTTGGCATCGGCACCCAGGATCAAGCGATCACAGCCGAATTCCTCGATCCAGGAGATCAACAGGGAGGGATTCTTCACGGCAACAGAACCACAGGTAACCTTGCTCGCCCCACTGGAAAATGCTGCTTCAAGGTCCTCACTCCGTTTGATTCCCCCACCAAAGTCGATGATCAGATTGGTATTGCTTGCAATACGTTCAAGACTCTTAAGATTGACAATACCTTTTCCCTTTGCCCCATCAAGGTCCACGACATGCAAGTAACGAAGATTGGCATCCTCGAACTGCTTTGCAAGATCAAGGGGATCGGAAGCATAGATCTTTTTCGATGCATAGTCGCCTTGGGTGAGGCGGACTGCTTTTCCATCAATAATATCGATAGCAGGGATGATATGCATTAGAGCTCCTCCAAAAACGTTCTCAACAACTGTTCTCCTACATCACCACTCTTCTCAGGGTGAAACTGACATCCATAGTAGTTATCCTTATGCAGTACCGAGGAGAACTCCAAGCCACCATACTCCGTACTTGCAATGGTTGCTTCACAGAGGGGAACATAATAGCTATGTACGAAATAGCACCAAGCCTCTCCCTGCAAACCAGAGAACAACCGGTTATTCCTGCACTGTAGGGTATTCCATCCCATATGAGGAATCTTATACTCAGGGGGAAGGGAAAACTTACGCGTTGGTATGGGGAAGATACCCAGGGTCTGGGTGTCATGTTCCTCACTGGTGGCACACATCAGTTGCATACCCAGGCAAATTCCCAGGAAGGGTTGTTTCAAAGAGGTAAGAACCACATCAAGCCCTTTCTCACGAAGATAAGCCATTGCCGTGGAGGCTTCCCCTACCCCAGGGAATATTACCTTGTCGGCATTGGCCAGCTCTTTTAGGTCATCGGTAACCTCTGCTTCATAGCCAAGGCGGTGTAGTGCGCAGAGTACCGAGCGTGTATTTCCCGCATTATACTTTACGATTGCGATATTCATAGCATCCCCTTGGTTGTAGGCAGTTGCATCGAATATGGGTTTCGATGCACGGCCTCTTTGATAGCCCGTGCAAAAGCCTTGAAAAGAGCCTCACACTGGTGGTGGGCGTTACCATCGCTTACCTTGAGCGAAAGATTACATCCTGCACTATCACTGAAGGATTTGAAAAAGTGCTCAACCATTTCAGTGGGGAATGTCCCTATATACTCTCGTTTGAAGGAAACATCCCACTGGAGATACGGTCGTCCGGAAAAATCCAGTGCCACCTGGGCAAGGACCTCATCCATGGGAAGGATCTCAGCACCGTAACGATTTATACCCCGTTTATCACCCAAAGCTTCACGGAATGCCCCACCCAAGGCGATGCCCACATCTTCCACCGTGTGATGTTCATCCACCACCAGGTCTCCATGTGCGTGCAGGTCCAAGTCACAACCACTGTGGCGAAGCACCTGCTCCAACATATGGTCGAAGAAAGGAATATGAGTATGGATAGAACCGAGGGAACCGCCATCAAGATTCAGCTTAAGTGAGATCTCCGTCTCTTTTGTTTTTCTTTCCAATCGTGCAGTACGTGGGGAGAGATTGTGCTCATCAAGAAGGAAGGATGCAATGGCAGCCCAGTTGTCGCTGACCAGAATACAGACCTCCTTGAGATCCTCACCCAACTCATCTGCTCTTGATTCATCGGCGAACCAGATTGCCTTGCATCCAATATTCTTTGCGAGCTGCACATCAGTGAGACGATCCCCAATCATAACTGAGTGATCAAGGTCGTAGCTTCCATCCATGTACTCAGTGAGCATTCCAATCTCCGGCTTCCTTCCAGGGCAGTTATCCTCGGGAAGCGAGTAGTCAATATGCTCGGCATCGAAGGTAATGCCCTCGCCATTCAGCGTCTCCATGATTCTCTGGTGGGGAATCTCAAAGGCTTCCTTGGGGAAGGAAGGAGTTCCAACCCCATCCTGGTTACTCACCATGGCAAAATACCAATTCCCATCCTTCCTTAGGCGGGAGAGGGCACCAAACACCCCTGGTATGTAGCGTACCTTCTCAAGACTATCTACCTGCATTTCCTCAACGATGATTCCGTCACGATCCAAAAACAGTACTCGCTTATGCATCTTCGTGCTCCTTGTATGCAGCAAATGCTGCCAGCAGTCTGTCATTCTCTTTCCTGCTTCCTATGGTAACTCTCAGGCAGTTTTCACAGTGCAGTTCTTTACTTCGATTACGTACGATGATACCCAGCCCTGCAAGATAGTGGTAGATTGAATGGGCATTTGATACCCGCACAAGAAAGAAGTTCGCATCACTGGGAAAGACTGTTCGCACACATGCGAGCTTTTTCAACTCCTCTTCTAAACGTAACCTCTCATCTTTGATAAGGCGAAGCCCCTTCTCTACCTCACCAGCATTGCCAAGAGCCTTGAGTGCCAACTCCTGACTCGGAGTTCCGAGGTTATAGGGGTACTTCATACTTCTGAAGACTGATACCATCGCCTCGTCAGCCACCGCAATGCCAACCCTCGCACTGGCAAGAGCCCAGCACTTGGAGAGGGTCCTCAGCACCACCAGATTAGGGAAGGAATCCAACAACTTGGCCGCACTCTCCTTGTCACTGAAATCATAATAGGCTTCATCAACCACGGTAATGCCATCAAAAAGCTCACACACCTTCCTTATCTCGCTGAGGGGGAATGCATTTCCGCTGGGGTTGTTTGGGCTGCAGATAAAGAGCACCTTCAGTCTACCATCCCCATTTCTGTTCTCCTTCTCCCATTGTAGGAATTCCGATAACGCTGGAAAATCGATTCCAAATGAAGGGGTCAGGGGAACGGTGGAGATTCCTACATCATTGATGTCGGCAAATACCTTGTATGCACCATAGGTGGGGGGCATGAGCAAGATTGAGTCCTTTCCTGGTTCACAGAAACAACGTAACAGATTGTCGATCAACTCATCACTGCCATTGCCCAAAACGGTCTTCGAAAAAGGAAGGCCAAGCACCTCTTCGACCTTTTTTCGCACTGCAACCGAAAGCGGGTCTGGATAGCGGTTTGCATCTGCTTTCTCGACAAAATCCTGCCAATTCTCGTTTGCATCGAGATAGACTTCGGCTTTCCCGGTAAAATCGTTACGTGCACAGCTGTACGGGGTCAAATTGGCGATATTCTTTCTCAGCAACTCTCTCATTTCTCTTCTCCCAAACGGACTGCTACCGCACTCCTGTGAGCACCCAGCTGTTCCTGTTCTGCCATACAGAGCAGGGTTGGTGCAAGAGAGGCAAGGCCTTCCTTGCTGATTTTCTGTACAGTGATTTTCTTGATGAATGAATCGGTACTCACCCCGCTGTACGAACGTGCCCATCCATTGGTGGGAAGGGTGTGATTTGTGCCGCTTGCATAATCCCCTGCACTCTCACAGGAGTAAGGTCCAAGGAATACCGACCCAGCATTGACCACCTTCTCCAGCAATGCATCATCCTCTGCTTCTCCCAGATCGATGATCAGGTGTTCAGGGGCATATGCATTGACCATGTGTGCAGAGGCGTCCAGGTTAGGGACAATAAAGGCCCTGGAACCGGCAAGACTCTGCTCCAAAAAGGTGTTTCTCTGTAATTCGGCAAGTTGCTTTGCTATCGCTTCTTCCACACGATCGATAAACTCATTCCCTTCTCTTTTTTCTCCCTGCACAACAAGCATCGCCTGGCTATCTCTTCCATGTTCAGCCTGGCTGAGCAAGTCACTGGCTACAAAAGCTGGGTTTGAGGAAGGAGAGGCAACGACCATTACCTCACTCGGACCTGCCGGCATATCGATGGCGCAGGTAGTACTGCTTACCTGTACCTTGGCTTCAGTCACATACTGGTTGCCTGGTCCGAATATCTTGTCCACTGCCTTGATGGACTGCGTCCCATATGCCATGGCAGCAATCGCCTGGGCACCTCCCACTGCATAGATTTCCTTCACATTACACAGCTCTGCAGCATAGAGAATGGCAGGGTGAATCGTTCCTTGTTTTCCTGGAGGGGTGCAGAGGACCACCTCTGGGCACCCCGCAACCAAGGCTGGTATTGCCAACATCAGGACAGTGGAGAACAGCGGTGCGGTACCACCAGGGATATAGAGCCCAACCCGATCCAAGGGAACAACCTTCCTGGAGAGTGTGATACCCTTAGCAACCGTTACCTGCTCACCTGTAGGCATCTGCGCAGCATGGAAGCTATGGATATTGTCATAGGCTTGCCTGAGAGCTCGCTTCAGAGAATCATCCACTTCTGCCTCTGCTGCCTTGCACTCTTTGGGAGATACAGAAAGGGATGCGAGAGCAACTCCATCGAACTCTGATGCAAAACGAAAGAGGGCATTATCGCCTTCCTCTTTCACTGCATCCAGAATGGCGGAAACCTGTTTGGTTACCGACTGTGTTGTATCCAGATTCCGGGTAAGCAACCTCTTCAACTGCTCATCTGGTGGATTCTCATACCGCTGTAGAAAGGCCATGGTTCCCCCTACTCTGTCATCTTTTCAATCGGGGTTACGAGTATCCCCTGTGCACCAAGGGCCTTGAGTTGTTCAAAGTCCTCCCAAAAGGTATCCTCTGCCACAACGGTTTGTACAGAGACCCACCCCTTTTCCATCAATGGAGTGACCGTAGGGCTCTTCATGCCACCGATGATGTGAGCCACCTGCTCCAGATGTTCCTCAGGAAGGTTGAACATGATGTACTTATAGGAGGAAGCCTTCATGACTGCATCGAGGCGGATCATCAGGCGGTCAAGAATACGTTGTTTTTCAGCATTGGCCATCTGCTTGCGCCCAATCATGACAGCGGTTGATGTATAGATGCTCTGCACCTCTCTCAACCCGTTCATCGCCAAGGTTGCTCCAGTGGAAACCAGGTCACAAATGGCATCAGCAACACCAACAGCAGGAGTGATTTCCACAGAGCCGGATACCTGGACGAAGCTTGCCGAGACCCCATTCTCTTTCAGGATGCCGCCAAGGATGTTTGGATAGCTGGTTGCCACGCGCTTTCCCTCCAGAGAAGAAAGGCCCTGATACACGAAGTCATTGGGCACCGCTATACTCAGCCGGCACTTGGCAAAGCCAAGGTCTCTGAGTACTTCCAGGTCGATTGCCTGTTCATCATACTCATTTCTTCCCACAATCCCGATATCAGCGATTCCATCACGTATGTAGGCAGGGATATCGTCATCCCGTACATAGAGGAATTCCAAGGGGAAGTTGGAGGCTTCCTCTTTCAGGACACGGGCATCACTGCCGAACTTGATCCCGCAGTTCTTGATGATCTGTAACGATTTTTCGCTCAGCCTTCCGCTCTTCTGGATTGCAATTCGTACTACTTCAGCCATGATTTTCTCCTTTCTGGGGATAAAAAAAGCCCCCGCGACATGCGGAGGTCTGTATATAGAGGTCCAGCTCCCACCTGTCTACGGTCGGTTACACAAGTGATGATGGTGATGGACGCGGTTCTGATTCGTTTTCATGGCAAAACCTTACCGTTCTCTCTCGGTCCCTGTCAATACCAAACCAAGAAAACCGTATGAATATTCAAAAAATATGCATATGAATATCTCTACCAGTTTACGCTTCCAGTAGGAATGAAAGTACATCCGCTTTAAACAGATCCCCCCTCGCAGGGTGTCCCATATGAGGATAGAGACAGAGCCTTGCATCAGGGATGCCCTGGGCAGTCTCCCTAAAGAGCTCTGGGCTGTAGAAAAAATCGTCCTCGCCCCCCGCTACCAGCGTGGGACATACTATTTCACGGAGATGGTCACGGAATGCATGGTTGTCCTCCGCCTCTACGGTCACCACCAGGTCCCTTGCATTCTTGGGATGATCGAGGGAGAGAAAGAAACCAAGCAGAAAAACTAGCGGCTTTGCAAACGGGGAGGTAAAGCCGGTTCCAATAAGTAATCTCCAGGCTTTTCCCCAGTTACCATTCTCAGCAGCTCGGGCAACATCCAACTGGAGTTGTTTTGCCCTGTCGTTCAAGATATGTGCACTTGAGTGAATTACCAGTCGGCGAACCAGAGTTGGGTGGAGTGCAGCAAAGTGCAATGCAACTGAGCCCCCGGTGGAGATACCGATGATGTCCACCGGGACTGTGAACTCTTCCCTGATCATCTGGGCATAGTCATTCGCCATATCATCCAGTGAATAATGATCGGGTGGTTGTGGACGACGAAGTACACTGTAGATGGTGTAGTCCGTACAGAGGAAAGAGTACATCTTGAGTATGACTGGCGGTTGGGGCTTGTGGGAGAAGGTCAGCCCCTCAAACACCACCAAGGGCTTTGGTCCATTCCCTATGGTCGTGTAAGGCAATCCACTCCTAAAGTACCCACGGTTGTTCACGGGAGTAGCTGCTTGGCCCACTGGATGGCACGTTCAATCTCTCCTTCCTTGAGAGGGCCTTCCTTGCCATGTACGAAAAAACCGGCAGGGGTGGTCACTTTTACACCCCCCTTCCTCACCAATTTCGCTTGCATCGGTTCTGCGGCATACCCAAATAGCTTCACCAGAAAACTCAACAGCTTGTTGCCTACCTCCTCCAAATCTGCTCGGGTATCGAAGGATGCAACCTTGACCCCCTTCAGTATTCCAGCAGGGAGATCTTTTAGAAAAGTCTTCACAGGTTTTAGGGGCTGAAAAGCTTGGGTTGGTGAGCCGACAATCAGGATATCGAGACCGGTAAGGTGTTCTTCTTTCACTTGGTCAACATGCAGTACATTTGCTTCGGTTGCAGTACCGATTGCTTGAGCAATTTTCTCTGTATTCCCATACATGGAATCATACACTACTAGAACTTGCATCGTTTTTCCTCTCCATCTGTTTGATTTTAATCGCTCATAATTGATTTAACAACATCACAACCCCTTATATTGGAATATATTAGAATATTTCTCTGCAATACTTCTAGTAGATAACAATGAGAGAGTCGAAGGATGCCCCACGTGCTGCCGGCACATAAAAACCATGCTCTTCATCGAATGCTAAAAAGGCCTCTGTGGTGGTTTTCCGCTTAAGTATGGGTATCGGACGGGGGCCCGCCCATCCCTTCTTCAGCTTCTGATGCATGTAGGAGATGGTTATGCAGTCGCCTTCCGCTAGATTGGTTTCACTGGAAACCACCCCGATCACTTCAGCTTTCACCGTTATCTCGGTACCACCGGTGAAGGGTCGCCACCGCTTGGAGACACTTCCAATCGAAAGGTATAGCTGTTCGGGAGCATTGATCTGCATTGAGCGATACTCAACCGGAGCAATCTCGGATGTAAGCAATGCCAAGGGAAAAATGAGTAGGAATACTAAAAACCAGAGCTTTCTCATAAGCAGTTTTCCTCTTCCCTTACATTGAAATTGAACCAGAAGGCTGTCAAGAGAAGGAACAGGCTGAGCTCATACAATTCTCTGATACTGATATCATTTGACCAGCCCTATTACCACATGGTACCATCCCTACATCCCTTGATGCAGGAAGGATTCAATGAAACTATTGGTTTTCGTCTTGAATAACGAAGCGTTTCTGGAAGAGGTCATGGAAGCCTATGTAGAGGCTGGCATAACCGGGTCCACCATCCTCGACAGTGAGGGAATGGGACGTTTCCTTACCTATGAGGTCCCGCTCTTTGAAGGATTCAAGGATTTCATGAAGGGCAACAAACCTTACAACAAGACGATTTTCTCGGTTGTGCACAACGAAGAAGTGGTGCAACAAGCCAAGAAACTGGTAGAGGAGATTGTTGGAAGCCTGGATAATCCTGGAACCGGAATCATGTTCACTCTACCAGTGGATTGGGCAGCCGGCCTGGTAAGGGAAGCAGAAGAGGTGTAGTCATGGAAGGAATTAGCAGATTGATTGACGAGTCGTGTATCTTGCTCGATAGAGAAGAACACTCAATTGAGACCATCATCAAGACATTGACTGAACAGCTGAGCAGTACGCATCCTGACCTTGCACCCCAACATCTGATGCAGAAGGTCATCGATGGGGGATTCCACACCACCTGTATGGGAGAAGAGTGTGCCATCACTCATGCCCGTTGCCCATCCATGACCAAAACACTTATGGCGGTAATGCGCCTTGCCCCTCCCTTGGACCTGAAAGCAATCGATGGGAAAAAGGTCCGCCTAGTCTTTCTCTTGGTTGGTCCACAGAGTAGTGCAAGTTTTCATCTGAAAATTCTCAGCAGACTGGCCCGTCTCTTACATAATGAGGCTCTTCGTAATGACTTGCTGGGTGCAGAAACCAGCAAGGCTTTCTTGGAAAGGATTATTCGTCAGGAGGATTGAATGAATAGCAGACGAGTCTGGGCGATCTTGCGTTTTGTGTTGACCACCCTGTTTTTGTACTTCGTCTGGGTCTTGTTCACCGCCGACTTGGGCCTCTTCAGCCTGCTCTTTGGGCTTGGAGCCTCAGTTTTAACTGCAGCACTCACCTATCACATTTTCCTGCCCGAACATGAGGCAAATCTGCGCTTCTTCATCCCTCATCTCTGGGCTCTCCTGAGATTCCTGTTTCTTATGGTTCTCTCCTTGTATAAATCGAGTTATCAAGTAGTGAAAGCTGTCATAACAGGGAACACCAATCCAAGGATTGTACACTTCAGGACCCATCTTCGCAGTGATCTCGCGAGGACGGTGCTGGCAAATGCCATCACATTCACTCCAGGAACCATGACCCTTGATCTTAATGACGACCATCTTACCGTACACTGGCTCCTATGCAGCACCACCCATACAAAAGCTGCAGGGGAAGCAGTAAAGACAAAACTCGAACATGCACTCGGGAGGACATGGCTATGACAGATATACTCCTCCAGGCAATGCTGGTAATGCTGATTCTTTTTGCCATTGGCATATTACTGAGACTGCTGCTCGGTCCCACGGCAAGTGACCGATTGGTTGCCTTGAATGTACTGAGCGCTGTCTCACTTGCCCTGCTGGTGCTCTGGGGAATCAGGGTAGGACGTACACTGTATCTGGATGTGGCCTTGGTCTACGACATCTTTGGATTCCTCGGATTCCTTGCAATCACCCGGTTCCTCAAAGACCGGAAGGAGGGCTGATGATTATACGAGAGATTCTGGCATTGATAGCCTTCTTGGTTGGAACCTTCTTTGGTCTGTTCGGGATGGTTGGGCTCTTCCGTTTCCGAGACCCCTACTCCCGCCTCCATGCGGGATCCTTATGTGGAACCACCGCAGTTTTCTCATATCTAATCGCCCTGCTCTTGCTCTCTCCAACGCTCGCAAGTGGAGCACGGATTTTTATAATTCTGGTGTTTTTCCTCATTTCTGCTCCCACAGGCTCCTCAATCGTGGCCAAATTCATCTGGGAGAGTGAAGATGCCTCCCGACAACGATCAGCGATGAAGAGGGAGGATAAAAGCCTATGACTATCCTGCTTCTCACTATGATTCTTGCTCTTGGCAGTTTCGCATTGCTCTCCAGGGACTTATTGCATTCAGTGATAGCCCTCTCTGCACTCAGCATGCTTAGCGCCCTGATGTTCACGATACTTAGAGCTCCAGACGTTGCCATCACCGAGGCAGCTGTAGGAGCCGGAGTTTCCACCATCATCTTTGTATGGGCTATCCGCCACACTCGGAGAAGGAGTAAAGATTAATGAAACGAACATTGTTCATCTTGAAAATCATGTTCATACTCCTCGTCTTGGCCCTAGTCATCTTCCCGGTCATCCTCTCCTCCCACCCCTGGCCAGAGGCCTCGAGGGACTATCTCTATGAACATGCACTCTCTGACACGGGGGCAGTGAATACCGTCAGCTCCATCTACCTGGGGTATCGGGCAATGGACACCTTGGGGGAAACCTTGGTTTTGCTGGTTTCCATTACCGGTACAATGGGGATCCTGATCAATCTTGGAAAGGAGAGTGAAGAAGAGGAAGCGGTGAGCTTCTCCCTCGCCCCCGAAAAACGACCCAAAAATGCACAGAGGACCCACCTCCTTGAGGTGGTTTCCTCCAAGCTTGGACCGGTCGTCTTGCTCTTTGGCTTCTATGTCATGTTATATGGGCATATCTCACCAGGAGGAGGTTTCCAAGGCGGGGTGATAGTTGCCTCTGCCATCGTTTTCCTTGCCCTGGGGACCGAGACACAGACCAAGCTGACCAACACGAATGTACTGGGAAGAATAGAGGCTCTATCCTTTCTTGTACTCATAGTGGCAGCTACCAGTGGGGTTTTCTTCGAAAGCGGGTTCTTCGGTAACCCGATCAAGAGCGGTTCATCCCTCTCTGCAAACTTCATCATCCTCTTGAACATCATCATCGGACTGAAGGTGGGAACAAGCATAGCGGTCATGTGTATCGCCATGATGGGAGGACGCCGTGGTCATTGAACGCATTTTGATCTTCCTGCTTGCTCTGATAGGTTTCGCTGCCATTGTTGGAGCAAAGAATATCATCAAAAAGGTGTTCGGACTCAATATCCTGAACGCTGCAGTGGTACTGCTCTACATCCTGGAAGGGAGCAGGATCGGAGACCAAGCCCCGATCCTGGGGGATGGGGTAACCAACATGGTAGACCCCGTTCCCCAAGCCTTGATGCTGACCGCTATTGTCATTGGAGTGTGTGTTACTGCGCTTGCCTTGGCTCTGGCGGTTCGACTATACAAGGCAACCGGTTCCTTGGAGATAGACACGATCAGTGAGAGGTTGCGTAGTGAGCATTGAGAGTCTCTTTCTCAGCCCAGTCTACCTTCCCATGCTTGGTGCTGCACTCATTATGGTTACCAAGCACTTCTTTTCTGACAGACGAAGACTGGCTGTGGAGTATCTGTCTGCCTTCATAGCATTCATCCTCCCGCTTGTAGCATTCATTTTTCTGATCAAGCCGGTACTTGATCATCATCAGGTGCATATGATACTTGGAACCTGGGAGACTACGCTGGGTATCCACTACCATTTTGACGGGCTCTCCTTCCTCCTTATCATGCTCAATCTTCTGGTCAGTATCCCGGTTTGGCTCTACAGCAGAAAAACAGGCCCTCATCAGGAAACGTTCACGGTAATCTTTCTTATACAAAGTGCAGCCATTGCTGCCACCAGTCTTACTGCTGACCTGTTCAACCTGTTTGTTTGTCTTGAGGTAATGGGGGTAACCAGCTATGTATTGGTTGCCAGTAGTGAGAAGAACAAGGCAATCCTCTCCTCCTTTACTTATCTGATCTTCAGCGCCACGGCAATGGTATTCTTCCTGATAGGCACATTCGGTCTTTATAGAATCTCAGGCTCCCTTGCCTACGACACCATCGCCCAGGCAAAAAACATGCTCTCAGGATCCGACCTCCTGGTTGCACGTCTCTCACTTGTCCTGATTGTCGTATCGGTGCTCCTGAGAACTGCAGTCATCCCACTCTCAGGTTGGTTGGTAGGCGCACACTCGAATGCACCCCATGCTGTTTCAGCCTTGCTCTCTGGGGTGTTGATTAAAATACCCCTCTTTGCCTTGGTTCGTCTTTTATTGCTGGTTACCGGTACCGAGTTACTTGGATCCATCCTTGCATGGGCAGGAGGGATATCCACCCTGCTGGGTATTCTCTTGGCACTTAGGGAGCACCACGCCAAGCGTTTGCTTGCCTATAGCTCAGTCAGCCAAATTGGGTATGTCGTAACAGCCTATGGTCTGGCCTTGGCATCAGGGCTTGGGACCGAGGAGGGAGCACTACTGCTCGCTCTTGCTCTCCTCTATGCGTTCAGCCATGCCTTGGCGAAAGCAACCCTATTCATGACGGTGGGGCGCGCCTGTGACGCAGTGGGCAGCAAAGACTTGCATGTGGCTCGAGGGGCTCTCTCAGCGCTGCGTACACAAGGTGAAAGATTCCCCATGACAGGCATAGCATACCTGGTTGCATTTCTCTCGATCAGTGCACTTCCCCCCACCATCGGTTTCTGGGGTAAGAATTCACTCGTATACCTATCAAAAGGACATGGGGCTAACTACCTTCTAAGCATTACTTCAGTATTTACCATTGTTGCATATCTTAAGCTCTCTGGTATCTTTCTTCCAAGAAAAAACCAAGAAACTCAGAATGTGGAACCGTCGTCTACTGCACTCACCTCCCTCTCATTAATCTTCCTTACGTTACTCCTTCTTGCCGGAGGGTTTTGGTATACTGAGCTCCAGACGTTTGTGGTTCAGGTTCTCTCTCCACTGGGAGCTACGAATGCAACTCTGACCAGTTATTCAGCACTCCAGGATTTACTGAAGACAGGACTTACCGCCACTATCTCGCTGCTACTCTTTTTCATTGGATCCAAAACCAGATTGGAAAAGCGTTTTGAAGCAAGAAGGGAGTCAACAGCATTATTCCCCAATCTCTTCTTCGGTTTTGCACTCATGGTTGCTGTCATGGCTTGGTGGCTCCTTGTTCCGGGAGGCGTACTATGAGCATGACCAACACCATACTCTTCTCCCCAGTATTTCTCCCTCTTCTCTCAGCAGCAGGTATACTCTTTATCAAGAGCTTCTGCCCGACGGGCATCAGGAGAATTGCGGAGTATTTGGGAATACTGATAGGAATGGTACTCCCCCTACCTCTGGTTCTCTCGCTCTACCCCATCCTGCAGAACCAAGGGTACATTGAGACAAGCATTGGAGGGTATGCAAAGAGTATCGGCATCGTCTACCGTTTTGATGGAATGAGCTTGCTTTTGATTTTCTTGGCTGCAGCAATCACCATCCCCTCCTGGATTTTCTCCCGTAAGCAAGGACCTGGACATAGCTACTTCACAGCTCTGATGCTCATCCAGAACGCTTCCATAGCAGCAATCGGCATGGCCAGTGACCTTTTCAACCTTTTTGTCTGCCTTGAACTCATGGGCGTAACTGCCTATGTACTGATCGCAACCGGCAAAAAAGCCAATGCAGCTTATGCATCTTTCTCCTACCTTATGCTCTCATCGTCTGCGATGGTCTTTTTCCTGCTCGGTACCTTCGGTCTCTACAAACTCACTGGGTCACTCAGCTATGAAGGGATTTCCAGGGGATTGGAAGCTATCTCTGGAAGAAACCAATACGTTGCACTTTTCTCCTTGCTTCTGATCATTGTCCCGGTTCTATTACGCGTAGCAGTTATGCCGCTCTCCTTGTGGTTGGTAGATGCACACGCAAAAGCACCACATGCTGTTTCAGCGCTCCTCTCGGGAGTACTGTTGAAAGTGCCTCTCTTTGCATTGCTGAGAGTCTTTGCGCTCTCTCCGCTTGCCACTCAGCTTGCCCTTCCGGTCAGCTACGCTGGAGCTGCAACGGCCTTGATCGGAGTGTTGCTTGCTCTCTCCCAGAGTGATGCAAAGCAACTGCTCGCTTATCACTCCATCAGCCAGATAGGGTATATCGTAAGTGCCTGGGGGTTGGCTCTGCATGCAGGGATCACCACATCAACTGGAGCACTGCTTCTTTCAGCCTCCTTCTTCCATGCATTCAGCCATGCGCAGTTCAAAGCCTTGCTCTTTCTTACCATCGGAAAGGCTACTGATGCAGCAGGCAACCGTAATGTCTACACGCTCAGGGGAGCAAACCAAGCATTACGAAACGAAGGAGAGAGAATACCGCTTACGATGCTCTGTTTCCTGGTAGGAGCTTTATCCATTTCTGCACTTCCCCCGTTCAACGGTTTTTACAGCAAGACATTGGTTACCTACACGCTCAAGGGAAGTATGCATTATACCTTCCTGACCCTTGCCTCAGCGGGAACCATTGCTTCGTTTATCAAGCTTTCACGGATTTTTCTTCCATCCAAACAACCACTGGTGCGTACAGTCAATAAAGAGAAAGAACGATTTTCCGTCTCCACACACCTCTCATTCATCCTGCTTGCCCTCTCCTGTCTTGCTGTCGGTATCTTCAGTGAACAGTTAATAGTATTCATTACCCAACTGATTAACCCAGAAGAAGCCAATGTTTACAGCAATACCTTCTTCTTCACACAGGATAATCTTATCAAGACTGCTCTTACCGTCCTCGCAGGCATAGTACTCTTCAGTCTTGCTGTTACCAGACCAGGACAGTATGTTTTGCACTTCTTGGAGAAGAGACGAGGAGGATTCACTGATCTCTTCCTCGGATTTTCCGTAGCACTCGGGGTTCTTGGTTTGGTTGCCTTATAAGGAAACTAGAACAAGTTCCCATCTTCATTAAAATTAAAATCTGAAGGGGTATCGAGTACTTCTAATGCATCATTACCATGAACACACTCCAACATTGATTCAGACACAAGAATTGTATCTATCTCACGAGTATTTTTTATTCGAATTATTCGTATCCTCGAAGGATCTTGAAATATACAAGTTGCTATTGCAGCTTGAATTGCCTGTTGGTGATTAGAACAAATCATAGGAATCTTCACCCCATCAAGGACAGTATTTGTACGTGCATTTAGGTACATTGTGTGAAGATCAGAACACTCTAACAACCTTCGAGTTGTGATATCTGCCAATCCTATGCCATAGCAATTTCCGTGGGAAGCTTGGCTGATGTCCAGAACAACCAATTTTTGAGCAGTAAATTTTGATTCACATAGATTGGTTGGAAATCGTCCTGTTACATGAGGATCCATACCCTCTCCACTAATATCCTTTCCTAAATTATCGACGATGAGAATATCACAAGAATCAAAGAGTATCCGGCCCTTTATAGATTTCGCATATGAAAGCAATTTAGGTTCCTCAGAAAGAATTTGGAAAGGAGGAAGAACTGAAATTTTGCATGTTTGTTGGAATGCATTTTCAATAAGTCCAATACCAAATAATATTGGAGCGTTTCGCAATACTACGTTTCCATATTTTGGAATGGTTGATGCCATCTCGCTAAACCCATTTTGATGATAGGCTTGAGCACCCTTCATTTTGCCCATACCAATTACCATCATTTTCACGATTCCACTTTCATAAGGTCCTTGGAATGCTGTATGGGCACTTATACGATTGATGGCTACAATATGATCTGCTTGAAAAGCAATCGCATCCAGGTATGTTGGCCTTTCATCGTCTGTATAACCAATACATACTGTATCCATAGAGCTTCGTATTGGAGCCCCTATGGTTTTTTCAGTGATTCCGTAGCCCGAGAGGATTTCTCGTTGACCTTCAGCAGTTCCTCCACCGTGGCTACCCATTGCAGGAAAAACAAAGGGAAAAGCTCCTCTCTGCTTGAGTTGTAATATAAGTGTCTGTAGCAAAGGGACCATATTTGTAATCCCTCTGCTACCACATCCAATAGCTACATAATCGCCTTTCTTAATCAAACTTAGACGGCTTACAATTTCAGGTTTCTGAAGTTCTGTAAGCAACGTCTGTATTGGATCAACAAGATGATCATGATCAAAATGTTGAAGAACAGGAACCATACGAGGATAGGGATACAGCAACTCAATATTCCCTATATTTTTGTCTGCAAGGAACTCCATTCATATAGTCCTTTTCTTGTAATAATACTATTCAAACATTTTTATATGAGCGATATCATTGCCCATATTACAATCTGTTTGTCTATCTACAATAATATCTAATACATATGGCCTTGTAGAATCCTTTGCTCGTTGCAAGGCATCTTCTAACTCTTCATATGTCTTAACCCGCTCTGCACTGCAGCCGAGCCCTTCTGATACCTTGCAGTAATCCACTCCTCCATGATTCTCTTGCATATCAACTGCATGTTCATAGGAGTAGGCGTACTTTTGGTTCTGGCGAATCAGACTAAGATATGCATTATTCAATATGATAACAACGATAGGTAGATTATATTTTGAGGCAACAGCAAGTTCTTCAACTAAAAAGGTAAAGCCAAAATCTCCCATCATACATACAGTTTTTGCATTTCCTTTCCCCACACTTGCACCAATTGCTGCAGGAATATCAAAACCCAGAGTACCTGCTCCCCCACTAGGGAAATAGATTCTTGGTTTATTGATCAACTGGTACTGCCCACTCCAAATCTGGACAAGCCCGCAACCAGTAGTATAGAGAGCATCATCACCAAAAGTTTCATTTACCTTTATAAAAATATCTTTCGGATTGATTAATTCACCACGAAAAACCCCTTTTAACTCAGACTGTGTCTTTCGCTTGGAGATTTCCTTTATCCGTGTACTAGTATTTCGCAGACCAGAAGCCTTAGCCAAGGAAATCAGAGATTGCAAAGCTTCCTTTGCATCTGAGACAATTCCTACTTCAACGTTGAAGAGTTTTCCAATTTCATTTGGATCGATATCAACATGAATAAAAGTCCTTCCTGCAGTATATGTATCAAGAGCACCAGTATGACGATCAGTAAAACGACAGCCAATACCCAAAACTACATCAGATTCAAGGAAAATTGCATTCCCAGAAGAACTGGCTCCAACTTGTATGCCGACCATACCCGCATTAAGATAATGATGCTCCGGAACTAGTCCTTTTGCCATATACGTCGTGATAATTGGAATATTCATAAACTCTGCAAATGAGGCCAACTCTTTTTCTGCATGAGAAAGAATAACACCACCACCAGCAATAATAATTGGATTCTTAGCTGATACGAGTAGCTCCAGTGCAGTTGAGATTGCTGTGCTTTCAGGTTGTTTTCTTTCAATAGGGAGCGATTGGTAGGAATCTATGTCAAAAGGAATATCAACCATCTGAATATCAAGCGGTAAATCTATCAATACCGGTCCGGGTCTTCCCTCTTTTGCTGTATAAATCGCTTCTTGCATGATTTTTTCAATTTCATGGGGGTTCAAGACACACACAGATTTCTTTACCACTTCTTTGGTCATTGCAACAATATCAACACATTGGAATGCATCAGTCCCCAACTGAGAAGACTTTGCTTGCCCAGTAATTGCAATCAATGGGATTGAATCAATCTTCGCTGTATACAGACCTGTAACAAAATTGGTTGCACCAGGTCCAGAAGTACAAATTGCAAGCGCTAACTTGGAAGAAGACCGATAGTATCCATCTGCTGCATGCACTGCTGCCTCTTCATGGCGCATTAGGTGATGTTTAATCTTAGAATTTTCTAAATACTTAAAAACTGGATTAATACTTGCTCCAGGGATTCCAAATGCTGTGTCTATTCCTTCTTTCTCAAGAATCCTAACAATAATTTCTGCAACTTGCATGTAGCCACTCCTCTATAATTTCATTATTCAAAATTGGTTTCTGATTTATAATATTACAGGATAAAACAAATCTAGTCAAAATATTTCTTACGCATTATTTGTTTTATATTGGAGTAGTATTTAATGATAATTTTTGTAAAATAAGTGTTGACGTATGAAAAAATCAATTTTACTATTATGAAAAGGCATTTTATATTTCAAAATTAACTAAGAGAAAGGAGGGCAGGAAGAATAAAAATCTGAATATTTCTCGATAGTATTTTGGTTTGCATTGTTCTTATAGATAAAACATTTTTATTGATACTTCAATTACGAACAGTGCATAGATTGCAAACAAAAGGAGATAAATCGTGAAGAAACTACTTATTTTAGTAGGATTGTTGCTTGTTGTTGGTTCACTACTATTTGCAGGAGCCAATGCCGAAACAAAACCACAAGAAACAAAAACCATTACTATGTGGTGCGCTTATAGTCAGCCAGACAGAATCATTGCAATGGACAGTGCAATTGCACAGTTTGAAGAACTTAACCCTAACATCAAAGTTGTTCGTGAATTAGTTCCTTGGTCGAATATCAGGCAGAAGTGGATAGCCTCCAAGATGGCAGGCACCCTTCCTCAAATGGTCGTTGGTGGTGATGCAGACCTAATCCCTATTTGGGCAGCCGGAGATTTTGAACCAGTTGATGATGTTGTTGAAATGGTAGGAGGAAAAGATGCTTTCTTACCTGGACCATTGAATGGGTTAACCATAGATGGAAAAGTCATAGCCCTGCCACATTACACGTTATCCTGGAAAATGGCTGTTCGCACAGACTGGCTTGAGGAACTTGGCCTGCCCATTCCAAAGACCTGGGATGAATTTGCCGAGGCTGCTATTGCAATTACCAATCCTCCTCAAAGATATGGATTCGATCTTCCTCTTAGCAAGAGTGCATACAAGTCGAAAGAGTGGCTTGCATATTTCATGCGAACGAATGGTGCTGAATTCTTCAATGAGAAAGGTGAAGTAAACTTTAACACCCCACAAACTATTGAAACGGTTAGATTCCTCGTTGATTTGTACAAGCAGACTGGCCGTCAAGCAGCTCTCAATTATAGTGAAAATGACGCCATTGACAATTTTGTGAAAGGCAATGTTGGTTTCATCTTTGCTGCAGGCTCTTTAGTTAAGGCCATTGTAAACACAAATCCTGATCTTCTGGACAAGATAGCTATCATAGAAACACCTATGAATACGAAGCCACCGGTTGATGGAGCAGGACTAGTAGGTATTGGCAAATTTAAAGGTGTTGCACACTCAGAAGAAACCTCAAAATTCATGGCTTTCTTGCTAAAGCAAGATATATACCGTGAGTTCCTCTTCTCGATGCCCAACATGGTTCCCATCACTGTTGAAGGATCTAAAGATCCAAAATTCTGGGATGATCCAAGAATTGCAGATTATAGTCACCTATATGGAAGATTCATGGAAGGAGCAATGAATGGGGCACGCGTAGGAATGGATTATGGTCCTACTCCTGTAGCAAACAGCGGCATTACTGGTTCAGAGATTGAGGATATGTTCCATTCAATCATTGTAGATGGAGTCTCAGTTGAACAAGCAGTCAAAGCAACCCATGAGAAGATCAAGGCACAGCTCTCGGCTGCAGGATATTAACATCTCTATTTTTCATTATCGATAACTAGACAACCTCTGGAGTGGATCAGGAGTGTTCCTGGTCCTCTCCTTGAAAAAAAGGATGATTGCATATGCACAATAACCTAGCAAAGAAAGCAGGTGTGTTTCTTGATAATAAGTTTGGGACACTGGCAATGTTACCTGCTTTGATAGGATTAGCCTTTGTATTGGTTTATCCAGTAACAGTAAGCATCATGTGGAGTTTTACAAATAAAAGTATTATGCGACAAACCACCGATATTGTTTGGTTTGAGAACTTCATCTACTTGCTTGGGAATCGTGAACTATGGATATCGATGCGAAATGGCCTTGTTTATACGACGTGTACAATAATTTTGCAAATACTCTGGGGAAGTGGTGCTGCTCTATTGCTAGATCGTTTTCTATCTCCATACGTCACAAAACCTTTCCGACTGTTATATATGATACCTTGGACATTTCCAGTCATTGTATCAGTGTTGGTCTGGGGATGGCTCTATAATGACTCAGGACTTTTCTCAACTGTATTATTCAATCAAGGCATAATTCCAGAACCAATGTCTTTTCTTGCCTCAAAGCATACAGCTTTATTCTCAGTAGTATTCGTTCATGCGTGGAGTGGGGCCCCTCTCATTATGATGTCAACGCTAGCTGGATTGCAATCGATCCCTCAAGATCAATACGATGTAGCGCTCATTGAAGGAACGAACAGCTGGCAGACCTTACGTTATATCATAATCCCAAATATCAAGCGCATACTTCAAGTTATTGTTGTTCTTCGCTGCGTATGGATATTTAACAATTTCAACATGATTTTCCTCCTCACAGGAGGAGGTCCTGGATCTGCAACACAGAATCTACCAATCATGGCATATAAATATGCATGGAATTCAATGGAAATGGGAAAGTCATCGGCTGTTTCAGTAATCATGTTGCTGTTTCTTATCCTGATGTTCTCCGTATACCAATGGGTTAACTCAAAAACAAAAGGAGAGAACAATGCCTTCTAACAACCTCATAACTCCAATAGCAAGAATGGGAAAAATTATTAAAACAACAATTCTCTCTTTACTCACAGCTCTTTTTCTAATTCTTGCGATTTTCCCAATATTGTGGTTGATCTCTACCTCACTACGTACTGGGTTAGATGTATACAGCCCCTCTCTTCTTCCAGCTAAAATTTCTTTTGAGAGTTATGAATTTGTTATTCACCACTCTCCATTCTTTCAATGGTTCATTAACAGTGTACTCATATCAATTTCTGCTATGTTTTTATCAGTTATCGTTGCTTCATTGGCTGCATATAGTATGTCCCGTTTTGTAACAAAATGGAAACAAACTCTTTCAAAATCAATACTATTTGCATATATGTTTCCCCCAATTCTGCTGGTCCTGCCACTTTTTATGCTATTCGTAGAACTTGGTCTTCTTGATCGCAAACTAGGGCTCATTTTTGCATATAGCATGTCTAACTTACCATTTGCCATGTGGTTACTCGCAGCATACTTTGAAACGATACCTAAGGAAATAGATGAAGCAGCGAAAATTGATGGAGCGGGAAACAATTACATTTTCTGGAGAATGATAATCCCAATGGCTGCCCCGGGATTAGCAACATCAGCAATCTTTGTATTCATCAACGCGTGGAATGAGTTTGTCCTAGCATTAACTCTGATTAACAGTGATGCAAACAAGACCCTGCCGATAGGTCTTTATGCTCAGATGGGAGGTAAAGCTGGAGAACTAGTGCTTTGGAATAACAGAATGGCAACGTCTGCATTGGTTATATTACCGATGTTGCTTGTATTTCTATCGCTTAATAAGTATATAACAAAAGGTTTAACTGCTGGTGCTCTCAAGGGCTAATCAGGCTATCTACAATAAATACAAAAGAGGAAATCATGGAATATATAACAGTTCACGAAAGAGAAATTCCTGTAATTGCAGAATTTGATGTTGTTGTTTGTGGTGGAGGTTGTGCTGGAGTAGGTGCAGCAATCAGTGCAGCCCGTCAAGGAGCAAAGACGCTTGTAATTGAAAGACTATTTTCGCTCGGAGGGATGATGACAGGTGGGCTTATGAGCAAAATTGCTATCTCACCAACAAACAACAGCCTTGCGGTGGAAATACTCAACCGTCTTGATACATACCAGCATACTCACTTTCTAGAGAGTCGTCCTGAAGTCCCCATCGACCCAGAGAATATGAAACTACTACTGGATGCTATGGTTTCCGAAGAAGCCAATGCTGAAGTATTGTTTGGCACTATCGTCTCAGATGTAGTCCTACAAGATGGAAAAATCAATGCGATTATCATCGAGAATATTGAAGGAAGTCAGGCAGTAAAAGCAAAGTACTTTATCGACTGTTCCGGTGATGGACAATTAGCGTTCAAAGCAGGTGCTGCTTATGAGAGGGGAAATGAATTGGGATACGGGTCCTCTCCTACTTTGATGTTCCGCGTAGCCAATTGTAATATCGATGCGCTAATAGAGTACATGGAAAACAATCCTGAAGATTTTAAAATCTCATATCATACATACTCAAATCATAAACTCAATCCAGCACAAAATCGAAAGAACATCCAAAATAATAGATATGCACATTTCGCCGATTTTATCAGATTCATTGATAAGAAAATCAAAGAAAATCCAGAGAAGTTCTCTGCCTATGATAGTAAAATCCTACATCAGAGGGGTTTAATTTTTCTTAATCAACCAAATCCAAATCATGTTCTAGTCAACAGCACACGAATTCAGAATTTCAAGGGTGATGATGCAAAAGAACTGACTAATTCCCTCATGGAGGGCAGGAGACAGGCAGAAGTCTTATTTTCATTCATGAAGACCTATCTTCCAGGATTTGAAGATTCCTATCTATTTGATACCGGAAGTATGCTTGGTATAAGAGAGTCACGTAGGATAATTGGAGACTATATATTTACACAGGAGGATGTAGAGAGTCTTAAAAAATTTGATGATGTCATAGTCAGCAACCATGGAGGAGTAGAGATACATAGCACGAAAGGCACAGGTACTGATATTCGAGAACTTGATCCTGATGAGTTCTATCATGTTCCTTATCGTTCTATCATTGCGAGGGATTTCTCAAATCTTTTTATGGCTGGAAGGTGTTTCAGTGCAACCCACGCAGGACTCTCCGCAGCAAGAAACATTGCCTACTGTATAGCACTCGGCGAGGCAGCAGGAGCGGCAGGAGCATACCTTTCTAACAATGGAAAAGACAATGTAAGGGATATTGATATTCAATGGCTCCAAGAAATCATGAAAAATGCAATTTAACCGAAGGAGAAGCAGATGCTCATAATTAAGGAAGGCGGACACAGATTGTTCGAACACGACGAGGAGACAGCAGCAATTGTAAGCAACATGTTGCTTGACCTTGAGAAGAATGGGATGGATGCTGTACGAAAATACAGTCGTAAACTTGATGACTGGAATCCTCCTTCTTTTGAACTATCCCAGAAGGAAATCATCGAGGCAAGAAACGCCTGCACTACTCAGCTCATTGAGGATACACTTTTCTGCCAAGATAATGTAAGACGGTTTGCAGAAGCACAGTTGCAAACATTACAGCCTTTGGAAGTTGAAATACATCCTGGAGTAATACTTGGACACAAACATATCCCTATCCAACGAGTTGGTAGTTATATACCAGGGGGAAGATATCCTATGTTCGGTTCTGCTCAAATGAGCATAATCCCTGCAAAAATTGCTGGAGTTAAAACAGTTGTCGCTTGTACACCCCCTGTAAGGGGTAAAGGATACTATCCGGCAACAGTACAAGCTATCAACAGTGCTGAGGCTGACAGAATTTTCATTCTGGGAGGAGTCCAAGCCTTCGCCCTGATGGCTTTTGGAATGGGAGAGGTAGAACCAGTCGACATGCTTTGCGGCGCAGGAAATCGATTCGTAGCAGAAGCAAAAAGACAGCTTTTTGGTAGATGCGGTATCGATCTGCTTGCAGGCCCGACAGAGATTGGAATCATTTGTGATGATGCGGCTGACCCTGAACTAGTTGCATGCGACCTGCTTGGACAAGCTGAACACGATCCAAATAGCGGTCAGATATTGATATGTCTAGGAGAAAAACAAGCAAAGGAGGTGCTCGCAGAACTCGATCGTCAGCTTGAAGTCTTACCTACAAGAGAAATCGCACGCCAATCATGGCAGCAATATGGGAAAGTGATGGTAGCAGAATCGAGGGAGGAAGCAATTTCCCTTATGGATGACTATGCTCCAGAACATTTGGAACTCCTAGTCTCGGATGCTCAATGGTACACTGATCGCTTAACAAATTATGGCTCCCTTTTCATTGGAGAAGAGACTACCGTTGCATATGGGGATAAGAGTATCGGAACAAACCATATTCTTCCTACAAGTCGAGCAGCTCGGTACACAGGAGGTGTTTGGGTTGGTAAATTTCTAAAGACGGTTACCTTTCAAAGAGCTACAAAGAAAGCAAGTGTTGAAATTGCTCACGTAACAAGCCGTCAATGCAGAGAAGAACGTATGATAGGTCATGCACTGACCGCGGAGATGCGTTTGAAGAAATTCGGGGCTTCTATCTGAGTTAACGCTTATTGCTTGCCTTTCTATACTATTGGATCATATAATTTAGGGATGGATTCTAAGCAATAAGCAATAATAATATACAACTCATGTTGAAAGGAATAGGTATAAGTACCGTGAATCAGAATGATAGCATTAAGAAAAACCAATCCTTGCGGAAAGCTTTAGAGATTCTGGAGGTAATGGCTAGTTATGAGGAAGGAAGTGCACGCTTGCAAGAAATTGCGAAAGATTTATCTATGTCACCGAGCACCGTTCTTAGGTTTCTTAACACATTTATCGAGTATGGTTATGTTAACCAAGATCCGCTCACAGCCAGATACTATCTTACGTTAAAGCTTGCAGATCTAGGGGATAGAAATCGTAGACATTATCCTTTCCAACAAGCTTTACGCAAATATGTGAAAGAAATTGCTATGGAATTCAATGAATCAGCATCGCTTTCTATAGAAAGCAACATGCAAATGGTGTATATCGGAACCGAGGATGGACCAAGTCACATGTTGCAGACACTGTCAAGAATTGGACGCATAGCACCTATGCACGCTACCGGTGTAGGAAAGATCCACCTGACACAATATGATGCCAGTCAGTTAGCTGTCTACCAAGAGAAAATGGGGTTGAAAAAGTTAACAGACAATACGTTTATCTCAATGGAAACCCTCAAAGAAGAGTTGAATAGCATTCAGAAACAAGGATATGCATTGGATAATGAGGAATGTGAGATGGGTATTAAGTGTATTGCAGTGCCAGTCCGTGATTATACTGGCAAGATTGTCGCAGCCTTAAGTCTTTCAGCACCCATATCTCGATTACCAGCGCATAGAACGATGGAAATTATCCTATTTCTGAAAAAAGTCAGTAAGAAAGCCTCTATTGAGTTAGGGTGGAAGGAACCAGAGAATACTTCGGTAGAATAATGCAGAGGTTAGCAAAAAGCAGCTACAATTGCATGTAGCTGCTTTTTACATACTTATCAAGCATCTTCTGTTAGTTCAACAACATATCCAGGTCCACCTCACAGGCAATGGTGGGAGTTTCACTTCCCCAGTTCTCCAGAACTGCAGGATGGATTTCTCCAAATACCCCTACCTCTTGTTCGCCTAGCATAATTCTGGCACAACGACCTTCAATGAACCGGCCATCGCCTTCCAAAGCTGCAAGTTGATACTCCTTGCCGAGGAAGTAGAACAGGGTGTTCACAATCGAGGAGACCTCGTTGTAGCCCATCACACTGTCACTGGCAAGGAAACCGAGACTATTACGGGTTGTGGTCCCACTGTTCTCGTTCTCATCGAGGAATGCAATCTTACCCACTTCGAAGATCTTGTGCGGGAAAGGTGCATGGGCACTGACACTCTCACTCTCCAACAGGGAGGGGATTACCGAGGGGCGCACCACCTCATAGTTCTCACTCATTGGATTGGAGATGAAGATGCATTTTTCAGCAGGGAACTGCATGTTGTCCACATATTCCCGCTTGGAACCAAGATAGTTGTACATCATCTCCTGGAATCCAAGACCCACCATCAAGTCCTTGACCTTGCGGCCCAACTCCTCAGCTGGGCTTAGTCGTCCAACCGTGAAATCCTGAGGCATCTCAGGCTGGAAGTTTCCCAGCCCATAACCGATCATGATATCCTCGATCAGGTCGACTGGATGCAGGAAGTCATTTCTCCATTCTGGGACGGTTGCCCAGATGGTTTTCTCATCATAGACAGCATAGATTCCCATTCTCTTCAACGCTGCAACTGCATCGTCCCCACTCATTGGCTCACCAAGGGTCTTATGGACCTGGCTGAGTGAGCAGGAGATAGGCTCCTGGAAATAATAGGGAACCGTTATCTCTCTTCCAAACTCTGTCTCCTCTGGGAAAGAGACCTTCACCGGAAGAATCTCATACCCGAGGTCAGACATATCACAGGCAAGAATGGAGGCTGCAAGCAAGAGATCGTGGAGATCAGATCCACTGAGCTCAAGGAACAGATTCTCATCCCCTGCCTCAACAGCCCCGATATGCGCGCTATTGATGACCGGTGGGAAACTCAGTGTCTCTCCCTTGTCATCATGCAGATAGGGAAACACCTTGCTTTCACTTACAATCGGACCATACTCCCTGCCCTTGGGGTGTTCACTGCAGATCTCCCTCAGGGTGAGCTCCTTATCCATTCCAAGCGGTATGAATTTGGTGGTATCAGGGTCTGCACCGCGGTAATGTACCGGATAGGTGATCAGATCGGAGCGGTAGATCCCAATTGCAATCGTCTTGCGTTTTCTTCCAAAGTTGGAACAGAGTTTTTCCTGACTCTGGATCAATGCTTCGAGCTCATCCTCACTTACCTTGTGGCCTTTTGCAGCAAAGCCAATTGAGTACGGTCTTACTTCCTTCACTGAGGCATCTACGATGAGCTCCCTTCCCTCGCTGTCAAAGGTCTCATCAGCGGTGGAGAAGAAATCATAGAGAGGAGCTTCAACTCCCCAGTACGCTTTGAGCTGACGTGCGATACCGGCGGCAGACCAGAGGTCGGGACGGTTGGTATCGTTGAGCTCAATTTTCAGCAGGTCATCTTCATGACCATCCAGTTCAGCTTTTGCAACGGGGAAAATTTCTTCCAGTTGCTCATCTTGTATGGTTTTTCCAAGCAAGCTGTAGAACAACTTGCCGGTAGTTTCAATCTTTGGCATTAGTTTCCCCTCCTCGTGCGTACCGACTCAATGTTCGGAGTAAAGAGCTCCCTGAGGTCGTTCAACCCAAGGTGCATCAGGGCCATTCGGTCGATACCGAGTCCCCATGCGAGTACCGGCACGTCAATGCCGAGTGCCTTGGTAACCTCAGGGCGGAAGATCCCACTACCACCAAGTTCGAACCATCCCAATACAGGATGCTTGATATGCACTTCGATAGATGGTTCTGTGAAGGGGAAGTAGCCAGGGACGTATTTCACTTCCTCGGCTCCTGCAATCTCCTCAGCAAACATCTTCAACAGACCCAACAGCGTTTTCAGGTTCACATCATTGCCCAGAACAATACCCTCTGTCTGGTAGAAATCGGCGCCGTGGGTTGCATCAACCTGGTCATAACGGAAACAGCGGGCTACACCAAAATACTTGCCTGGAATCTTGGCCTTGGGCAGCTGGCGTGCACTGAGAACCGTCCCTTGACTGCGTAGCACCTGACGACGGGTAAATTCATGGTCAAAGCTGTAGCGCCAGCCACGGCTTCCTGTCTCCCAGCCATCTTCATGGGTCTTGGCAACCTGGCTGAGCCAAGGTTCCTCGATCTCCTTGCAATGCACCGGGTCCTTTACATAATACACATCATGGATATCACGGGCACTATGGAACTGTGGCATGAAAAGAGCATCGCCGTTCCAGAACTCATTCTCCACGAGAGAGCCGTCGAATTCCTCAAAGCCGAGACTACAGAGCTTATCCTTGACCCACTGCAGATAGTTTCCGTATGGATTGTGCCGACCTGGGATCAGGCGACTGGTGGGAGCATTCAAACCATAGGGGCGGAAGCTACCGGTTTTCCAACTTCCGGTAGCAAGCATCTCTGGGGTAAGGGAGCCAAGCTCCTCTCCTGTGATGTTTGCCTTCAGGACCGCTTCCTTGGCCAGGGAACCCTCTTCAGTCAACTCGTAGACGATATCTTCCCGTTCAATGACCTTGAAGGGAGAGGAAGCAGCACCGCGTTTCTTCGCGATTTTGCCCATTGCTTTCTTCTCATCTGCATCCAATGCTGACTCATCAAGGTCCCCCTGCAAGCCTTTCTGCAGGAGATTGGCGGTAAGAAGGAATTCACCGCTAAGCTCATCAGCGATGGATTGAGCCTTGTTTTCATCATTCATTTGAGCACAACGAGCCTTTGATAGCTGACCGAAGGCCGAACCCACTTCACTCTTTTCCAGTCCCAGGGCTGAGGCAATCTCAGGAAGTGCATGAGGTCCCTCAGCCTTGATAAATGCAAAGATACGCTGGGCGGGAGTTCCTTTCTCTACTTGCTCCCTTCCGAATTCTGTCAATTCATACAAGACGCGACTTTCGCGACTCTTCTCGACCAGATAGCCCTTTGCGCTCAACCAGCTGAACGCTTGGTTGCACTGCCCCACCTTGTAGTCAAGCTCGTCCACGATGCGGCCGGCGGTAATGGGTTCACCCAATGCCACATGCCTGAGTAGGCGGACTTCCAGCGGATGCAGGTTCTTTACATCAATTTCCATGCTGTTCTTACTCCTGTACATGAGCGCCGCAGAGGTCTGCGGCGCAAGTGGTTACTATTCTAGCGGTATCAGGAAAAAAAGGAAAGGCTATAGCGAGGAGAAAAGTGAGCGAACGGCGGCAACCACATCTTCCTTGGAAGGAATTGTCTCTTTTTCCAGCTCAGGGGCAAAGGGGATCGGGCTCTCCTTTCCACATAATCGCAAGGGGGGTACCTTCAGGGATGCAAAACTCTTGGCATCGCTGGTCACCTGGGATACAACCTCGGCTCCATAGCCACCGAACTCGGGGCTATCGTGAACAACCAAGAGCCTTCCAGTTTTTCGTACCGACTGACGGATGGCATTCCCATCCATAGGCTTGATGGTAGCCAGGTCAATGACCTCAGTGTCGATTTCATCCTGCAGGCTCAACACTGTTGCAGCCTCGAGACATGTCTGTACTGCATGGCTATAGGCAACGATGGTTACATCGCGCCCTCGCTTCTTGAATACCGCTTTCCCAAGCGGCATCAGATAGTCTTCATCCCCTACTGGGCCAAGATTGTTGTAGAGGTGTTTGTGTTCAAAATAGAGTACTGGATTGTTGCTCCTGATGGCACTCTTGAGCAGGGCTTTTGCATCCCCAGGACATGAGGGAGCTACAATGATAAGACCAGGAATATTCGCAAACATTGCCTCCAGACATTGGGTATGTTGGGCGCCATGGCCTGTCCCACTCCCGATGGGAGCCCTCAGGACCATCGGACAGGAGAGCTGCCCGGCACTCATGAAGCGGATCTTCGCAGCATGGTTTATCATAGGGTCGCTCGCGAGTGTAGAAAAATCCCCGTACATGATTTCCACAACGGGGCGAATCCCAAGCGTTGCTGCACCGACGGCAAGCCCCGTGAACGCTTCCTCACTGACAGGGGTTTCATGCATCTGCCGAGCATGTTTCTTATAGAGATCTCCCGTCACACGGAAACATCCACCATAGAGGCCGATATCCTCTCCGATAAGATGGACCGCCTTGTCACGGGACATCTCCTCATCAAGCGCTTCCCTGATCGCATCACGATAGCTGATGCGGCTGGTGGTCTTACAGACCTTGTACAGTTCCTCATCATCTTCTGTGAAGAGGTACTCCATCGCCTTCTCCAGGCTGATATGCTGATTGCGGACAGAGAGTGCATCACGAACCGCGTCATCCACACGCTTGCGACTCTCCAGGATAATGCGGGAGACTTCCTCCTCACTGAACAATCCACTCTCTACCATGGAGCGGGTAAAGAGGAAGATGGGGTCCTTGGAGGCCCACATAGCCTCTTCCTTGTGGTCGCGATACACACAGGCATCGCTCTTTGAGTGCCCACAGCAACGGTACGTCTTGAGTTCCAGAAAATACGGCTTTGAAGTGGCGCGGATGGTATCCACGGCAAGTCTGCAGGCCTTGTAGACAGCCTCTACATCATTGCCATCAACAGTGGCATGAGGCATGGAATACCCCTCTGCCCGCCGGGCGATGGAGGAGGTGGAAATCATTCTCGAGGCAGCAGCACTCATGCCATAGTTGTTGTTCTCACAAAAAAACAGGACAGGAAGTGACCAGACAGAGGCAAGGTTCATGCTCTCATGCAGTGCACCCCGGCTCGATGCCCCGTCCCCAAAGATCGCAACACTCAGCGCCTGGCTTTTCTGCATCTTCAAGGCAAACCCGATTCCTGCAGCCAGATTGATCCCACTACCAACTACAGCAGAAGAACCGGTATTCCAGGTCTCTACATCAGTCATATGCATGGAACCGCCAAGTCCTTTGCAGATACCATCCGAGGAGCCGAACATTTCGCTGAACATTCGCCTTTCACTGGTACCCCTTGCTATGGTATGACCATGGCAGCGATGCGTGGGCACAATCCAGTCGCCTGGTTGTAAAGCCAAAGCCAAACCCGCCTGACAAGCCTCCTGTCCAATGGACAGGTGGGTTGTTCCATGCATCTCTTTTTGCTTGAATAATTCGTCAATTTGTTCCTCGAAATGGCGTGAACGCACCATAATCGAGAGCGCTTGTTGCGCCTGTTGTGAAGAAAGGTCCATGAGTGCTCCCCGGCAGGATATGCAGTCCTGCCTTTACAAGCCGGCCTAAGCCTTGCCTTTGTATAGTCTCCCCATCCTATTGGTTGGAGAGGATGCTGTCAATAAATCCTATATATACGGTATGAAGGTCGCCGTTTTGGTAGAACTCCTTGATCTCGTCAAGCAGGAATTGGTCACTCAGCATATCCATGGTAGCAACTTTCGTACAAGAGAAAACCAACGAAGCTTCCTTGAAGGTTACACGCTCCCCGCCCTTTGGAGAAGGAATAAAGGTTGGTTGCAGTCCAGTCATGCTGATCTTGTCATATTCTCGACCACTGTGTGCACCACACCAAAGCAATTTTTCCTTCATCTCAGCAGGAAAGAATGAAACGGTAAATCCGTCACTCTCCTCCAGGAATTGATGGGTGTAGCGGCTTTTTCGCACATAGAGAACTACAACATTCCGTCCCCAGAGTACGCCCATCGTACCCCAGGATGCTGTCATGGTGTTGAAATGTTCAGGAGTTCCCGCTGTTACCAGGAATCCATCAGTTCCGATCGCTGTAAAGGGGTTCATTTGTAAAACTTCTACAGGAACATCAACATACATGGTGGCCTCCTAATCTACGCTTTTAGTGTAGCTGTACAGCAATAGTGTCGTCAAGTAGCAAGAATTCTTCACACCTTTGTCCATCGGTGCAACTCTTTTCCAACATTGACACTCCACTCTTTTTCGTATATGCCTACTAGCATGCAGTACATGTTTCAACAGCTCGTCTGTTGCATTGAGGAGGCCCAATGAAAGATTCCCTCGCTATCCCTGCTTTGACAGAGGATCTCGCTCGTGTTCTCATCGATGCCGACACCATCAATAGAAGGGTCGATGAACTGGCCCGCCAGATCAGCAGTGATTATGCTGATACTGTGGATGACCTGATTCTTGTAGGGGTTCTCAAGGGATCATTCATTTTTATTGCAGATTTAGCACGAAAGCTGAATGTAAGGCATGTTGTGGACTTCATTGCCCTCTCTTCCTACCAGGGTGACCATAGCGGGAATGTCCGCCTCCTGATGGATACCAGGGAGAATATGGAAGACAAGCATGTCCTGATCATCGAAGACATACTTGACAGTGGAAACACACTGGACTATCTCATTCGAAACTTCAAAACAAGAAATCCCAAGTCTGTGAAGACCGCAGTCCTTTTGGATAAACCTGACAGGCATATCCTGCCTGTTGAAATCGACTACATCGGTTTTACCATCCCTGATGTCTGGGTTGTTGGATACGGCTTGGACTACAATGAAAAATACCGGACCCTCCCCTACATCGCAGAGATGTACCCACAAGCCTAACCAAGGAGAGAGAAATGGACGACAACAAGTTCTACGTCAGTTACAATTCGGTGCATAAACTGGTAAAGAAACTCAGCAAAGAGTTGATTGAATCAGGATATGACCCAGATGTAATCGTTGCAATCGGAAGCGGAGGCTACATCCCTGCAAGAATTATCAAGACCTTCATAAATCGTCCGATTTATGCAGTGGGAATTTCCTATTACGGTATCGATAAGAAACACAAGGACCACCCTACAAAAATCCAATGGATCGATGAAGTACAGTCCCAGTTGGTTGGCAAGAAAGTACTCCTCATCGATGAGGTAGATGATACACGCGCCACCTTGGCATACTGTATTGGTGAGTTGCTTAAGTACAAGCCTGAAGAAATCGCTGTCCTGGTTCTGCATAACAAGAACAAGGAAAAGGATGTCGAGTTCCCTGTGGAGATCAAGCGCTACTTTGCCGGCCTCAACCTGGATGATGTCTGGATCAAGTATCCCTGGGATGCTGATGACATCGATAGCCATACAGAAAAAGAGCATCAGATGCTTGATCATCTGAAAAAAGAAGGCAAGGAGTTATACCAATGAGCAACGTTACTTCAATTGTAGGAGCCCAGTGGGGCGATGAAGGGAAAGGCCGCATCGTAGACTATTTGGCAGTGAACTCCGATTTGGTCATCCGTTTCCAAGGCGGAGACAATGCGGGACATACCGTTATCAATGACAAGGGTAAGTTCGCCCTCCATATCATCCCGTCCGGCATCTTCAATCCTGAGACCATGAATATTGTCGGTGCAGGGACTGTCGTCAATTTCGAGACCATGAGTGAGGAACTACAGACCATTACCGCCAAGGGAGTAACGGTGGACAATCTGTTCATCGACGTACGTGCCCACCTGATCATGCCATACCACCGAGCACTTGATGGTGCCCAGGAGCAATCCAAGAGTGACAAGATGCAGATCGGTACAACCAAGCGTGGTATTGGACCTTGTTACAGTGACAAAGCCACCCGTAGCGGTATCAGGGCAGCAGATCTCCTCGATGAGGACCGACTTAGGAACCGCATTGAGATGGCTCTCCCCCAGAAGAATCGTGAACTTGCCTACTTCGGCCTGAAAGAGTACACCGTTGATGAGATCATGGAACTCTGCAAAAAGTGGAAAGAGACCTATGGAGATAAGATCATCGATACCCTTCCTGTGGTACGGCAGGCGTACGAAGAGGGCCGCAAGATTCTTCTTGAAGGTCAGCTTGGTGTCATGAGAGACCTTGACTGGGGCATCTACCCCTACACCACCAGCAGCAGCCCTACCTCTGGAGGGGCAGCAATCGGAAGTGGTCTCGGACCAAGCAGAATCGATGAGGTCATTGGAGTGACCAAGGTCTACTCAACCAGTGTTGGTGGCGGTCCATTCATGACAGAACTGTTTGACGAAAATGCAGAAAAATTGCGCAGTGTTGGTGGTGAATATGGTGCAACAACAGGTCGACCCCGTCGTTGCGGATGGTTTGATGCAGTTGCCACTGAATTCTCTTGCTGGATAAACGGCTTTACCTCCATCGCCCTTACCAAACTTGATGTTCTTGATGGATTTGAGAAGATCAAGGTATGTACGAGCTACAGGGTAAACGGAGAGGTTATCAACTACCTGCCTGAGACGGCCCAGCAGGAGATTGCCGAGCCGATTTACGAAGAGTACGATGGCTGGATGAGTGACACGAGTGGTGCCCGCAAGTGGGAGGATCTGCCGAAGAATGCACAGATCTACTGCAAGCGACTAGGAGAGTTGGTGGGTGCACCGATCAAGTTCATCTCGGTTGGACCTGAGCGTGATCAGATCATCATCATGTAATTACTAGTTTTCTTGTATCAAAGGCCCTTCTTCGGAAGGGTCTTTCTCTTTGGGTAAAAAAATATGATAAAACTTTTTCATTAGTTATTGACATATGCCAATAACCACACTATAGTAAAGATAGTTACTGACATATGTCGATAACAATTATTATATCAAGGAGGCACAATATGCCAAGAAGAAATGGAACAGGCCCTATGGGCAACGGACCAATAACTGGAAGAGGCATGGGATACTGCCGTGGCGGAGCCGGAGTCGGCTACGGTTATGGCATGGGACGTGGTGCAGGTTTCGGCCGAGGACTCGGCTGGGGAATGTACGCCCCTCCCGTCGCTCCCATCTCCCTTGCTGAACGCAAGCGCATGCTTGAGGAAGAACTCAAACAACTTGAAGCTCAGATGAAAGAGAGTAACGAATAGGAGGAGCTATGCCCCGTCCACGCAAATGGAGAAACGTCTGTGCACTTCCCCAAATCACCAAGTTCGGGCCCCTCGGGGCCCCCTTGGATGAAACCCCATCCATTATCATGACCGTTGATGAGTATGAAACCATACGCCTCATCGACCAGGAAGGATTGACCCAAGAGATGTGTGCTGGACAGATGAATGTTGCCAGGACTACGGTCCAAGGCATCTATGAAAGCGCCAGAAGAAAGCTGGCAGAATCACTGGTGGAGGGCAAGCTGCTCTTCATTGAGGGTGGTGAGTACCACCTGAATGACCATGGTGGTCCCCATCACTACGGCTGCGGTCGTGGATGCAGGATGGGCCGGGGTCGCCACCAACATAGACAAGGAGATATACCACAATGATTGTAGCAGTACCCGCAGAAGAAAAGAGCTTGGACAGCGCCATTTGCGTATCGTTTGGACGAGCACCCATCTATTGTCTCTATGATACAGAAAAAGAGACCAGTACCTTTTTGGACAACAAAGCAGCTGAAGCTTCAGGGGGAGCAGGAATCCAGGCCGCACAATTCCTCGCTGACCAGAAGATCGACAGCCTGATCACCTTCCGCTTGGGAGAGAATGCCTCGAAAGTACTGAGTGCTGCAAACATCAGCATTCTCAAGGCACTCAACTTGAGCATAGCTGATAATATTGCCAACCTTCTGGAAGGCAAGCTCACTGCCCTGAACGAAGTACATCCTGGATATCACCATGCACACTAAGGCTACCATTGCAGTTCTCAGTGGCAAGGGAGGAACAGGGAAGACCCTGGTCTCCGTTAATCTTGCCGCTGTGGCAGCAAATGCAACCTATATCGATTGTGATACGGAAGAGCCGAACGGACATATCTTCATCAAGCCAACCATTGTGGAGGAGTATGCTGTATCTGATCCGAAGCCCGTGGTGAACCAGGATCTATGCGATGGTTGCCGAATATGTGTTGATGCCTGCGCATTCAATGCCTTGGCACTCATTGGAAAGAACCTCCTGGTCTTCGATGAGATCTGTCACTCCTGTGGGCTATGCACATACCTCTGCCCGAAAGGAGCACTTCACGAAGAGCAACGTCCATTGGGCTTGGTTAAACGGGGAAGGAAAAACGGAATAACCTTTCTCTCTGGAGAGATGAATGTTGGAGAGAGCTCTGCAGTTCCCATCATCAAGGCACTCATGAGAGAGAAGAAAACCGATTTGGTTATCATTGACAGTCCCCCTGGTAGCGGGTGCCTGGTGACTGAGACCGTCGGCAACGCTGACTTCTGTCTCCTGGTTGCTGAACCTACCATTTTTGGAGCACACAATCTGGCGATGGTTCATGAGTTGGTCACCCTTATGGGAAAACCCTCTGCAGTACTTTTGAACAAGACCCAGGAAGGAGAGAACCCCAGTGAGGTCTATGCAAGGCAGCATGGACTCAAAATTATTGGATCACTTCCCTACGATGAGCATTTGGCTCTTCTCTCCAGTGACGGGTATCTTGCTGCCGAGGAAGATGAACACTATCACACCTATTTCAAGGAACTACTGTCAAAGGTAGTACAGGAGGCCAGCCATGCATCAGATTCTGATCCTCAGCGGTAAGGGAGGAACAGGCAAGACCACGGTAGCCAGTGCCTTCATTAAACTCAGTGATGCAAAAGCCTATGCCGACTGCGACGTGGACGCACCCAATCTCCATCTCGTGATGGGCACATATGAGCAAGAGCAGAAGAAAGACTATTTTGGATTACCCAAGGCCGTAATCGACCCAGATGTGTGTATCAGTTGCAACAAGTGCTTTGAGGTATGTCGATTCGACGCCATTAAGCCGGGAAATCCGTATGAAGTGCTTCCCATCGCTTGTGAAGGTTGTAACTACTGCATTCATGTCTGCCCTGTGGACGCAATACACAGCAAGGAGGCAAAAGTCGGAGACCTGAAGTTGCTGAAGCGTAAGGATGAGGTATTCTCAACAGCAACACTCCTGATGGGTAGTGGCACTACCGGGAAACTGGTCAGTGAAGTCAAGAATCAACTGAAGGAAGTAAGCAGTGAACACGAAGTTGCCATTCTTGATGGCAGCCCAGGCATAGGGTGCCCGGTAATTGCATCATTAAGTGGGGTCAGCCTGGCACTCATGGTCGCAGAACCCTCGGTCAGTGGGCTCTCCGACCTGAAACGTGTGCTGGCCAGTGCCAGGCAGCTACAGGTACCAGTTGCTGTTATTGTAAATAAATATGACTCCAATGAACGTAAAAGTGCGGAAATGGAAGTATACTGCTACAAAGAAGGAGTGCCGTTCCTTGGGAAAATACCCTACGACAAGATGGCACTGGAAGCAATTAATACCAATAGGACGTTGGTCGAAATGAACAGCAAGGGAGCTGAAGCGATCAAGACCATCTATGAGAAGACCTTACGATTGATGAAGGAGCGTATCCACACATGAAAATAACCACATTGGTGGAGAATACCACCAACAATCCAACGTTGGGAGCAGAACATGGATTGAGTCTCTATATCGAGGCAAGTCAGAAAACCATGCTCTTCGATATGGGAGCAAGTCCCTTGTTTGCTGAGAATGCAGAAAAACTCAATGTCGATCTGAAGAAGGTTGACCTTGCCATCCTCAGTCATGGGCATTATGACCACGGAGGAGGCATCAAAACCTTTTTCAGTATAAACAGCACTGCCCCTCTCTATGCCAGAAAGGAAGCCTTTGGGCCTTTTTTCTCCGAGCGAAGTGAAGGAGAATACCACTACATAGGAGTCGACCAGGATCTGCTGAGGAACAACCGCCTTATCTTCACCTCAGCACTCACCCCGGTAGCTGAGGGAATATTCCTATTCAGCAAGGTGGAAGGCACCCGCTTCATTCCCACGGGAAATAAGAGCCTGTTCAAGAAGGAGGGAGAGGCATATATCGTCGACCCATTCACCCACGAACAGTACCTTGCGATTAAGGAAGGGGATGAACATATCCTGATAAGCGGTTGTTCGCACCGTGGGATCGTGAATATCATGGAAGCCTTCCACGATGAGTTCGGTTCCTACCCCACTCGTGTAATCGGGGGATTCCACCTCTACAACCACCGCACGGGCAAGCCTGAGGACCCAGAGGTCCTGGATCAGATTGCAGCCATCCTCTTGGCAACCAAAGCAATATTTTACACCTGTCACTGCACAGGAGAAGAAAACTTTACCTATCTCAAGGGGAAGATGGGGGAAGCGATTCATTACCTTGCAGGAGGAGATATCCTCGACTTCAAGGCCCATAAGGAGTAACAATATGGCACAACCTAATACAGATATGAGAGCACATTCCAAGACAGGAAGCACCATCGGTAACATCATCGCAGTTGTCAGCGGAAAGGGAGGGGTTGGAAAATCCTCGGTTACCAGCCTACTCGCTTCAGAAATGCAAAGACGTGGTCATAAGGTGGGAGTACTTGATGCAGACATCACCGGTTCCTCCATCCCAAAGATGTTCGGTATTCATAGCAGAGCTGGAGGGGAAGAAGGAAGAATTGAACCTGCGGTAAGCAAGAATGGCATCAAGATTATCTCAACAAACATGTTGTTGGATAATGAGAGTGATGCGGTCATATGGCGTGGCCCCCTGATTGCAAACACGGTCAAGCTTTTCTACACCGATGTGGACTGGAAAGAGTTGGACTATCTCTTTGTTGATATGCCCCCTGGGACGGGAGACGTCCCCCTGACGGTATTCCAATCCCTTCCTGTTGAAGGAATCGTCATGGTTACCTCCCCCCAAGAGTTGGTTTCCATGGTAGTGGAAAAGGCAGTGAACATGGCGCAGAAAATGAATGTACCGATTGTGGGATTGGTGGAGAACCTCTCCTATTTCCTCTGCCCTGACAACCAGAAGCAATACAAGGTCTTCGGAGAAAGCCATATCGATGTGGTTGCAGAGCACCACAACCTTGAGGTACTTGCAAAACTGCCCATCGACCCACTGTTGAGTGAAGCATGTGACAATGGAACGATAGAAGCATACCAGGGAGCCGATCTTAGCGGTCTCTGTAACATATTGGAAGCAAGGGAGAAATAAGGAATGTTGAAAGTAGCAGTAGCAAGTGAAAAAAAGAATGTATGTGGCCATTTTGGGCACTGTGAGACCTTCGAGATCTACGAAACGGAGAACGAGAAGATCCTTAAGCATGAGAGCATGCCAAACCCTGGACATCGTCCTGGTTTCTTGCCCAACTACCTCCATGAACTGGGTGTGAACACCATTATCAGTGGTGGAATGGGCGGAGGTGCAGTGGATATCTTCAATGGCCATAACATTGAGGTCATTGTGGGGGCACAAGGGTCTGCAGAAGAAGCCGTCAAGCAGTACCTGGAAGGAAATCTTGCCTCCACAGGGAGTGTTTGCCACGAACATGCCCATCATGATGAGTGCGAATAGGAGGACTTTCCTATTCTGTATGGATACTCTGTCTTGTACAGGGTATCCATTTTCTATTTTCTTTCAGTCCCTCGTTATTATTATAGACTTTTTCAATCAATCTAAGAATCTAACTCAATTCTAGTATCTATGAATGTATCACATTATTCGAATTCACGATCCTAAAAATCGTTTCAGTCAAAACGCCACTTGAATCCTAAAAACAATTGTCGCAAACACTTTTCGAATTGAATGATTTCGAAATCACTTAAATCATAAAGTAAATAGCGAACATGCAAAAATCCATCTAAATACGCACGAAATGCCTTACAATAATTGTACCCATGATCCTAAAAGGAGAGCCTAAATAATACTTCTATGATAAGATACAGAATATACAAAGGAGAAGATGGTGATGCTAGTATCTGAATTGCTTTCAGGAGAATCGAGCAATATTGAATACAAACAAGAAGTTCCCAATACTAGTGAGAAATACCTCAAAACAATTATTGCCTTTGCAAACGGCAATGGGGGTTATGTGATATTCGGAATTAAGGATGGAACTTGCTCTGTAGTAGGCTTACCAAAAGATCAGATTTTTGAGATTGCTGATCAGCTTACTAATTCAATTGTGGATAGCATTCAACCATTGGTTGATTTTGAGATCATTTACCAAACAATCGAAGAGAAGACTATTATTGTTGTTCAAGTATTTCCTGGAGTGAGAAGGCCTTATTATCTCAAAGCTAAAGGGGTCATGAATGGTACCTTTATCCGTATCTCAGGAACAACTCGTAAAGCCGATGAATTCATCATTAAAGAATTGGTTTTTCAAGGAGAATACAAAAGTTTTGATCAAACCGTACCGTTTGATCAATATGTTACCAAAGCGCAAATCGATACGTTGTGTAATACGATGTACGAATATGCTTTATCACATTGTATAAATGCCGCTGAGAAACTCGCTGTAAAAAAAGTAGAGCAAAAAAATTTGATTGCATGGGGTTTGATTGTACAGAAAAAAGACCTACTTCTTCCAACCTACGGATTTCAGTTACTCACAAACAATCCCTTACCAGAAGCTTCAATTCAATGCGCAATATTCAAGGGAAAGGACAGGACCGTGTTTCTTGATCGTAAAGAGTATCATGGTCCTCTATATGAAGAAATTGATGATGCTTATGCCTTTATTCTTAGAAATATTCGAATGGGGGCAGAAATTGATGGCGTGTATCGCAAAGATGTGTATGAGTTACCTCTTGAGAGTGTGCGGGAGATACTCGCTAATGGAGTTTGCCATCGTTCCTATCTTGATCCATCCAAGATGCAAGTAGCATTATTCGATGATCGGTTAGAAATCACATCCCCAGGAATGTTGATTGGAGGCCTCACCATTGAAGATCTTAAAAACGGATGCAGCAAACCAAGAAATCGTGCTCTAGTGACAGCCTTCACCTATATGAAGATTATTGAACAATGGGGTAGCGGGATTCCTAGAGTTTTTAAAGCATGCAAGGAAGCAGGGCTTGCTGAACCAGAATTAAGCGAAATTGGAGGAAGTTTCAGGGTAAAGATTTTCCGAAAGCAACAAGCTACCCCCCAAGCTACCCCCCAAGCTACCCCCCAAGCTACCCCCCAAGCTACCCCCCAAGCTACCCCCCAAGCTACCCCCCAAGCTACCCCCCAAGCTACCCCCCAAGCTACCCCCCAAGCTACCCCCCAAGCTACCCCCCAAGCTACCCCCCAAGCTACCCCCCAAGCTACCCCCCAAGCTACCCCCCAAGCTACCCCCCAAGCTACCATTGAATTTTTGCTTTCCTATTGCAGTATCCCAAGGACTAGAGAAGAAATGATAAAGGCTATGAACTTGAATGATAGAAAATCTTTCAAAAAGACCTACATCGACCCTCTTCTTGCGTCAGGTAAACTAAGAATGACACTACCAGAAAAACCTAGGAGTCCTCTGCAAAGGTATGTAGCGACTGATAAGTAAACAAACTGGGCAATTAATGGGGATGCTTGTAACTACTCCTTATTTCCAGCATAATGGAGACATACCAACAACAGTTTCAGGAGTTTTTCATGCATAAAAGTTCGGGCACTCTTTATGGTGCTCAACGTTCATCGCTTATCGTTCGCCTTCCTTTCTATTATGGTTGGGTAATTCTCATTGCTGGCGCAATAGGAGTTTTGGCAAGCATCCCTGGACAGACCATGGGAGTGTCTGTATTCACCGACCATCTTATCAACTCATTGAATATATCCCGGGTCGGTCTCTCTTCTGCCTATATGGTAGGAACACTGGGAAGCAGCCTAATTATCAGCTATGCGGGAGTGCTCTTTGACCGCTATGGAGCCAGACCTGTTGCTGCAGTTGCAGCGTTCTTTTTAAGCCTATTCCTGCTGTTGCTTGTTTTCTCCAGCAATATTGCATCCCTACTCGCTTCTATCGGAATTCCTTCATCGATTGCTGCATTTGCTGTAATCGGATTCGGATTTTTTGGGATAAGGTTCTTTGGACAGGGCGTTCTGACATTGGTCAGCCGTGGCATGGTAGCAAAATGGTTCAGTACCCATCGAGGGCTTGCAACCGGTTTGATGGGGATTACCACCTCTTTCACGTTTTCCTATGCACCACAACCACTGCAACATTTGATTAATCAATATGGATGGAAGTCATCGCTGGGAATACTTTCAGCACTACTCATGTTCCTATTCCTACCCTTTATCCTCACATTCTTTAGGAGCGATCCTGAATCATGTGGTCTGGAAATGGAGCGTGGTTTACCAAAGCCAAAGAAGAATCGTTCAGCGCGAAGTGAGGATGCCCACATTGAACTGGACCTCAAGGATGCAAGAAGGCATGTCGCATATTGGGTAATACTGCTCTCTCTGGGCTACTGGTCCCTGTTCAATACTGCATTCACTTTCCACATCGTATCCATCTATGGAGAATTTGGTATTGATGCAAGTCAAGCAGTCAAGATATTCCTCCCAATCTCAGTCATTTCAGTAATCTCCCGATTCCTCGGAAGTTATCTCAGTGACCGGATAGCGATCAAATATATCTACATTGTCTACGGATTTTCCCTGATCATAGCTTCAGTTGCCATGATGATGCTCCACACCGCTGCCGGTACTGTCCTTGTAATTATCGGCTATGGAATCGGAACAGGGTTGTTTGGAATGCTCAACATTGTCACCTGGCCCAAGATCTATGGAAGAAAACACCTTGGAGCAGTGAGTGGCTTTGCTATGTCGATTATCGTGGCAGGAAGCGCAATCGGTCCTTGGGCATTCAGCATGGTGTACCGTTTCACCCACTCCTACCGGGGAACCGGGGTAATCGGTCTTGCCGTCTCTTCATTCATCATGCTTGCTATTCTCTTCATCCCCTTCTCAACTGAGAAGAATAAGAAAAGGAACAACCCATGAAACAAGAAGATATTGAGCGAATGAAAGAGCTTATTACTACCTTGCTCACCCAGTTGAATCACCATGCGGAATTTCTTGATCAAGAGACCCAGGCCATCGCTCCATCGTGCAGTCTCGGCCGGGTAACCAGAATGGAAGCCATCGGTGAACAAGCGATCAGTGCACATGCCCAGTCCCTGAACCAGAAGAGACTCATTGGGCTTGAAAACGCACTTCAGAGGATAGAAAAGGGAACGTACGGCACCTGTATCCGATGCCAGGGAGAGATCCCGCTTGGGAGACTGGAATTGGTACCTGAAGCACTGCTCTGTGTACAGTGTGCTGAGAAAAAACGTCGTTAAACCAGGGAAATACGTGCTCTTCCTGATTGCTCACTTTCCACCTTATAGGAACAGAGCGTAAGATTATTCTCAATTGCAACCTGGGCACAGGCCTCATACCCTTCCCTAATCAAGGATGGGTCATGGGCATCGCTATGGGTTACCACCTGAAGTGGGTACTCACTTGCAATCTCCCAGAACGGGGAAAGTGGATAGGGGTGGCGCCAACCCTCATCAAGCTGAACCTTGCGCTTTCTCATCCCGTTTGCGTTGATCTCCAAGGCTACATTGTTGGCTACAGCACACTCAATAATTGCCCTGCTGCACGCCTCCGCCTCAGTATCCCACTGGTGGTAGTAGTACCCAAACAAGTCAGGATGAGCACCAAAGAGGAACAAGCCTGAAGAGAGCATGTCGCAGTACATATCGGTATAGGTAGCAAGATCCTTCTTGGACAGCTGATGCCAAAACACTGAGTGCTCATTGTTCAAGTCTGTAGAAAGGTCATGGATGGCGCCGATGAGGTAGTCCACCCTCTCAGCCACCTCCCTATAGTACCCTTGATACTCCGGAAGATAGTCACACTCATAACCAGTGATCACAGCAAGCCCTTCAGGAGCAGTCTCTTTCGCCATCTGGCAGTCATGTTCATATACTTCAATCTGAGAGTAGTCCATTCGGCTACGATGCCACCTGCCATCAGGCACCGGGCAGTGCTCACTCATGCCAAGCAAGGCAAGACCATGCTCACTTGCAGCTTGGACATATTCTTCAATGGAACCACTGCCGTGGCCACAATAAAAACTATGGGTATGGAGGTTTACCACCTCTTGGGGATATTCTTTGTTTTGCATCATTCTTGGTCTGTAAGTATCAGAAATATAGGAGGTTTATGCAACACCCATGAATGTTTAAAAATTTCTTGTTTTACCATGCCAAGTGATTGACTCAACCGGAGAAATACCTAATTATGGGGCTGAATTTTAAAAAAGGCTGCCATGCAAGCAAGCATCATATCTTATCAGTCTCTTAGCCTCTACACTCCAGCCTAGAATCTCCTATAGGCCTACCATGTAGGCGTAGTTTGCCACCGATCCAGGGAATGGCGTATGCTGACCTGGACGGGTAGTTATCTTTTCTTTCAGGAGGTTTCGCCATGAGCAGACCTACCACCAAGCATGTTATCATCATTTTGCTGACCATCTTCAGCATGATCGCCCTTCTCGGTTGCCAGAAGTCCGAAACGAACGATTCAAAGAGCAGCAGTAAAAAGCTCTATGTCTACAACTGGTCCTACTACACTCCCGATTCAGTCATCGCCTCGTTTGAAGAGGAATTCGGTGTAGATGTAATACTCGATTACTTTGCATCCAATGAAGAGATGTTCACCAAGCTTATGGCTTCCTCTGGTGCTGGGTACGATGTCATATTCCCCAGTGGGGATTATGTTTCCATCATGAAAAATCTCGATATGCTGGAAAAAATCGACACCACCAAAATGGACAACCTGCAATACATCTCCCCACTCGCTCTGGAAAAGGCTACCTATGATCCTGAAATGGAATACTCTGTTCCCTACTACCTTGGTGCCAGTGGTATTGCCGTCAACAAGGAGATGGTCAGCGATTATGAAAAGAGCTGGAACATCTTTGCTGATGAGCGATACAAGGACCGCATGGTGATGATGGATGATATGCGTGAGGTCATTGGTGATGCACTTGCCTACCTGGGCTATTCAGTCAACACCACAAACCCAGCCGAGCTCGAAGAAGCACGGATACTGATCAACACCGAGTGGAAACCAAACCTGGTCAAGTTCGATGCAGAAGCGTTTGCCAAAGGCTTCGCCAGCGGGGAGTATTGGATCGCACATGGCTACGCAGAGGCTATCTTTGAGGAGCTTCAGGAATCCCAGTGGGACAATGTTGACTTCTTCCTCCCTTCTGATGGTGGACCGATGTATATTGACTCGATGTGTATCCCCAAGGGAGCCAGGAACTATGACCTTGCCCTTGAGTTCATCAACTATATCCACAAGCCGGAGAACTACGCACAGTTCCTCGACCGTTTCCACTTCCCTTCCTCTGTGAACATGGAAGCCGATCAGTACCGCACAACCACCCCGTTCTATACCGTTGATATGCTCACCTCCTATGAGTTGAAGGATGACCTGGGAGCAAGCTTGGAAATGTACAACAAGGCGTGGGAGAGCATCCGTTATGTTGATTGACCTACTCTCTCCTTAGAGGGTACAGTCATGGGTAAGCGGAGGTCTCTATGCAAAGCTTTACCCATGACACCTATATTTCACCTTTTTCTTGGCGCTATGCAAGCGAGGAAATGCGAACTGTATTCAGTGAGGAGCATAAGAGAAAGCTCCTCAGAAAGGTTTGGGTTGCCCTTGCAAGCGCCCAGGCAGAAGCTGGTCTGGTAAGAGAGGACCAGCTCTCTGAATTGATTGCACATCAGGAAAACATAGATATCGAGAGAGCCAGCGAGATTGAGGCTGAGATCCACCATGACCTTATGGCCGAGATCAAGACCTTCGCAGAACAATGCCCCAATGCTGGCTCTATCATTCACCTTGGGGCAACCAGCATGGACATCCTGGACAACATGGATGCGATGCGCCTGAAGCAAGCCCTCACCCTGATCATCGATAAAACCAAGACGCTGCTCTTCCTCTTCGTAGAAAAGATGGAGCGTTATGCAGATACCCCTTGCATGGCCTTTACCCATATCCAACCCGCAGAACCCACCACGGTAGGATATCGTCTTGCCCAGACTGCCCAGGACCTCAAAGAGGACCTTGAAGGGCTATTGGCCATACAGGCATCAATCCGTGGCAAGGGAATGAAGGGAGCTGTAGGGACCAGTGCAAGTTATACGGAGTTGCTCAAGGACCGTTCGATGTCTGCCATGGAGATGGAAAAACGGGTAATGGAAAACCTTGGACTGGAAGCGTTCACCGCTGCCACACAGGTCTATCCCCGCAAGCAAGACTATCGAATAGGGACAGCACTCAGTTCACTTGCCTGTACCCTCTATAAGTTCTTTATTGACTTCCGTCTGCTCCAGAGCCCACCCATTGGGGAGTGGAGTGAACCCTTCGGAGCAAAGCAGGTAGGCTCTTCAGCGATGCCGTTCAAACGCAATCCGATAAACAGCGAAAAGATTGACAGCCTCTGCAGGTATATTTCCGCACAGAGCGAGGTACTCTGGCAGAATGCTGCATCCACCCTTCTCGAGCGTACACTCGATGACAGTGCAAACCGTCGTCTGGTGCTTCCTGATATGTTCCTAGCCATGGATGAGGTACTTCTCACGGCCAACAAGGTGGTCAGCGGAATGCAGATCCACCAAAGTGGCATTGCGCGCAATCTTGAAGCATACGGTATCTTTGCTGCAAGCGAACGCCTTTTGATGGAACTGGGAAGAAAAGGTGCCAATCGTCAGGAGATGCATGAACTTATCAGGGAGTACAGCCTGAAAGCTTGGGCAGAGGTACAAGAGGGTAAGCCAAATACCTTGAAGGATATGCTCACCCAGGATGAGACAGTCCTCTCTTTTCTATCCAAGGAAGCAGCGCTTGAGACACTTGATGCCACCCAATATATTGGGGACAGTGCCCTTCGTACCCGCTTGGTAGCTCAGGAGATTATGTCCATTCTCAACCGATGACGATCAGGCCGGTAAAGATCAGGTAATAGATTGCCATGCGGGGGAACCGGATAAGGCTGGCAAGCAAGAAGTGATGAACCTTCAGTTCCAGTATCCCTGCCACCGTGCAGATGGTAGAGAAAGGAAGCGGGGTCAATCCACTGATGACAATGGCCCAGATTCCATACTTGGTGATGATCTGCTCGGTATGGGTTCCTGACTGTTTAAGTACCCACTTCCTGAAGATGGGAATAAGGCCGACAAGTCTCCCAAAGAGATAGGCAAAGAACGCTCCTGCTACCGAGCTCGCACCCATTACCAGGATAGCCAGTGCTGGATGCCACTCCATCACAAATGGCCACATCAAATCCACGGAGAGTGGTAGCACGAAGAGGTCTACGATGAATACGTAGATTGCAACGCCGTGAACCCCGAAGTTCTCAATGAACTGCTGCACCACCACGTTCTGGTCCCAGCCTGAAAGCCGGTAGTACCTAAGGCCGATGAAATACATCCCAAAGATGAAAAGCATCAGGAGAAAGGTACGCAAGAGCAACTTTCGTACATCCAGCGACCCATCCTCCTTGAGATAGGTTTCTTTCTTGAACAGTGATCTCAACCACAATGGCATCTTCATACCAGTAGATCCTTGAATGTCTTGAGCAGGATAAGCCCTTCTCCTGTCCCCACTCCTTGGTACAGGGGAGGCTTTCCACCTCCCTTTCCGGCAATGGTTGAGAGCAGGTTCTGCCGTTGCTTGGAGAAATTCAACAAGAACTCCGCTTCCCCAACCAGGGCGATGAGCCAGAGGACCTGCTCACCATTTTGCTGTACGGCGCAGAGAGCCAGGTTTTCAAATGCCGTAGCGGCCTTGCCGATGTCCTTGAGAGAGAGTCCCTCCTCTACTTCCCAAAGCACAACTGGCGTTCCTTTTTCCTCCGGTGCTCCTGCAATGCGTTTCTCCAACTCCAGAAGGGCAAGCCGTTCATTGCACTTCTTCAGTGCACTCTTATCAGAAGAGGCTTGGGTGACGGCCTTACTTGCTGTCTCAACCAATTCTTCCACGGGGGAAGAGAAGAGAGCACCAAGCTGTTCTACGATACGCTCCTTCTTTCTAATCTCTTCCCGGGCAATTGCTCCAATGGTGAAGATGAGTCTGACATGGCCCCTGATCATCTCCTGCCCCTCATAGTGGAAGAGATCTATCTCCTTGGTGTTTGCAACGTGAAGTCCACCGCAGGCAACAGTGTCGATATCATCAACGACCACCAATCTTACCCCGTCCCCTTCTACCTTGATCGATCTTCTCAGGTCCAAGGCCTGTGCGCTTTGCTGGGTATGTACTTCATAGGAGACAGGCTTTGCTTCCCGTACACTCTGGTTCACCAGATCCTCCAAGGCATAGCAGACAGTGAGTGGAATATCCTTCCTATCGGTCTCTATGGTAAGGATTCTTTCTCCCTGGTGCACACTGACAGTGGCTATGGAGAAGTGGTGGAACAGCAATCCACTGGCCACATGCTGGGCTGTGTGCATCTGCATATAGTGGTAACGGTGTTCCCAGTCAAGGACAATGTCCACCGTGTCCCCAACGGAGAAGTCTGGGTCTGCCACCTGATGGTAGATGGTATGATCATCATCCTTGATGGTATCAAGGAGGGGCTTTCCTGCAATAGTGCCCCTGTCTCCCGCCTGGCCTCCCCCTTCTGGGTAGCAGATGGTCTTATCCAAGACTACTCCCTTTTCTGTGATGGAGGTGACAACGGCCTGAAGGGTCCGCTGGTAGGGTTCTTCATAATAGATAGGCTTTGAATGCATGTTCAGTCCTTTGATTTCAATGGAGTGTTTGCTCGTCGTCCACCGGCAAGGCAGTATTTGCCACAGGAAGGTGGAAGTTGTACCTGATCGCAACAATGCGGATCAGGAAGACTACACTACTCGCTATGATGAATTTGCTCAAGAGTCCGAGTCCCGTCATCTCGAGTGCCAAGTAAAGGATACCCCCCAAGAGGCTTGCTGTCGCGTAAAAGTCACTGGTAAGTACGGTTGGAATTGAGCGGCTCATGACATCACGAACAACCCCTCCTCCGACTGCAGAAAAGACACCACAAAGCAACTGACCTACCGGCCCAATGCCAAACATTGCCCCTTTCGCAACGCCAAGGGCAGTGAAGACACCCAGACCAAGGGAATCGGCAAAGAGGATTACTCTCCAACGCCCGACAAACTTGGGAGCAAGGAAGAATACAGCCAGACCAGTACCGACGCAAATGAGTATATAGGCACTGTTGGAAAAGGCCGCCACCGGGGTTGCCCCAATTGCTGCATCCCTGAGCATGCCTCCCCCACATCCGACTGTACAGGCAAATACGACAACTCCCAGAATGTCCAACTTGAGCCGAACTCCTTTTACTGCACCGGTTATGGCAAAGATAAAGGTTCCCAGTAGGTCAAAGATATAGATGATGTTTTGCTCCAGTTCCATGGATTGAGGGTACCACCAAACCATGACTTGTCCAAGATGGAGAACTGTACTATCTTTACTAAGGTCTAGAGGAGAAAGTTATGGCAATTATCAAATCTGCATGGGAACTGGCCCTGGAGAAGACAGAAAACTTACAGGCCGACCCGAAGAAAATCAAGAAAGAACAGCTCGTCAAGGAGGGCAGACAACTTGCAGCAACCTTCCTCATGGATATAGATGCCACCAAGGAAGGAACTGTAAAGCAGTATGCTTCCTATGCTGGTGAAGAGAAAGACTCAGTCAAGGAAGGAATGGTTATCACATTCCTGTCAAACCTATCCCTGCCACGCAGTGCTGCCTACAAGGAATCCTTTTCCAAGGTCCTGGAACTGGGAGAAATTCTCGGTGACGGAAATGAGGAACTGAAAGAGATGCTTGGGCAACTGGAGGGTTTCTTCAGTCAATATCTGGAGAATCAGGAAGACCTGATTGAGCGGATGAAGCAACAGTTTGCTCCCCATCTCCAGCAAAAACAGGCTCAGTTGCAACAGCAGTACGGTCCAAATTTCACGCTCCGTCCAGAGCAGGATCCTGAATTCATGAAGCTTCTTGAGAAGCAGCTTGGTCAGTTGGATGAGCAGTACACCACTATCCTGAACCAGGTGAAGGACCAGATCAAACAGATTCTGGGAGTTGCATAAAACTTAAAAACAGTCTTATAGAGAAAGCCTTCCGCTGGTCGGGAGGCTTTTTGTAGCTATGAGTATATATACCCTATTCACTCTTCAGAAAAACAACAAATAACAACAGTTTTCAATCTTGACACATACCCATTCTGTGATAATCTACCATTAAGTGGTTCTATTTAAGAACCAATATATTTGATAAATTTGAGATTTATTCAATATTTACGGCGAAAGTGGTTCTTTTCTTGGACATTGAAGCAAGTGAGTATTTCCCATGGTCATGGGAAAAAAATAAGGAGAATTGTATGAAAAAAATGGTACGGTTAGCTATGCTGGTTGCCATGTTGGCAATCATGGGTGGACTGTTCGCAGCAGGGTCTGCTGAGAAGGAACAAGCCACAGAGCTCCGGTTTATCGATGTATCTCCAAGCCCTACCCGGCAGGAGTATTTCACCAACACCTTCGACAAATTCAAAGAGGAAACGGGAATTTCCGTCATCTATGAGAGTGTTCCCTGGGACGATGCAGCGAACAAGCTGACTGTACTTGGTGCGTCCAATCAGCTTCCTGATGTTATGACAACTTGGGCTGGATGGCTTGGTCAGTTTACTGAGGCTGGTTGGGTTGTTCCCCTCTCCGACTATATTGGCGATACAAGTGATGAGTATGCGAAAACGGTAACCGAACTGGTTTGGAGAGCAGAGCAGGAACTGTATGGAAACATCTATACCATTCCTGATGGCATGATGGTTAAGGGTGTATTTGTTCGAAAGGATTGGGCAGAGGATGCCGGTCTTGACTTGAATATGGAAGAAGGTTGGACATACAGCGAATATTTCGATGCAGTATACGCCCTTACAGATCCCTCAAAGAACCATTACGGTACTTCATTCCGTGGCTCTCGCGGTGCATTCGATCCCTTGTTTGTCTATCTGGAAAGTCTTAATGGCGGATCAGCATATGCAGCAGATGGATCTTCATTGATGAAGGACCAAGAGGCTATCGATGCATACAAGAAGTGGATGGACCTGTATCTTGATGGAACAGCTCCTAAAGATGCAATCAACTGGGGCTTTGTAGAGATGGTTGACAACTTCTGCGGTGGTCTTACCGGTACCTTGATCAACGATAGCGAAGTTGCCGCTACCTGTCTTGAAAGAATGGAAGATGATGAATGGATGGTTATGCCCATGCCTAAGAGTGATAAGGATGGAAAGATCTACAATACCGTCAATTCACCATACGCATACTCTATCAGTTCATCCTCGAAGAACAAGGATGCTGCTTGGCAGCTTATCCAGTTCCTCACCAGACCGGACAACAATATTGAGTATTGTAAGCTTACTGGCCTGATCCCCATCAAGACAGCCATCGGCGACGATCCTCTCTATGGTCCAAATGGTCCCTATGCAGCCTTTGTACAACAGCTGAATGACCCTGACATGGTTGTCCCTGTTGCATTTGGCCCCTTCAACTATACCGACATGCACCAAGGTATGATGCATGAAGAGATGCAGAAGTATATGTTGGGCAAGCAAGATGCAAGGACTTCCCTGTTCAATGTCGTGAATGAACTCGAAAAGAGAATGAAAGCATACTTGGCTGATAATCCAGGTTCTTCCGTGGAACAGCCGAAGGGATTGCAATAAAACGTAGTATAGTGGTACTGCAGGATTCCTGCAGTACCATTCAATAATTAGAGGGAAATGGATATGGGTATACTTGTTCTGTATTTGGTTGTTGTCGCAATTTTCTGTGCTTTGGGAATTGCGCTGATAAGGAAACATGCAAAAAGGCATGCAATGGCTTGGGAAAGTCTTGCCATGAAGAGAAAAACTGAACCCTACCTATTTCTCCTTCCCACGTTGATTCCGCTGATTCTTATGTTTGGATATCCCTTGATAAATAGCTTTATCATGGCATTCCAAGATTATAAGCTTTCCGCCCCTGGGAAGAACCACTTCAATGGATTAGCAAATTTCCAGAAACTATTTTCAGAAACTGATATTTGGCTGATCATCAAGAATTCTTTCATCTACGTCATTATTTCAGTAGCAGGTCAATTTCTACTCGGTTTGACATTGGCTATGGCTTTGAACAAGCAGTTCAGGTTTAGAGGGTTATACCAAGCAATCATCTTCCTTCCCTGGTCCTTCTCTGCATTTGTAATCGGCCTTATGCATCGTTGGTCGTTTAATGGTGAATACGGTGTTGTAAATGATCTTTTGCTGAAGCTGAACATAATTTCCGAGAAGATCGCTTGGTTGGGTACACCTGGATTTTCGTTGGCAGTAGTCATCATAGCTATGATCTGGATGGGGATCCCGTTCTTTGCCATTATGATTCTTGCCGCCCTACAGTCCATTCCAGCCAATATCTATGAAGCATCACATATAGATGGATGTGGTCCATTTAGGCGCTTCTTCCTTATTACGATTCCTTATATCAAACCAACGGTAATCATTACCATCCTGCTTAGGACCATCTGGATCTTCAACTCATTCGACTTGATTGTAGTCATTACAAACGGAGGACCTGCAAACTACTCACAGACTCTTCCTTCCTACATGTACACAAAGGCCTTCTCCAGCTATGACTTTGGATTGGCTTCGGCGTTGGGCGTAGTACTCATGGTCTTCCTGGCTTTGTACGTACTGCTATTCTTGAAGTCTACCAATTACAATAAAGCGGGGAATTTCTAATGAAAAACTATAGAATTATAAAACAAATCGGTAATCTGGGAAGAGCTCTTATCCTGCTGTTTTTCCTGCTTTTAGTACTTATGCCGATCTATTGGATGGCTATCACCTCTCTCAAGACGAATTCTGAGATTATTGACACACAGACGGTCACCTACTATCCACATGAAACAACTACTGACAATTATGTGCAGTTATTTGAATTATACGACTACAAGAGCATGCTGGTTAATAGTTTGATCGTGTCAGTCTCCACAGGCCTGTGCATTACCATGCTCTCGATACTTGGGGGATATGGGTTGGCAAGATATTCCTTCAGCGGGAAGACACCCATGCTGCTCTTCTTTCTTGTCACACAGATGATTCCACTGATACTTGTCATTATCCCGTTGTATGTAATCTTTGCAAAGATGGGTATCATTAATACGAGGCTGAGCCTATTCCTGTTCTACCTCATCGCAAACCTCCCTTTCTGTGTCATCACCATGAGGAGTTTCTTTGAGCGGATCCCCTATACATTGGAAGAAGCAGCGTATGTGGATGGGTGTTCCAAGATGATGACGTTGGTACGGATCATTCTTCCGGTCATGTTTCCTGGCATTGTTGCCGTCTTTGTGTTTGCATTCATTGGAGCCTGGAATGAATTGATTGCCGGTACCATTTTCATCAATACGAGCAATCTCTGGACGATCCCAGTCGGATTGAAGTCCTTGATCGGAAAATATGATGTTAAATGGGGAGTGCTTATGGCCGGCGGCATGTGTGCACTTCTTCCAACTGCAATCATGTTCGCGTTCATGCAGAAATTCGTAGTGGAAGGATTGACCGCAGGAGCAGTAAAAGAATGAGTACGATGCCCATTACCCAATCATTCAAGCCAATTGCAAAGGATTCGTTATACGAAAAAGTAACGGATGCAATCATCAGTTACATCTACCGTAATGGATTGAAGATCGGTGACAAATTACCAGGAGAACGTCAATTGGCCCAAGAGCTCGAGGTAGGGAGGAACTCCGTACGCCAGGGCCTCTGCCAACTTGAAGAGAACGGCATCATCACCAGAATGGTGGGAAAGGGTGCGTTTGTTAAGCGAGAGGTTACTGCAGACTCTGTAGAACTCAAACTCATGCGAGTCGATTACCAAGACCTGTTGGAAATAAAGATCAACATCGAAGAACTGGCTATTAAAAGGGCTGTAGAGCATGCGACAGATGAGCAAATTGCTCGCTTAAGGGAAATCGGGGAGGAACTGAACAACCTGGCAAAGGCCGGGACATTCTCTCATACGTTGGACAAGAAGTTCCATACGGCTCTTCTGGAATGTGCAGGCAGCCCCACACTCACACAGATGGTCCTCTCCTTGGTGGACTCCCTGGATAGTTACACAAAGGTCCTGGGGAATGTCTCTGATATTTGGGTCAAGACCATCCCGTTCCATCTCGATATCGTATCGGCCTTGGAACAAAGACAAGTTTCCTATGCAATAGCTGCGCACCAATACATCTATCACTATGATATGGAAGTTCTAAACGGTCTCGCAGAAAAAACAGAACCAAAAGCAAACTAATGAGGGGGATCACTCGTATGGGAACACCAGAAGCATGGTGGCAAGAAGCTAAATTCGGCATGTTTATCCATTATGGATTGTATTCGATGCTTGCCGGTGAATATAACGGGAACCGAACAGACAATATTGCAGAATGGATTATGCACGATCTCAATATTCCCAGAGAGGAGTATCGTAAACTCGCTCAGTCCTTTACTGCAGATGAATTCAATCTTGAAGAGATTGTCCTTCTTGCGAAAAGGGCGGGAATGAAATATGTGGTACTTACCAGCAAACACCATGAAGGATTTGCTCTATACGATTCCGCAGTAAGCGACTATACGAGCATGAGAGCCGCCCCTTGCAAGAGAGATTTTGTAAGGGAGTTGAAAGATGCATGTCAAAAACATGGTCTGCAATTTGGGTTGTACTATTCCCAAGCACAGGATTGGGACGATCCTGATGCCTGTAGAGACGGATTTGGGCCGGAGGGAAAGGATTTTGACCAATACCTACAAAACAAATGCCTACCCCAGATAACTGAACTCCTGACAAACTATGGCCAGATTGATCTTCTGTGGCTCGATACGCCCATGTATATGAACAAGGAACAGTCAGAGGCCATCAGAAGCCTGGTTAAACGGTTGCAGCCCCACTGCATGATCAGTGGAAGGATCGGCAACGGCCTTGGTGATTACATGACCACCGGAGACAACTTTCTCCCTGCCCTTCCCTATCCTGGTGCCTTTGAGGTTCCTGCCACCATCAACAATACCTGGGGATACAATGCATTCGATACCCGTTGGAAGAGTACAAAGCAGATTGTGAAATCACTGGTCAAGATTGTCAGCCGTGGTGGCAATTATCTTCTGAACATCGGCCCTATGGGAAGCGGGAAAATTCCAGAACCCAGTATTGCAGTTTTGGAAGCTGTTGGCCAGTTCATGCAGAAAAATGCAGAGAGCATCTACGGCACGAGGACGTTACCCCTCTATCCTTATGATATTGACTGGGGATTCTTTACTGCCAAGAAGGGAAAACTGTTCCTTCATATCTTTGAAGAAAAGGAGCAAGCCTACTTGCTCAATATCGCCAATACACCGGTTCGTTGCTACAGGCTTTCCGATGGACTGGAATTGAAACTGAAAATTCGAGTCACTTGTGAAGGGGACTCAAGTTGGCTCATCAATCTACCTCCGAGGGAAGATGATGAAGTAGACCAAGTCATCTGTATTGAGCTCGCAGAGGATGACGTACTATTTGAACCTATCAGGGGATGAAACATAAACCAATGATGTACCCAGAAGATATACTCACCGATGACACCTATGATTTCCTGAACATTGAACGACCTGTAGCTGCACCACTATACCAAACATCGTTGTTTACGTTCCCTACTGTGCAAAGTCTCCGTGAGGCACTAGGCGATGAGAGAAGTACCCACCTGTACTCCAGAGGCAACAATCCAACGGTTGAGCAGGTAGAGAAAAGGCTTGCAATGCTGGAGGGGGGAGAATGCGCAAAACTCTTCTCTTCTGGAGTGGCTGCAATAGCGAGTGCCATATTGTCCAATGTCAAACAAGGTGACCATATCATTTGCAGCACAGATGCCTACACGTGGGCTAAATATATTTCCGGTACGTACCTCAAGCGGTTTGGCATCACTGTCACGTTTGTGGATACCACCAATCTGGAAGCAGTCGAGCAAGCTATCACGAAACAGACAAAAGTAATCTATCTTGAAAGTCCTGGAACACTTATGCTGCGTGTGCAAGACCTAAGAAAACTTGCAGCGTTGGCAAGAACGCATGGTATCACCACCATTGTTGATAATACCTGGGCAACACCGATCTACCAGAACCCACTGCAATTTGGTATCGACCTGGTGGTCCATTCTGCTTCCAAGTATATCGGTGGTCATAGTGACATAATCGGGGGTGTCGTAGTGGGAAGCAAGGAGAGAGTGGACCATATCTTCAAGACTGAGTTCCTTCCTATCGGACATGTACCCGACCCATTTCAAGCATGGCTCATCCAGCGAGGAATGAGAACATTGCACGTCCGGCTCGATTACCATTACCAAAGTGCATTGAAGGTATGTGACTTTCTCTATGATCATTCTGCCGTAGAGCAGGTATACTACCCAATGCATCCAAAAAGTCCTTACTACGCACTTGCAAGCTCGCAAATGAGTGGGGGGTCGGGATTGTTGTCGGTTCGCCTGAAATCCAGCAACCGAGACAAGATTGAGCAAGCTGTAGATGCGATGAAAATGTTCAGGCTAGGTGTCAGTTGGGGTGGATACGAGAGTCTGGTATTCCCTACTCTTGCCACCAAGGAAGGGGATCCGTCAATACTCCGTCTTCACATCGGGTTGGAACACACCCAGACCATTCTTGAAGATCTGGACCACGCTTTCTCCCTCTTGAAGGAAACTGTATGATCCCTGATTTCTCAACATTACCGATGGCAAACAGTGCAAAACCGTATGTCCGCTGGTGGTGGTTTTCAGGAGCCTTGGATTACCAGGAAATTGAGACGCAACTCTCTTGGCTTGCAAGCAATGGATTCGGTGGTGTAGAGATTGCATGGGTATATCCATACCCAGAGGCAGTAAAGGATCATGGACCAAAATTCCTTGATGAAGATTTCCAGGCCTATGTGCAATTCACGCTGAAGCAATGCAAAGAGAAAGGGCTTGGTTGTGACCTCACCTTTGGGACTCTCTGGCCATTCTCCGGTACGTTCATTCCCAAAAAATACACAAGTAAAGCAAGGGACGGGTTTAGCACACAGCGTGTAAATCGTAGCTGGGAAGCCAGCTATACTCATACTGATGCAAGGGTTCTCGACCATCTCGATACAAGAGCTTTTCAGTGGTATAGCGATTACCTATCTGAACATGGGTTTGCAGATTTTGTTAAGACAATGCCACTGGCATTATTCTGTGATTCCTGGGAAGTTGAACCAGAGGAACTAAGCTACAATACATTCCAAAAGGACTTTGTATCGACCTATGGATATGTGTATGATTTCTCAACGAAGGATATCAATGAGCGATATGATTATCGTGCTCTGATCTCTGAACGAGTCCTCTCGGATTTTTATCGGTCATACGCACAGAACTGCAAGGAGATGGGGGCTTTTTCACGGGTACAATGTCATGGAGCCCCCACCGATATACTTGCCGCGTATGCCTATGTGGATATCCCTGAGACTGAGACGTTGCTTTTTAATCCAGATTTTGCGCTAATTGCTGCTTCAGCAGCAGCTCTGGAGCACAAGCCGATCGTTAGCAGCGAAAGCTTCACGTGTTTATATGGATGGGTACCAAGCCCTGCTGAACCTCCCCATATCAAACAGGAACACATTGACGACCTTCGTTGTGTGGCCGATGCCCAGTTTGCCTGGGGGGTCAATCGTGTTGTTTGGCATGGTATGCCGTACAATACAAAGGAAAAGCCCCGACAGTTCTATGCCACGGTACATGTCGGCCCCGATGGGTCCATTGCATCTCAGCTTCCTCAGTTCAATGCCTATCTGGAAGAGGTTTCAGAGATTCTTACCAGAGGGGAAACCTTTTCCAACATCTCCATACTGCTGCCACTGGAAGACCAGTGGATGAGAGATGAACTCCCTCCCCATTTACAAAAGCCAAGCAGCAAGTATTGGTGGGAACTGCAGGAACTTACTATTCCCCTTCCTTTGATGCAGTACAGACCTCTCTGGTTCTCTCCACATTGGATTGATGACTTGTCTTATCAAGATGGCCAACTTCTTTATAAGCAGAAGCATATTGGGGCCTTGTATTGCATGAATGAGTACATGAGCTTCTCTTCCCTAAAAACATTAGCGGGGTTATGCGCGAAGGGAGCACCCATCTATTTCTCACGGCTTCCAAAAGAACCTGGAACGCAGAAACATAGAGCGTACAATCAGTACCTTTCAATCATTTCCACTACCCCTCCGGCACAGACAAGCTATCTTCGGCCTATCCTAAAGAGCTCAACCCCGATCGACTATTGGTGCCGGAAGGATGGCGAAACGTACTATGTATTTTTTGCTCATCCTGAAATGAGGAATCTCAGATACCCTCTTCCCTATGGGTATGCAAGGTCGATCAAGCCTTGCAAAGTAGATGCTGTGTTCCATTCAGAGAACTATGCTTACGATCTCTCTTTGCAATTTCCTCGTAGTGAATCTCTCCTTGTTACTATCAATGATGTATCACATGAGGTAACCATAAGAAACTTGCATATTGAAGATACCACTATGCCAGCTCAATCCACCGACGAATAAACCTGGATTCATTTCGCTAGAAAGAACCTTCCGCTGGTCGGGAGGCTCTTTGTAGTTCATAAAGGAGAGGCCACCCTCCTGCAATGCAAGATAGTGACCTCTCTATATGAAAAAGTGTGTATGAAGATCTTAGTTCCAGTACTTCTCCATCCGCTTAACCAGGCTCTTTCTATAGCCTTCCCAGTCAGTGATGGGTTTCTCAGCCAATCCTTCTTCACAGGCAGCCTTTGCAACAGCAACAGCTTCCCATTCAATGACACGAGGGTCAAACGGCTTGGGAACAATGTAGTTACGGCCGAAGCTGAACTTCTGGCCACCATAGGCCTTCTCTACCGAGGCAGGAACAGGTTCCTTTGCCAGAGCAGCCAAGGCCTTTGCTGCTGCCATCTTCATTCCTTCGCTGATAATCACTGAACGCACATCCAGAGCACCACGGAAGATGAAGGGGAAGCCCAAAACGTTGTTGATCTGGTTGGGATAGTCACTCCTACCGGTTGCCATGATCAGGTCATCCCTGGTCTCCATCGCCAGCTCGTAGGCAATTTCAGGATTTGGATTGCTCATTGCGAAAACCACAGGATCCTTTGCCATGGAAAGCAACATCTCGGGGGTTACACAATCAGCAACAGAAAGCCCCATGAGCACATCTGCATCCACCAGAGCCTCAGCAAGGGTTCTTGCAGGCAATTCGGTTGCAAACTCTTCCTTCTCAGGAGTCATACCTGCGGCTCTTCCCTTGTAGATGACACCCTTGCTGTCACACATGAGGAGATTCTCTCTCTTCACACCAGCAGCAACGAACATTTTCGCACAAGAAATACCGGCAGCACCTGCGCCATTGACCACAATCTTGATGTCTTCCATTTTCTTGCCGACAATCTCACAACTGTTCATCAAACCAGCAGTTGCGATAATTGCGGTACCATGCTGGTCATCATGGAAGATGGGAATGTTGCAACTCTTGATCAACTCCTGCTCAATACGGAAACATTCAGGTCCCTTGATATCCTCAAGGTTTACACCACCGAAGGTAGGACTCATGGTCTTCACGATATCAATGATCTTATCTGGATCCTTGGTGTCGAGCTCGATGTCAAAGACGTCGATATCCGCAAATCTCTTGAACAGTACTCCCTTCCCTTCCATAACAGGCTTGCTTGCCAATGCTCCGCGGTCACCAAGACCGAGGATGGCGGTTCCGTTGGAAATAACTGCCACGAGGTTACCCTTCGAGGTATACTTGTAGGCATCCTCCGGGTTCTCTGCAATTGCCAAGACCGGCTTGGCAACTCCAGGGGTATATGCCAGACCCAACTCATCAGCAGTCTGACAGGGCTTGGAGGGAACTACGGACACCTTTCCAGGAACTCCGTCTTTCATATGGTAATCGAGCGCGCGCTTGGTCAAATCATCTTGCATGGTGATAACTCCTGTTTATTTTTCGAAATCCCACTGATAGTCCATCTTGAACCGGTCACGAAGGGTGGTCATGACCTTCTGGAGGCTTGGAGGAACCGGGCATCCATGTTCCTTTCTATACTGGTACGCCAGGTGCTCTTTCTCTCCTGCTGTGAAGATGTAATCTTCCCCTGGTGCCTTCTTGCTGGCTCGAAGCTCACGACAGATGGTTCCAGCTATGCGCTTGAAGGTTTCCAATCCCATGAAGAACTCTGGGTTGATGGCGATGAAGAAGTGCCCAAGTGGATACGGGATGGGCTTATGGTCATCATCAAATCCATTGAGAGCCTTCATCCAGGAACCATCCTGCAAGGCAGCTGAGAGGATCTCAACCACGGTTGCATACCCGAAGCCCTTGTAGCCTCCAGTCATCTCCCCGATTCCGCCAAGCGGAGTGAGGGCAGCCATGCCTGTGGTCAGGTCCTTGAGCACCTGCTGCGTATCGGTCCTGGTCTTTCCTTCATGGTCGAGTACCCAACCTGCAGGCAATTCCTTTCCTGCACGGCCATATACTTCAATCTTTCCTCGCTGGGAGACACTGGTTGCACAGTCCAGCACGAAGGGGAACTCCTCATCGGTTGGGATACCGAAGGTTAGCGGGTTGGTCCCGAGCATGTTCTCTACGCCATGCGTGGGAGCAATGGATGGACGGGCATTGGTGCCTGTGATCCCGATCATTCCGGCATCGGTCGCCATGGTGGCATAGTAGCCAGCAATTCCGTAGTGGTTGGAGTTGCGCACAGCAACCATACCAAGACCATACTTCTTTGCCTTCTCGATTGCCATTTCCATTGCCTTGTAACCGGCAACATGTCCCATTCCATTATGGGCATCGAGGACTGCGGTTGCTGCCTGATCCTTCAAGACCTCGATCTCAGTGACAGGATTCATGATCCCGATGTCAATGCGGTCGATGTAGATTGGCTTCAGTCTTCCGATTCCATGGCTGTCAATTCCACGTTTGTCACTTTCGATCAGTACATCACCGATGATCTTTGCATCATCTTTGGGTACTCCTGCATGTACCAAGGCTTCTTCCATGAACTTTTCCAATTCACCGAAGGGGATCCATGCACAATCTTCATACTGCTCTGCATACTCATCCATATACTTCATACGGCACTCCTTGTATTGGTTGCTACGATAATTTCCAGACTCTCTGGAATCTCCATTTGCTGCACTATTTCTGCTCCCTTTTCATCCGTTACCAGGGCATCGACCTGGTCAAGGGAAACAGTCTTGAAGTTTGACACCACCCCGATCTTGTTGCTTGCTGCAACGACATACACCTTACCTACCGTGTGCTCTATCATGGCCCTGGTGGTCTCAGCCTCTTCCAGGATTGGAGTGGTAAGTCCTGCTGATGGGGAAAACCCATCTACACCTATGATGGCTTTGTTTGCATGTATCTGGCTTACGATCAGGGAAGAGAGGGAACCTGAAACCGAATGGCTTCTGTTTCGGTAGATGCCTCCGGCAAGAATGAGCCTGATGTGTTCACTCTCCTTACAAAGGTAGACTGCATCTATGTTGTTGGTGACGATGGTTACCCGCTTCTCCAGGGAAGCTACTGCCCTGATCACTTCAAACGTGGTGGAACCACTATTAATATAGAGGGTATCACCTTCTTCCACGAAGGAAGCAACAGTCTCCGCGATTGCAGCTTTCTCCTGGGGGTATTCACTTGCTTTCTGCAGGTAGTCAGGTTCCACTGGAAGATTCCTCCTGGCCGTCGCCCCTCCATGGGTACGCTCAACCAAGCCTTTCTTTGCAAGGTGGTCCAGATCTCTTCTGATGGTAAGTTCACTGACAGAAAATTGTTCCGCAAGCAAGCTGACCGTTACACTCCCCTCCTGACGGATGAGGGTGAGAATATCATGCTGTCTGCTTGCTGGTATGTTTGACATGAACGCTTCCTTGAATGTTTTTGAACTTTTTACCTGCTATAAACCCAGAATACAATCATAAACGTTCATTTGTCAATGGAAGAAAGCCCAAAATGCAACAATCCTACTACCCGGAGCTAAGAAAGAATCCAATCCTACTTGATTATCGCCCGAAAACCTGTTATGTTCATCATGCAATGAGCATTGGTGCCATACCCAAGTGGTAAGGGAAAGGTCTGCAAAACCTTGATGCATCGGTTCGAATCCGATTGGCACCTCTCTAACAGCTGCTGAACAATTCAGCGGCTGTTTTTCTATATAAATCCTTACCAACCATAAAACCTCGCATCCTATATATATCAACAACCCTGGCACATATCAGCTTGCAAGGGTTCTTACACGATCCATGCATATTGCCTGTGTATTTACTCATAAAAAGCGCTAACCGACCAAAAATACCGCTTATAGCTGAATATTTATTCAAGTTCATACAGAAAAACCGGCTTATTCTTCCACCGTACTTATAACGTAAGTAGGGTATATGTACCCTAATTAGCTCTTACCCAAGACCCCGACAAAAAGTGTAAACTGATGGAATGCTGTCTTAACCACACCCATTTGTCACAAGTTGGAATAAGATGGAAATCTTTTAATTCTTTTTCATTTATGTAATTAAAAAATTATTAAAAAATTCTCATATTTTTCCAAACTTTTTTTCGTTTAGTATTGACATAAGTCTCCTTTGTTATTAATATACAAACAAGCTTAGGGAAAAGAGCTTAATAACTTGCACAAGGGCAAGGCCCTTAAAAGGATGAATGATATGAAAAAGACTATTACAATCTTGTTGGTACTGGTAATCGGAATGGCTGGCGTGTTTGCTGCAACTGCTGATTTGAATTTGATTACTACAGTATTCGAATTTAGTGAATTGAAAATAACTGAATCAGATTCTCCTATAACATGGAATAGTTGGACGAATGCTGCAGATGGCAATTTTTCTTCAACCTATACTGGAACAGATAATGCAAATAGAAAAGAGATTGATCCTTACGTCACAACTGCTCAAAATGTTGGATACTTAAATACCAGGACTAACCGTCGTGGCGGATACGATGTTACAGTTTCAGCAACAGCTTTAACCTCTACTGATGGTACTACTGTACAGGATATCAACTACGAAATTTATAATGACACTGCGACTGCTGTATATATTGTAGGAACTACAACAAGTCCTGCTACATTTGTTTCAGAGAGCGTAGGGCAAGGAATGAGATCAAAACAGACTCCAATATCTGTAAAATTATTGACCACAGGAGATGCCCTTAGTTCAGGAACTTACACAGGTGATATCACTTTCACCTACACCGGTAATTAATGCGAACTATTTTGAAGTTTCGTTTTTAAAGAATTTATAATATAAGGTTGGCCAGATGTGGTCGACCTTATTTTTTAGCTCATGAGTTTTTCAGGAATTTCAGATACCAGGAAGAATTGGCACCTTTTCCTCAGAAAGCGGCATTTTAGGCCACTGAAAGCGCGAATTGACGATTCCAGGTTCCGGGTAAGATTGTCACAGAATCCAAAACGACCAACATTGGATCTGTCTGAACTGGCTTCGTTCCTATTGAACAAGATTCTCATCTTGGCCTGTTTACTCTACCGAAACTCAAACAGCCTCCCAGATTATCCGGGAGGCTGTAACACATCTGTTCAACTGATCTCTACTTTTAGATCCTCTTACAAGGCCTTGCTTCTATATATCCTCTGTATCCTAATGGCTCCATCTGGAACCTGGGACCATCTTCGTCTGCCCAGGCAAACCCGTAGAATGTTGGATCATACTTCTTCATCACATCCCACAGTCCTGCTATTGCTTCCTCATAGTCCTCATCCTCGAACGGAGGACCCTGGAATATCATCATCTGACATGCAGGCAGATCAATCAGATCGTACCCCTTGGGAACAGTTCCAGCAAAGTCTTTGGATACCTCTACCCCCTGCATGTATTCACCAGTTCCGATTCTTCTCAAATTCTCAGGCATCCACATCCCTACCGGTTCGTAGAGCGCTTCCTTGACTGAACTCAGGACCTCCCAAACATCACAGCCAACCTCTTCACAATAGGAAAAGTAATCGGTAGCTTTCTGCGAGCTCTTTACAATAGCTTTTCGCTTCGGTCGATCCACCACTTGCACGAATACAGTCTTCATTGTTGTCTCTCCTTCTGAATCTTGTTTTAGGGTTGTTGTGCGACGTTCAGCTCTATTCGTGACAAACTCATTCCAGTGCTGCCTGAACTCATGGGGGTTCATCCCAAACTGTTTTGAGAACGCCCGGGTGAAGCCTTCATGTGAATCAAACACAAAGCCAAACGCCACATCCACCACCTTCTGTTCTGGCTTCTCCAATCTTCTTGCGGCTTCACTCAAACGTCGGTGCCTCAAGTAGGTGAAGGGAGCCATACCAGTAGCCTCCTTGAAAATACGCGCGCTATGCCAGGGAGAATACTGGGCAGCCTGTGCCAGCTGATGCAGTGTGATCGGTATGCTTAGATGCTCATCAATAAACTCCAGCATCCTTTGGACCGCTTCTTTGTGTTCTTCTCTCATAGTCACCTTACAACTCCATTGACTGTACTCTAGCTGAGAAACAAAACTTGAGCTTGACCGTCCTTGCTCAGTTTCAGATTATAGGATAATTCCACTTGCATTAGAATTATTCTTTGATATACATACAGCCACTTCTACAAACTTCTACCCATATTTAATGAGATATTGTCACAATCAGTATAGATTATCAGTAAACCAGCTTATATTTCGCCTACTTATGTCATAGTTTGTACATTACACAGAAATTTTCTGACACTATACGTATAGCTATTGTAATACATACACAATTAGCAAACTTTAATTGCTATAAGTTGACATAAGTATATCTTACGTTAAGATTTTTTTATTATTATATATTATATATACTTATTGATATTTTTGTAATATTTCCAATTACAATACTCAGTTTTTTAAAAAAACTATTACCACCTGTTGACATAAGTCCACAGAATTACTATTATATGAATGTGCTTGGGAAGGCATAGATAACTTGCACTGGAGCGTAGCTCCTAAAGGATGTTTAAAATGAAGAAGAATATTATTGCAACTTTGTTGGTACTGGCTATCTCTTCTATTGCAATTTTTGCTGCTAATGCTACTGGGCAGTTTGATGTTGTCACCAGTGTTGGAGGAATTCACGAAATCAAGCTCGTTACCGTTGGAACAACTGTTCCTACAAACAAGGGTGGTTTTGATGGTCTTTCTGCTGATAACTCTGATTTCACAGTTGATGACACCAACTATAGTTCAGTACAGACTGTTCGCCAGCTGATCAGCATGTCTAACAACAGAAACGGATATTACATGACACTCTCAGCAACCGCTATGGGAGCTGATCTTGGTACAGAATTTGCCTATATCAATTATGAAGTGGTCGCTGGTGGTGCCACGGTAACTACCAATGATGCCACTGAAGTTGATTCAGTAACCAACATCTACGACAGCGGAACGTTGAATGGTATGGACTTCTACTCTACCAACGTAACTGTAGAGGTTAACGCCGAAGAGTACGAGAACGCTGTAACTGGTTCATACTCTGGAACGATTACCTTTAATCTCTTTGCAAACTAACAAACAAAAATCAATACAAACTTGTCTGTCCAAGACCACCCTTTCACCGGGGTGGTCTTCTTTTAGTCAGTGGACATAACACGCTTTGCCAGGGTCTTGATGCAGTGGAAAACCGAGTCAGCTGGGATGAATGCGTAACTCTTCGTACGCTTGAGGAGAATACCCTCCACCACCTGTTCTACCGTATAGAAATTACCGCCGATGCGATTATTGTCATATGGAGCAAAGGCTGTCGCGTAATAGAGTGATCGTGTCTCTCCTGATCGTACAGTGACGGTAGTATCAGCATCAAACAAGGTATCAGAAGCAGAAGCTTCCTTGGTTCCAGTATAGAACTTGTTTGTCCCTGATCCACAGTTGAGCGAGTACTGTTGGCTCATCCCACCAGGATAGAACGTCCAGGGTGTCTCTGTACGCCCACCATAGTCAAAGAGGAAGTTGTTGAAATTCAGGCCGATCTCCCCTTCTCCCAAAGCCTGTGGACCGGGGAAGAAAGTGAAATAGACCATCTGTTGCCTTGGGTTGATCACACTCGACCAACCAAGGTTGCTGAGCCTTGGAATGGCTCCACTGATAAAGTCAGTCTTCCCGATGGGAGGAGAAACCTCTGAAAGATCGACCGTCCCTCCCTGCTTAAGAGGCGCCTTCCTCCAGTCATCAAATTGCGCATTGGGCTGCAAGCGGGAAGCAATCCCAGGAAGAGACTCCTCCGGCCCTGTCTGCCAACTTTGTGCACTGGCATTGAGCACACAGCCTGACTCGAGAAACGGGGAACCGATCTCATTATTCCAAGCAGTATTGGCAATCATGTCCTCACTGCCATTGTTGGTGATAAAGACCGCCGTATAGTGCACAGGATGGTTTGGGAGCAACATATCAATCTTTCTCACCATATAGTGCTCTTTCCTGTTACGCACCATGCTCATGAGCCAAACCCCACCAAACTCTGGATCGGTACCGTATCGCTCTACCATCCAGTAGGAAGAAGAGGTAAACCCACTCTGGTCTTGTGCTCCCTGGACTGCATCATATGCAGGTCCATAGTTGGGAAAGCTGAAATAGGAACCAGCCTTCTGGTAGAGATAGGGGCTGGTCTTCCAAAACTCAGCATTTTCATCACTGAATACAGAGGTTCCTGTTCCACGGTAATACGGAACCAGATGGGCATTTATCCTTCCACCTTGGGACAAGAGCGCACTCAGCTCAAGCACCATACCACCCTGATCTTCCAATACCACCTGAATCAGGTCATTGGTCAGCACAGTGGCATTCCTGCTCTCCCATAATCTCAGACGACGGATATCCATTCCCACTTCTCCTCTTAAAAGCGACACAACATGGTGTTAAAAACAGCCTAATGACAGTATACTGGTAGCATAGACTGTTTCCAAGTTCAAGGAGTGCCGTTCCATGATTTCCAAGAAGGACCGACTGTTCAATCTATCCACGAAGAAAACCACCTACCTGTTCGCCATAACCGAAACAGGACACCTTGAACACCTCTATTATGGCAGATATCTCAGCAAAGATACCATCAGCATTGATGCATTGGCAGAGAAAAGGAGTATCAGCATCGGTACAGGCACTGCCTATGACAGTGACCATCCAACACTCTTCTTCAACAACCTCTGTATGGAATACTCTACCATGGGCAAAGGTGATTATCGAGAGAGTTCCATCGATATTTCCTATTCACGGGGTATGCAAACGCTCGATTTTATCGTTAAGAGCTATCGAATCCTTCCTGGAAAGCCAAGAACCTTCAGTGGCCTGCCCGAGTCCTATGGGGACAAGACCACCTGTACCACCTTGGAAGTTATGCTGAAGGAAGCCTGTCTTCCCCTACGCCTGGCCCTCACCTACACGGTCTTTGAGGACAGCAACGTCATCACAAGGCGTGCCACCCTGTACAATGACAGCAACGAGGAAATTACGATCAAGAATCTTGCATCAGCACAGCTTGATCTTGATACCGATGACTGGAAGCTGGTTACCTTTGACGGGGCATGGTCCAGGGAGCGGTATATGCATGAACGCCCACTTGCCCCTGGTATCATGATCAACGACAGCAAGAGTGGCGTCAGCAGCGCTGATCACAACCCCTGCATATTCCTTACCAAGGAGAACGGGGAGACCATCGGAATGAACCTCATCTACAGCTCCAACCATCGGGAGCTCGTGGAAACGTCCTCCTACGGAAAGGTCAGGGTACTGACAGGGATTAATCCAGCAACCTTCAGTTGGAACCTTGCTCCGCAAGATCGCTTCCAAACCCCTGAGGCGGTAATGACCTACTCCCCTGATGCACTAAACGGAGCAAGCCAGAACTTCCACCACTTCATCAACAACCACATCATCCGTGGTCCCTGGAAGTTCCGAGAACGACCGGTTTTGATCAACAATTGGGAAGCGACCTACTTCAAATTCACAGAAGATAAACTTATCAATCTGGCAAAGGAGAGTGCCAACCTCGGTATTGAACTGTTCGTCCTCGATGATGGCTGGTTCGGCTTACGTAATGATGACACCACCAGTCTTGGGGACTGGACCGTGAATCCCAAGAAACTCCCTTCAGGGTTGGAAAACCTCTCTCTTGAAGTACACAGGCTTGGTATGATGTTCGGTCTCTGGGTGGAGCCAGAGATGGTAAGTATTGAGAGTCAGCTGTACAAGAAACACCTCGACTGGATGATTGCCATACCTGGAAGGCGTCCAAGCGTGGGACGTAACCAGTATATTCTCGACCTGAGTCGACCTGATGTACGGGATTACCTCTTCAAGCAACTCTCAGATGTTTGGCATTTTGCAAATGTGAACTACATCAAGTGGGACATGAACCGTGTATTCAGTGACCTCTATAGCGCAAACAGAGAAATGAAGGACCATGGTGAATTCTTCCACCGCTATATCCTGGGGCTCTATGAGCTGCTGGAGAAGCTTACTGCAGCTTTCCCCAATGTACTCTTTGAATCATGCGCAAGCGGTGGCAACCGCTTTGACCTGGGGATGCTCTGTTACATGCCCCAAACCTGGACCAGTGACAATACTGATGTACTCAGCCGTCTGTATATCCAGGAAGGCACCAGCTGCGGCTACCCGCTCTCAACCATGGGCAGCCATGTGAGTGACTCTCCCAATCACCAGACCCTGAGAAGATCGGACCTTGAGTCCCGATTCAATGTTGCAGCTTTCGGTGTTCTTGGGTATGAGTTGGATGTCACCAAACTCAAAGGGCAACAGAAAGATGCCATCAAGGCACAGATTGCCTTCTACAAGGCACACCGTGCCCTGTTGCAGTACGGAACCTTTACTAGGGTGAAACTGGCAAACAGTATATCGAACCAGGTAATCTGGGCAGTGGCAAGCCAGGATAAGAGTGAGCTCCTGGTGCTCTTTGCACAGAAACTCAATCCTGCAAATCCAGGTTCCGACAAGCTACGTGTGGAGGCTGTCGATCTGAATGCGGTCTATGAGGTATTCCCTCGCCAACAGCGTATCGACATCAAGATGTTCGGGAATTTGCTCAACCGGGTCAGTCCTCTCCCCATAACCGAGGGAGGCATTGCACAGGACACCATCAGTAAGGCTGTCTCCCTGGATAGTGAGGTTGAACACTACCGAGTTACCGGAGAGCAGGTTGCCTGGGCAGGTATTAAGCTGAACCAGCAGTTCGGTGGAACCGGATATGATGCCATGACCAGGGTCTTGGGTGACTTCGGTTCAAGAATCTATATCTTCAAGAAGATAAAGTAGAACGCTTCCTACAACACGATTCTTTACGTTTACAACCCCTTGCCCGATAACCTGACTTGTCGTTATGATGGACAGAATGGAACAGACTGTCATATACCTTGAACCAGGGAGTGCTTCCCTGGCTACCAATCAGGGCTATCTTGCAATGTGCAAGCACATACGACGTGAAGTTTTCGTCAGAGGACAAGGCGTAAGCGAGGCCATCGACTTCGACGGGAAAGATCCCGACTGTGGTCATCTCCTGCTGCTCATCGGTGATGAAGCAGTAGGGACTGTACGTATCCGAGTGACAGAAAAAGGGACCAAGCTGGAACGCATTGCTGTGCTCTCCACCTATCGTGGATTGCATTATGGAGAGCTCTTGGTGCGTTGTGCCTTGAGCGTTGCCCATGGGCCAGTCTATATCCATGCCCAGATTCAGAGTGAGGGATTTTATCAGAAGCTTGGCTTTGTTGCAGAAGATCAGAGTATCTTCTATGAAGCAAACATCCCGCACCGAACCATGATCTGGCCCCACGAAGAAGGAGTTGCACCTTGCCCTATCACAATACCATCGTAATTGCAGGAGCCGGCGTGTTTGGCACCGCCATGGCTGAACGGCTCTCTTGGAATACCAACAATACCGTCATCCTCTGGTCCATTGAAAAGGACGTCGTAGAGGATATCAATAAAAACCATCGGAATACCAAGTACTTCCCTACCCACTTCCTGAACACCAGTATCAGGGCAACGAGTGACAAGCAGATTTTCCGCAGTGCTGACTGCATACTTCTTGTCATCCCCTCAAAGGTCATCGTCTCTTTCACCGAGGAGATTAAGGCATATACGAAGGAAGATTGTCTTGTAATAAACCTGGCAAAGGGTATGAGTGATGATGGGGCATTTATCACTGAACAGATTCCCTTTCCCAGAACAGCAAGCATGAAGGGACCAACCTTCGCAATTGAAGTTCTGCATGGACTACCCTCTTCCTTTACCTTTGGGGGCAAGAGAGAGGACTATGACCGTTTCAAGAGAGAAGTACTCAAGGACACCGGTCTCTACCTGGACTACACTGAAGATATCCGCTCAGTCGAGCTCATGAGTATCCTGAAGAACATGTATGCCATTGCAATCGGACTGGTCAGTGGGCGGTTCAACTCACCGAATGTGGACTTTCTCATCTATACGAAGGCAGTTGGAGAAATGCGTCGTTTTCTCAGCCTTTTCGGCTGCAGCACTGAGACCATCTTCTGCTACTGCGGTCTTGGAGACCTGGGACTGACCAGTCTCAATGACCTCTCCAGGAACAGGACGCTCGGCCTCTTGATGGGAAAGGGGTTCTCCATCGACAACAGTGGGAGCTCTGCCACGGTCATAGAAGGAAGCAGGACTGTCAAGCTGATGGGAGAACTCACCCGCGACAGACACGTGGAAGAAGAGTTCCCCCTAGTACAAGCACTGTATCGGATGATGTATGAACATGAGAATCTCAACGACTATATGAGAGCGGTGTTTAACTAATCCCCCAGAAAACACTCAGAGTCAATCTGTACATATAAGAGAATCGTTTCTAAGATTGACTCAATAAGCATACATTTTCTCAAAAACTTATGTCATATTTGCCTATTGAAATATTGACAACGCGATAGTTTCATTCAAAAAATAACATAAGGGCATGTTAAGTGATGACATACTCCAGTTATTTTGGGTGTGAAAACGATTCATGAATCATGTAATGCTACTTGCTTTTGTCTCTATCCCCTTATGAGTACTACCAGTACTGCTGCCAAGCATCCTTGTACCGGTAGGTACGGTTGCTGTAGGTAAAACCATCTTTTCTTAGTAGGGGGAGAGAGATATGAATCGTAAGGCGCTGTTTGTTAGTATATTGATTCTTGTTCTGTTAGCTGGTTTGGTTGCACCACTCGGTGCAAAAGTGCGACGATCAAGTAGCAGGATTCTTTCCATCCCTGATAATATTGTCACAACGAGAAAAGCCAAATTCAAGTTGGGGGATATTCTTACGAATGAGATGGTTTCAATGACCATCGAAAATGACCCAAAGCCAGCATATTTGCTACTTGTCCTGGAATTAGAAATAGACAGTGATTCCATTATTGGGGAGAGTACGGCAAGAGCAGAAATCGTCAAGCACTTTGCAGGAAATGAAACGCTTACCTTCACAAACACCGATATTCTTAAATATACCAGCAATGTGAAACGAGGTTCGGTTTCCCAATCCCTGAAGGATACCTTCGGTGTCTCAGGCATGGATTCCTTGACTGAAACTTTCTTTACAGGAGGAAAGCAGGAAGTTCCTGAAGGAATATACAAGCTCTCACTCCTTGCATATGAAATTGATAATGAGAATGCAACTTCCGGGAGTCCGTTGATTGAGAAACAATCGCTCACATTCAAGGTAGTAAACATTGACCCAATTGAAATACTTCAGACTCCTACAGTAAGTGAACCAATACTGAAGTTTCGTGTTCCTCAGATTCCATACTACAGCGAAATGAGCATCTCAAATAATTCTACGACACATGTGACGATAACCGGACCTGGAATGAATACCCCATTAAGGAAAGACCATAGAAAAGTAACAGCTCCAAGCATTAATGCTTTGAAAGGTTATCCTTCTGATCTTCAAGACGGGATTGTTACCTATGATCTGTCTACCGTATTGTTTAGAGCAGGTGGAGAGTATTCTTTCGATATCATATTCAAAGATGACTCAAACTTTGAGATTGATACAAAGACAGTAGTTGTAAAATTCCCTACACCCAAATTCAATGCAACAGTAGATGTCTCTCAACCTCTTCTTCCCCTATTCCGCTGGAGTTTCAATGATGATTATGCCCTATGGGCAAGTGAGTACCATGTTTATCTCAATGAAGTCAGATCGGGAATATCCTCAACCAACAGCTATACACCAAAAAATCTTCTCTGGCCAAGCACGACCTACAAATGGTATGTCATGCCAATCAATAGAGACGGAACCCCGTTCTTCTCAGCTGATGCTGTTACAAGACAATCATTTAAAACAAAAGACCACACAGAGCTAACAATCTCAGTTGATAACCCTCCAACCAACGCTACGCTGCTAACCGATTTGACATATTCTTTCAGTGCCAATGCGGTATTCAGTGATGGAGCAGAACTCAAACATGCTTCCTGGAAAATTGGAGCTGATATCCTTCAAGGAACCACTAGCTCTTACACACCAACCAAGCAATATACAAATAACAGCTTGCTTGCCTATTTTTCAGTTACCGATACCCTGAACATGACCAAGAACTCAGAAAATATCTACCTCACGGTATACCAACCTCAACTTGCAATCCAAGGAGAACCTGTAAGGGATGCAAAGAAAAAAGCAACCGTGATGTTCACTCTCGACCCTAAGAAAAGCAGACATTATCAGTCGGTATCATGGTACCTTGACGATAAACAAATTGGCACAGGATCAACCGTAGCTTACAACTGTGATACCAGCGGGGTATTCTCCGTAGTCGCAAAGGGAGAAAGCACCCCCGATTATCTAGGAAACACAAAACAGTTGGAGTCCGCACCTCAACAGATTACAGTAATTGGAACTGAACCAATTGTATCACTGCTCAATGTTGAAGACTCCATCCAGATGCTCCTGGGATCAACGCTAGACATCTATTCAGCAGTCCAGAATGACAATCAAATCAAGTCTATACAATGGAGCTATACTGGCCCAGAATCAGGAAACTTAGGTTCAACGCTTACACAAGCCACCTTCTCTCCTTCAAAGACAGGGGAATATACCATCACACAGACAGTCACCGACATCTATAATGAAGCAGGGACCGCATCAGCTCGCATATTGGTCATTGATCCAGAAGTACGTATTACCAATATTGATGCAGGAAAGAATTTCCCATTGGATTCAACTCATGCAATCTCCTATTCAGCTACAAATGCAAAAGAGATCCAGTTTTTCGTTGACGGCAAGGAACTGCTCTCAGATCGGTTAATTTTCGAAAACCTTGGTCTTGGTAATCATACTGTCTTTGCCAGAGCAATTTATGCGGTTGTTGATAAAACAGGAAATCAGGTTCTTCATACAAAAGATACCGAACCTATCCAGTTCCTCGTCCGCGATATAAGACCCCCAGAAATCCAATTACGCTTCCCAGCATATAACACCCGCCTCATGAGAGGAGTTACCTATACGCTCGAAGCTGATGTATCAAGCACATCTCCTATTACTGAAAGTTATTGGGAATTGAATGGAACCAGGCTTGCCTCCAACACTTTTGCGGTTACAAAGGACATGCCTTCAATTTTAACCATTAGATACACAGCAAAGAACCAAGATAACATGGAAAAGACAGTATCAACATGGGCACGTAAAATTGATCCTACTGTCTTTATCAACCCTCCAGAAACTTCAGATATTCCTTCCTCTGGATATATCCCCGTCGTTGCAAGTACTACAGAAAATGCGAGCCTATTCTGGATTATCGATGGAGAAAAACTCAATTATTGGAACAAGAACATCCCCCAAGTTGGAGAACACACCATACAGGCAGGATGGAGTATAGGTGCAGCAGATGAGAACGGCAACTACAAGGTATATGAAGGTGTATCTGAAGAAGTGAAGGTAACCATCTACAGTGACGAGCCACCCAAGATTACTTCATATGCCCCAACAGAAGAAGTGGTACGGCAGACGATACATACCCCAGTACAATTTTCTCTTACCACCTCTGACGGTTATGAAATGAAAGCTACTAAATGGAATATATATGACCAGAAGGGAATATTCATTCGCCAGATTGCGGGAGAGACATTACAACTACAGAATTATGGAAAAGGTGTGTATACGGTCCAGGCAATTATTTCCGATACCTACGATAGAACCGACAGCCATGAATGGACTGTAAGTCTTTTTGATCCACAGGTATCAATAACTTTCCCGAAGGATGGAGAAGAGGTTTCGCTCAAACAAATAGAGCAACCTATCATCCAACAACAAGATATCAAATCATATGCTTTGACTTTAAACGGGGAGGCAATTCCCAATACGTTCAATTGGGTTGCCTTGGAAAGCGGCGAATATTCTTTATCAATCGAAGGACTTTATAACGTAAGCGATAAGACCGAACTGCAAAGAACACCACCCCATACCATCTCATTCTCCATCGCAAAAGATAAAACACCTCCAGAATTTGAGGTGGATATCATTAAGAATAACGATCGAATCATTGCCGGCCTTGATTACCGTCTCACGGCATATGGGAAGGCCGATGAAACATTTACTTGGATTTTGAATGGCAAAGAGGTAGGAAGTGGTCCTGAATATACCTTACGGCCTTCAACAACCCAGAAAAACTTGACACTCATTGCACGGGGTAAACGTAATGGCATTACCTTGGACAAGACCTTTAATCTCAGAATCATCAACCCGTACTATGCAATGAATACCCCGGGAGGAGGCTATGACAATTATTACCCTCTTGGGTCAACGCTATACCTTTCCTACAGTTTTCGCGACATTGATAGGGTCGAGTGGATTATCGACGGGAGTCCTTCTCCAAGCAATTCAATCTCCTTACCGATAGGAGTGCATACCATTGAATTGCAAGGATATGCAAGTCAAGTACGTCTACCTGAAGGCACGTTGAAAGACTATCGTCCATCTATGAATAGCTATGAGACACGCCGTGATATCCAAATTGTGGAAACACAACGCGTCCTTTCGATTGATGCACCTGATGAGGTTCTCGAAGGCCAGAGCTTTGTTGTTCGTGCAAATACGAGCAGAGAGGATCCAAGAGATTTACTGAACCAATTAACACTTTATATTGATGATACATATAACAGAAGGAATTATGGGAATCCTGTTAATCGAATGTTTACCCTATCGTCTCTCATCGAAGGGAACCATATGCTTAAGATACATTCCTCTGATGTTTTCAATCGTGGAGGCGTAGCATATAAGCCGATTAATGTGTATAAACCTCTCGAGATGGCTATCATCTCTCCTACTGATGCACAGAGAATATCGCCTGATGTCAATGTGATAGCTCGTACAGAAGTTTTGACGGGAAAAATCAACCGTCTGACATGGCGTATAGACAACCGAGTTGTATCAAACAGCAATTACACAACGGTAAATCTTGGGAAATTGGAACCAGGAAAACATACCATCAGTGTCAGTGCCGAGGATGTGCTGGGAAATATTAAAACCGAGCAAATATCGGTTGAAATACAGAGTGATTTCCAACTCGATCTCCTGCAACCTGACAAATCCATGGAAACAGTAGTAGGCACCTCCGTTTCTTTCCTCGCTGGTGTAGACAAGGTAATAGGCTCTGCTGTAAATGTGACTGATGCAGCAAGACATATAACGTGGTATGTGAATAATACCAACACCAATAAAAATGGAATCTCCTATATCTTCGATGCAGAGAATCCAGGGACCTACACGATTTATAGTGAGTATGACCATAATGAGATGGTCCGCACCACTTCTTCAAGAACCATCACTGTTCGGGATATTGCCTCACCCCAGATTACTTACCCCAAGAACGGACAAACCATTCTCTATGCAGATGGAAGCTCTATCTTACTTTCTGCAAAGGGAGAACCTGGGGCAACATACCATTGGATGCATAACAATGAGATCGTGGCGATAGGGCCTGAAGCTAGCTTTAATCCAAATGGATACGAAGGCGAGATTCAGCTGAAATTGGTTACAACTGCATTTGGAAGGAATAAGCAGCAATTGGTGAGTTTCTTCCTTGATAGAAACACCCCACCTTCCTTGATGTTGTCAGTACCTGAAATACAGTACACCGGTGACATGCTCAATTGGACCGCAGCAGCAAGTGACAGTGAAGATCAGACAACTGACCAAGCCATAACCTTTGCCCTTGATGGCCTTATACTCTCTAGCGGAAATCCGCGTGAGCTTTCCAGCAAGGACGTAGGTGCCCACACGCTGGTCGCAAGCACATCAGACTCTCTTGGAGCTACCACCACACAGCTTGCAAGCTTCAAGGTTGTAGAGACTACACTACCCTTGGAGTTGTTATCTCCTCAAGAAGGTGCAACCTATTACAAAGGATTTGAAATCCCGCTCCTCGCATCTCTATCTCAAGGTGAGGAAGGAACGTATACATGGACAGTCCAGTATCTGGATGATCCAAGTATTCCGAAGAAAACCTTCCAAACAAAGCAAGCAATGTTCACGAGTGAAGCTACAGGGGCTGTTTTGGTAGGCCTCGTGTTCACCGACACAAATGGCAGGGAGAGAGGTCGAAAGCAAATACTCCTAAATATTGAAAACGAACCTATCTATCTGAATATCAATTGGCCGCACGGAAGCACTGTCAATGCAGGGACTCCATTGAATCCTACATTACAGGGACTGCCGGATAATTGGGAGGAAGGGGAACTGGACTGGTATCTTGCAGGGTTACCTGTTGAAGATTCCACACAGATGGTTGCACCCAGCAATAGTGAGACGTATACTCTCTCAGCTGTCTATCATATTGAAGATAGAAGCGAACAAGCTTCTGTTGAGTTCAAGGTAAATACTGAGCCTTCAGTTTCCATCACCAGCATTGCTGATGGAGACGCATACAAGACAGGTACCCCGCTCATCCTTTCAGCAAAGGTACTGGATGATCAAACCTATACTGGAACGGTTACATGGAAAATGGATGATGGGACCTTGATTGGGGAAGGGAATCCTTTAATCTATACTTCCACAGCCTCAGGAATCATGCACATCAATGCAATAGCAACAGACGATTTCCAACTCTCAGGAAGAGATGCTGTATCTATTGAATTCTATGATGCAATCCAGGCTGTGACGGTAGCAGTGAATGATGGACTACCTACTTATCTTATAAGTGAAAAGGCCCCTGCTCTACCAATGTCAGTTTCCTTTACAGGAGGGAGAAGCCCGCAGGTATCCTGGCAAATCAGACAAGAAAATAAAATCCTTGAAAAACAAGGTTTGGTTTCTTCTTTTACCTATGAGGAATTGAAGGATTTCCAGAGAGAACCTGCCATTGTGTCCATGATCCTGTGGGACAGGACAATGCTCGGTGAAGAGCGAACAGAAATCTTACGAAAAGATATCCCTCTACAGCTAACCTCTGATGCAACGTTAGAAATACTTAATCCTGTTGCAAGTATTATTTATCGAGTTGGTCAAGATGTGGATGTGATGCTTTCCATGACTGGTTTTACCGACCCCGCTATAAGTATCACGATCAACGAGATTGTGCGCTCTGTAACTTGGGAACTGAGTGATGATGCCAGAACTGCAAAAGCCACTATTCCAGCCAATCAGTTTGGAAGAGAAGGCGTCTATCTTATCACAGTCAGCGCTTTGGAAGATGGTGTGTTTAAGGAGTCAGAGACCAGCATCAATCTCTATGAAAAGCCAAAAGGCATCTATATTGTAGGTGCTCCAGAAATCTTTGATAAGACCGTTGATGCCGTACAGATTACTGCTGACACCTCTGACCTCGAGGGAGTAGAAAAGATTTTCTGGAAGAGTGACCTCTCAACAGAACCCATTGGAACTGGGAAAATGCTTGATCTCGGGGAGGCTGATCTGAAGGCAGGAAGTCGATCAATCACCGTCGAGGCATATAATGGAGAACAACTACTTGCCAGCAACACCATCACACTGCAGGTACTCCAGCAAATAGAAGTCTCTATAGAAGGAGGTGATGAGCTCTTGGTAGTGCAAGGAGGCGCCGATGTTGCACTAACTGCTAAGGGAACAGACAGGGATGGTACTGTACTCATACCTGAGTCCTTCACTTGGAGTTCTCACTTGAATGGTTCTATAGACGTTGGGAACATACTCTCATTTGCCAACCATCCAAATCTCAGTGGTGGTGAACATATCATTGCTGTACAGGTAGTCGGTAAGGATGGATCGATTGCAACTGCACTGAAAATGGTACAGATTATTGGACTTCCCGAAGCAGAGAAGCCACAAGAGCAACAGACCCAAGTAGCGGCAATATCTAGTGATCAGGAATACAGTGGTTCTCAAGAGGAAGGAGGAGATAATGCAGCTCCCTCTGGTCAACAAGAGGAAGAACAAGCAGAGACAGATTACTTCGATCTAGGTAGGCCAATAGATACCTTCTTGCCTTCTGAAATTCCTGACCCGTTTGGACCAGGAGCAGGAGGTGCTCCTCCAAGCAGCATGATTGAAGATGAGATGAACTCCTTTCTTGGAGCAAACGCTGGGAGTGGCCGATAAGGAGGACCATGATGAAAAATAAATATTTTATAATACTGTTAATAAGCATGATCGTAAGTTCCTCCTTGTTTGCTCTGGAAGTCGATATCCCAAAGGAAATTCCTGCCTATCGCAACCTTATGGTCAAACTCATACCCGCGCAGAGTGAAGGCTCCATTTCTGAAGCTCGGTTCTTCTTCTACCAAGTAGGTGTAAGGGAACCTCTCTACTCTGAGTTCATGCCTGAGCGGGATGAGTGGATAGCAAAGGTTCCCTATACATACCTAACGGGAGAGGAACTGACGTATTTCTCAGTAATGAAAAACACGGAGGGAACCGTTTACCGCACACCACAAATTGGAACACAAAAAGTCCGTCTGATTCAGGACATCACCCCACCAAAGCTCAAGCTTGTGTCTCCAACCACCTTTGATTTGGTGGCGGAAGAACAACAGTTGGTTGTCTTTGAGATAGAGGACGAGAGTGCCCTATCAAGCTTCTCTATTTCGATTGATGGGCAGGAAGCAATTCACTCAGGAGCCTTTGGACAGTACCTTTCTTTCTTGGTAAAACCTACAGAGCAAGAAGAAAGTGTGGTTTCAGTTTCCATGAAGGACCGATACGAAAACACAAGCACGGAAGAGTATCGCTTTAAGATAGGAGCAAAGAAAGCTCCAATCTTTGTCGCTGATGCCTCGTATCAAAGCAGTATTGAACTCGAATACATGCTTGGTCTGGGGGAGAGTGAGAAGTCCCTGGATATTCCAACTGTGTTTGCTGATCAGAACCATCAATTGAATGTAAGCTATGCGCTTGGAGGTGACACCTACCTTAAGGCAGGGCCAATTTCCCTCCAAGTGGCAGCTAGTTTGAGTGATTCAATTTCAGTAGAAGAAATCTTTGAAGCTTACCCAAACACACTGTTGGCTGATCTTCAGAATATACTGAACCTATACAACCCAATCGATTTTGCAAACGAGTTTGATTACACAGGAGAGATAGCAAGAAAGTATGAAAATGATAACAGATTATTGCTAAAGATTTCGTTCTTTGATCCCATCATTACCTATACTTTTGGAGACCAAGAACTCAATTTCCAGCCGGAGACCATCAATAAATTGGGTTTCAGAGGAACAGCATTGGCAATAGATCTCCCCTTCTTCGAAATGAAAGTAGGGAAAGGCCTTACAGATCTTGGACTTTATCAAGTAGCATGGCCGAAAAACTTCCTTGGTTTCCAAGTAGGAGTAAAAGCTAAGGAATTGTGGTATTTCCAAACCAATCTTTCCTTTATCAGCGCACTGCAGGGTCGGTATACTTCACTCAAGAAGACTGGTGCGACCTCTCAAATCGGAGAACTGTACGATGTACTCACTACCCCTCCTGACCAGAATATGGTCATGGGACTAGGAACAGGTGTACACGCCAAAACGTTTACGATTGATGCATCCTTCTCCTTTTCTCTGTACAACCAGGATGCGAGCACCATTCTCGATGTTAATCAGCTAGCAAGTGACTTGGAGTCCCAAGGAGGCCCTGACCTTAGCTCCTATATCGATTATATCGATACGGTGCACGCAATATTCCCAGTGTTGGATTACTTCTTACCCTCCAATGGGTTGATTGCAGGAATTGTCGACAAGGATTTGTGGGGTATCAGCTACGGAGTTGATATGACCATTCCTTCCCTTGGAATAGAAGCTTGGGTTCGAAAGACAGATGCTACATTTAGAAGCCTTGGCTCATCCGTGGAAACAGACATCTTCACATTTGGGGTATTCTCTGAAAAGAGCGTTGGGGACTTTATGGTACGAGGAGGGTACTCATACGATAAAGATACCATCGCAGATATCCTCTTCAATGACATCATTGCTTTGGTAAAACCTGATCTTCTAACTACAAGTACAGTTTCTGCTAGCGATATCTCTACCATTCTACATACTGCACAAGTTGGGTTTGATACACCCCAGAGCAAGCTTCTTGGTACCGTAAGTGTGAATTATTCTTTTACGTTTGCAACCAACACTGCAGAGAAACTTGCAGAAAAGGCCCCCGACAGTACGGTTGAATCCTCGATTCTTACCTCTACTAAAAATGATGTCACGATGACGCATACCACAGAACTGCGCTGGAGAAGTGGACAATATAAGCTAGGTCAAATATCTACGAATGTAGGTGCTCAAACAAAGGATTCATACGTATTACAATCACGCATAGATGGTGTCGATTCTGATACATCATTCTTTGAGTACTCGTATGCATTGACCAATAGTTTAGGATTCGACCGCTATGTTCTCTCCCTTGGTTTTGACCAAGCCTGGAGCACTGAAGATGATAGCTTGATTACTTATGGCTATGACACGTCTCTTTCGGTCAAGGATACGTTCTTTAATACTGTACGTATCAGCGCTTCTCTTGACCAAGCTTTCAAGTCATCACTCGAGGCTTATCGAATATCTGGAGGATTTGAACTAGATAAACAGCTTGGAATGTTCGTGGCATCAGCATCATTAAAGACAGAGTATTATGATTCTTTGCAAGACAACACTGAAGATTCCCTGACAACTTCTCTGACAATCAAAGGTGTATTCAGGAAATAGAGTATAATAGTATCCTTACATCCTTAAAAAATTCCCCCAATTGTGCACTCACACAACTGGGGGATACCCAAACAAATCTAGGAAGGGATTGTTAGAGCGCTTCCAATACCGCTACGTCCTTGATGCTATAGGCATCACGAATTATCCGTAGTTCTTTCTTGAGATTCTTTTCCGCTTCACCATCAAGTGAAGAGAAAGGTTTTCTCACGGTTCCTGCATCTATACCGATCCAACTGAGCATACACTTCATGCTTGCATGCATGGGATACTTCAGGACACAGAAGATGATTGCATCAGCCTGCCGCTGCAAGAGCTTCGCCTGTTCCCAGTCACCTCTCTGATATGCGTTATAGAGACCGATGAACAGTTCAGGAATGACATTATAGAAGCTGCCGATAAGACCATCACTACCATAAGCCAGACCAGAGAGTGCCATCTCATCACTGCCAGAGTATACCTTGAAATCGTTCCCGATCTCTTCCTTGATCCTGAGAATCTCATGGTGAGTGCTTGCCGTATACTTGATACCTTCCACCTGGTCAAGCGAAGCAAGGCGCTTAATCTGGTCAAAGTCCACCGCTCCAGCCAAGGCAACATTGTAGACGATCATGGGGAGGGGAACAGAACCACTAAGTTCCTGGTAGTAACGATACACCTCATCTGAAGAGAACTTCCAGTAGAATGGAGGAACAGAGGAGATGGCTGCAGCGCCATGCTCATAGGCATGCTCAGCAAGCTTGATGGATTTCTTCGTCCCGATATCTCCAACGTGGACAATAATGGGCACCCGGCCTGCCACCTCATCCGAGACGACCTTCACAACCTTCTTTCTCTCATCCCCATCCATGAGGAACGTCTCCCCGGTACTCCCTGTCAGATACAGTCCATCAACACCCTTGGAGAGGAGGAATCGTACTACTGAGCGTTGGCACTGCTCATCGAAATTCTCGTTTGTATCGAAACATGTCAGTAGAGCAGGAATCACTCCACCGATGCGGTCCAGTCTCATAGTTTTCATAGTATTACACCCTTCTTGGTAGGAGAAACCTGGGGCCTCTCCGGTTTCTCTTACTTAGCCCTTCACTGCACCCATGGTGATGCCGCTTGCAAAATACTTCTGGAACAAGAGGAAGATGGTAACAATGGGAAGCGCGCCCAAGGCAGCCCCTGCCATGATCACCCCATAGTTGGTTGCCATCTCTGCCTGCAAGGTTGCCACCCCGAGTGCGATGGTCAACTTGGAACGACTCTGGAGCATGACCAACTGCAGGAAGTAGTCATTCCATGTCGTGATGAACGTAAAGATTGCCAGAGCACCATAGGCAGGCTTGATGATGGGTGTCACAATCTTGACAAAGGTCATCCACTCTCCACTCCCATCAATGCGTGCTGCATCGAGGATTTCTGTGGGTATGGTCTGTGCAAACTGTTTCATGAGGAATACCCCAAACGGCCATCCAACAGCCGGTAGGATTACAGCCCAAGGAGTATTATACATCCCTATAGAGTTCATGATCCTCACCAAGGGAACCAGGACTACCTGCTTAGGAAGTGCCATTGCTGCAATGATGACGGCGAAAACAATCCCACGGCCGGTGAACTGCTTCTTGGCCAGCACAAACCCAGCCATGGCGCTTGTCAGGCAGACCAGGATCATGGAGGCAGCAGACATATAGATACTGTTGAAGAACCACTTGCCTGCCGGGTTGATGAACAGCTCAGTAAAGTTGGCAAACGTCGGGTCAGTGGGGAACCACTGAGGCGGCATCTGAATAGCCACTTTCTGTATCTTGAACGCACCGGTCACAATCCAATAGAACGGAAAAATGAACAGGACGGAGACTGCCAGGAGCATGACCATCATCAGAATCTTGTAGGGGGAACTTTTTTGTTTCAACATGCTCATACCTCCCTAGTAGTCCACATTGGATTTGATCGACTTGAACTGCAACACACTGAAGAACCCGATAACAATGGCCAGCACAACCCCCATTGCATTCGCATATCCATAGCGGTATAAGCTGAATGCATTATCATACAAGTAGTACATGATCGTGCTGGTTGAATACACAGGACCTCCGCTGGTAAGCAACTGGATCAAGGCAAAGACCTGGAAACTGTTGATCGTCGTAATTACCACAACATACAACGTGGTTGGCATGATCGAAGGCCATTTCACCTGCCAGAAAGTACGCATCTTGCTCGCCCCATCAACCTCTGCTGCTTCCAGGACCGAGGTGTCGACATTTGCCAAGGCTGAAATGTACAAGACAATCGGCTGGCCGATGCTGGTGGTGAACAGAATTGCCAGGATACACCAGATGGCGGTATCCTTGTTTCCAAGCCAGCTGATGTTCTTCTCGATAATCCCAAGACTTACCAAAATATAGTTGATGATACCGGCGTACTTGTCGAAGATCCATTTCCAGACCACGACCACCGGAACCGTTCCGGTCACTACCGGAAGGTAGAAAACCCCTCTGAACGAAGAGGTGACCCAGGCATTCTTGTCATAGATGATGGATGACACCCAGAGCGAAAATACTGTAACAGCGGGTACCGTTACCACTACGATCACAAAGGTATTCCAGAAGGACCTCAGGAACTTTGGATCATTGAACAGCTCAATATAGTTCTTCAAGCCGATGAACTGAAAACTGCTCATGGTGTAGTTGAAGAAACTGGTAATGATCCCCATTCCCATTGGGATAATGACGAAGCTGACAAAGAAGAGCAGCATTGGCAGTAAAAACAAGTAGCTGGTTCTATCGATCTGTCTCTGGATTGCATGGCTAACGCCATATTTGTTGGTTCTGCTTACCATACCTACACCTTGGAACATTCATAGATTGTCCCCCCCCACCCCAGTGGGGAGGACTTGAAACTCATTGTAACAATTAATTGAAAACTGCGTTTGAATTCTTGTCATAATCAGCAAGTGCCTGACTGACCGTCTTATCTCCGGTGAATACATACTGGAGCATATTCCACCACTCAGTTCTCATTGCTGCAAAACCAGGCATGGTGTTGTAGTAGCCACCATAGTACTTGGTCCAGGAAGCAAGGAGCTTGTACTCATCATTACCAGGATAGAGGTCACCGAAGGAAGCACGTACTGGGAATGCACCGGTCTGTACAACATTCTTTGGTCCCCATGCTGGATCGTCACAGACGAATGCAACAAACTTCTTGGCTGCCTCAGCGCGAGCTGCATCATTGTTGTCGAAGATTCCAAAACCGTTTACCAGGTACTCAAGACTGGGCACCCCATCATTGCTCGGGAATGGAATGGAAACCTGGGTGAAATCGTCACTAGCATAGTTGAGGGCATTACTGGTTCCCCAGCAAATGGTGGAAGCAATCTGCTGCTGGCTGAAGAGCTGCAACTCTTCTGCTGCTGCAATGCTCAAACCGGCATCAATGTATCCCTTATCAACCAGGTCCTTCAGCAAGGTGAGAGCCTTTGCTCCCTCTGGGCTGTTCATGGTATAGCGACTGTTGCTTGCATCAGCAATGGTTGCACCATAGAGATTGGATACCAAAGCACGGGTTCCCTGGTCACCACCCTGTCCGCCACAGTAGACAGAAAGGCCAATGTTTCCGTTCTTTCCAAGGGCTTCCATTGCCTTGGCAAAGTCATCAGTAGTCCAGGTTCGGTCCCCTTCAAGGTTCACATACTGCAAGGCACCAGCCTCTTCCCACATCTCTTTGTTGATACCCATGTAGAAAGGAGAAGCACTGATGGGATACATCCAGTAGGAAGATCCATCGCTACAAGCGGCGATCAGTTCATCATTACCTACATCATTTTTATAGGAATCAGTGAACATGTCATCGAAGCTTACGAGTTTGCCGTTTCTTCCGTACTCAATGATTCTTCCCGGTGCATCAAAGAGGATGTCAGGAGCTGTACCACCTTCGATGGCGGCGGTGAGCTTCTGGGGACCACTGGTGAAGTCGATGGTCTCAAGTTGTACCTTGATCCCGGGGTTGGCTGCCTCGAAAGCCTTGATGATCTCAGCCTCATAGCTGCCGACCGGCTTGCCTGGGTCCTGACCAAAGGTGGGGAATGCCCACCAAGTGAGGGTTACTGTCCCATCATCACTGGTTGCTGCCTTTTCCTGGGAACCTGCAGCGAAGAGAGGGCTTGTGAAGAGCACTAACATCACACAAAGCACAAGCGTTGATAGCTTTTTCATGATTCTTCTCCTTTTGTTCATATGCGATTATCGCTTATTTACCTATACTTGTATGCTAGTTCTAAGTATTTGTTTTGTCAACAAAAATCTTTAATGAATATCTATCATTCAGTAATATTGTATATAAATCCTTTTATTATATATTATTAATTATTTTTAATTACGGTTGCATATACTGACATGTAGTATTTTTCATATCTTTATTTTGACATTTCTGGTATTCCAGTTTACTATTTTCTATATACAAAGACTGTTCTGAAATAAGCATCTTTGAGAAGGGCCACAACAGTGGTAGAATAGGAGCATTATGGCAACAAAGACAGTTATAATCGACCAGATATACCATGATATCAGGGATAAGATCCTGAAGAATGAGTATATTCCTGGCAGCAAGCTTAGTGAAAACTCCCTCTCGGTTGAATACAACTGTAGCCGGACCCCTGTAAGGGAGGCAATCAAGCGCCTCGAGCAAGATGGATTTGTATCGGTACTCCCCCAGAGCGGGTCCTATGTGAAGGAACTGACAGTCAAGGATTACCAACACATTGCAGAAGTCAGAACATACCTGGAAAGCCTAGCCTTCCGCCTGAACTGTGAACATGCTGTAGATATTTCACCATTCAGTGCCATCCTCGATGAGATGGATACTTGCGACATGGATGACCCGAGTGATGTAATGCGATTCAGCGACCTGCACTTCAAATTCCACCTGGAGATGGTTCGTTCTTCAGGAAACGAAATCCTTCTCACCACCTTCAGCAGGCTGAACCTGAATACAAACAGCTTGCTTTTCTACCAACGCCTCAGCAACCTAGGAAAGAAACAGACCCAGGAAGAACACAGGAAAATCCTTGCATATCTGGAAAAACAGGACAGGAACAAAGGAGAGAAGTTCATGTTCGCCCATCTCTGGCGCAAGAGGAATGCCTATAAGCGAAGCAGGGAGTAGTCAATCATACCCATTTAATGAATCGCATCTACATGCTTGGTAACGACCAGGTCTGCACCGGTTCCAGCTATATCTTTCAAGGCCACCTGTCCGATCCTAACCGGTGCAAGCAGGATCACCTTTTTTGCCTCAGCCATCACCTTGAAAAGACTGGCCTTGGGCACCGGCCTGTTCAATCTTACACTTGCAACGGGCAACTCGCCTCCCTTTACGACTACGGAAGTTGAGATGGTACGCATCGCATCGGTCAGCTCTTGCTGTACGTACAATCTGCCTTTGGCACAATTGTTGCCAGTCAAGGAAATCATTTCATTATCTTCAATCTCAGCGACCATATCACAGCCAATAGGACAGATGATGCAGGTATACTCTCTTCTCATATAATGGTTATCTCCAAGTTTTTCTCTGGATTAATCCTTTCTGCAGAGATGGAAAGCTGGATCATCTCAGCAGGCAGGACTTTGGCGAACTTCTTGCTGGCAATGGTCTCATTTCCCTGTTTCACGAGGACTGTACAACCACGACCCGGCTTCCTCGGCCTCAGGGTGAGCGTAAAATCCTTCTTCCCTGTAATTTTCTGCGGAACTGCATAGGCTACAGAGACATCGACAGCAATCTCAATTCCTGCCATCCCAAATGAGGAAGAGCGGAGATATGCTTGTATGGAATGGGCCATGCGTTCAGCCTCGGTGGAGACGAAATCCACGAGATCGTGGACCTGCAGGACGTTGCCAGAGGCGAAAATACCAGCACAACTTGTCTGGTAATGTTCATCCACGACAGCTCCTTTTGTCATTGAATCAAGCACAACACCGGCGCCAAGGGAAAGCTCATTCTCAGGGATGAGGCCTACAGAGAGGACAAGCGTATCACAACTGTAGGCTTGTTCTGTTCCCGGAATCGGTCGATATTGTTCATCAACCTGTGCTACGGTTACGCCTTCAAGGCGGGCATGTCCTTTGATATCAACCACCGTATGGCTCAAGAGAAGAGGAATTCCATAATCATTGAGACACTGCTCGATATTACGTGGCAGACCACTTGCATAGGGCTGGACCTCAAGAACAGCTTTTACATGTGCCCCTTCAAGGGTCAACCTACGGGCCATGATCAGACCGATGTCACCGGAGCCTAAAATCACCACCTCTTTTCCCGGCATGATGTTCGCTAGATTCATATAGGATTGTACAACCCCTGCAGTGTATACTCCTGCGGGTCTGGTCCCTGGAATACTGATCGCACCACGGGTCCGTTCCCTGCAACCCATGGTCAAGGCTACCGCTTTGGCCTGGAATTCCAGCACTCCGCTTCTCGATACAGCGGTCACGACCCTTCCAGCAGTCACTTCGGTTACCGTCACCTCAGTCATATAGGGAATACTCAACTCCCTTACCTCGTCAATGAAACGCTGGGCATATTCAGGGCCACTCAATGATTCTCCAAACCGCTGAAGGCCGAATCCATCATGGATGCATTGCCGCAGGATACCTCCCAAGTGCTTCTCCCTCTCAAGGATCAGGATATTGGTAATCCCAAGCTCGTAAAGCTGGACGGCGGCAGCGAGTCCGGCAGGCCCTCCACCGATGATAATGACATCCTTATTCTCCATCCAGGACCTCCCTTACCTTGCCGATGAACATACCAGAGCCCTTATGTTGGTACATCACCTCATCTTCCCTCACTTTGCACTGCTCCTGGATAAGTGCAGTGATTCGTGTTTCACAGTACCCCCCTTGGCATCTACCCATGCAGGCACGGGTTCGGTTCTTGATGCCCGTCAATGTCACCGCTCCAAGAGGATTGTTGATCGCCTGGACAATCTCAGCCCGTGTAACAGTTTCACAGCGACAGACTATCTCCCCATAGTCAGGATCAGTGGCTATAAGTTCTTTCTGCCGTTCTTTCGACTGTTCTGCAAAACGTACAATTCCCTTTCGGTATGGATTGAAACCATTGTTTACATCCAGAACTTCTTTCTCCTGAATCCTTGCCACCACCCGGCGGGCGATTGGCAGGGCACAGGTAAGTCCTGGAGACTCGATTCCGATCAGGTTCACCACCCCCGGATGGTCATCACTGGTCTCAATAAGGAAGTCCAGGACCTCACCTGTCTCAGGGTCTATCCGTTTCCAACGGGTACCGGCAAAATTCCTGATGAAATACTCAGCCTTCATATGCTTGAATATAGCCGACCCGTCTTTTACGAGACCCTGCATATGATCGCGAGTGCAAGCATAATCGTCAGGACTCTCGGTGATATAGGAATCAGGACCTACCAAGATATTTCCGTCGACAGTAGGTGTTGCATGGGTGGAGAAGCCCCCTTTTGCATTGGGTGCTGGATAAACGGGGATATTCATGAACTCCTTGGCTTTCTTGTCCAGCACATAATACTCTCCCTTGAAGCCCCTAACCTGGTGACCATGCAAGCCCAGCATCTCCGATATGGTTACACAATGCATCCCGGCGCAGTTCACAATCCAACGGCTGGAGAAAACCGAATCACCAGCTGTGACCTGAAAGTACTCCCCCTGCCTTTTGATTGCCTTGACTTCACTGTCAAAGAAAAAGTCCACACCATTCTGATGGGCATTCTCTGCAAGGGCTATAGTGTACAACATCGGATTAAGAATTCCAGAATCGGGGCTATACAGGGCAAACTCTCCCCCGGCACTACCATCAATCTGGTTCAGTCTTGCCTTGTCGATCATCTCAAGGCCTCGCACCCCATTCAACTCACCGATTCTCTTGAACTTGAGGATATTTTGCCTGTCCTCATCAGTAAAACCTACAACCACTTTTCCGGTTCGCTTGAAGGGAATATCCAGCTCCTTTGCCACCTGGTCAAACTCACGATTCCCTTCCACCGCGCACTCAGCTTTCAGGGAACCAGGCTTGTACGTGAAACCCGCATGAAGCATACCGGTATTCCTGCAAGAATTGCCGCACGCCACATCGAGCTCTTTCTCAAGGACACCGATCCTAAGACGGTACCTGGAAAGTTCCCTCGCAACAGATGATCCGATGACTCCACCCCCTATGATAAGGATGTCGTAAGTATTTTCCCTCATGCATTGTCTCCTGCAGTCTCTCTAAGGTGTTCAGCATAGACTCTATTTCTTTGTAGATGCTTCCTCATGGCAATCTCCGCACGTTCGGAATCCTTGGCCCTGATGGCGTCCATGATTTCCCGGTGTGTTGCAATGGTTGTCTCGGTGAGAGGTTTTCCATACAAGTAAGCGAAGATCTTTACAGCAGAATGGATGATCGGAATAAGCGTTGATGCCAATTGATTGCCTGATGCCTGTGCTATCGTTTCATGGAAAGCGATATCTTCATCTGTCCATGGCAACCCTGCTGCAATATTTGCCTCTATCGCCAACAAGGATTCCTCAATCTTTATCATCCCTTCCTTGGTTACACGTTTGGCAGCAAGAGAAGCAATCTGGGGTTCTATCATGAGGCGCATCTCATACAGGTCCATCGATAGTTTCTTCTTGTCCTTGATATAAGCCAGACCAAGCGGGTCCTCGACCTGACCCGGCCTTTCAGCTACAAACGTACCGGTCCCCCGCTTAATCTCAACAACATGCCTGGATATCAGGATCTTGATCGCTTCCCTAATGGTACCCCTACCGACATCCAGTTTTTCAGCGAGCTGAAATTCACTGGGTAGCTGCTGCCCTGTCTTGAACTCGGCATTCATGATGGTTTCTGCCAATCGATCAGCAGTCTGCTCCGCCAGGGTTTTCTTGGTACGGATAGTTGTTTCCATGTCTAATCCTTAATATATAACCACAGATTAACACGTATGACGTGCTACGTCTAGAATTTTAAGAATACGCCAATGAAGATGTGTGGAAAATGTTCATGTATAGAGAGCATTGAGATCAACTGAAGAGCCAAAAAAAACTCCCTCAAGCTTGCACCCTTGAAGGAGTTCCGCATATGCGCGGCCTGCATCTGCCGTTACCTCATAATGAGGGGGAAACAACGACAAGATACACGGTGGGAGAGAGTATATGACATAAGCTACTCGCCCACTCGTTTGGACATTTACACTATATCAACAAAAACCTTGTCTGTTAAGTCCTTTTAAGACTTTTTTTCATTTCTTTGTTTATGAACAAATTGCTACTACTCGATTGCTTCTTATCAGTACATCTCATATACAATCGAAACCGTGGAAGAGACTTCCATGGACCCTGCAGGAATCTCGGTAGCCATGTCATAAGCAATAGCAGAGGCTGCTTCCATCTTCATCCTTGTATTGTATGGATTGGAAGCAACGGAGTATTCACTGATGGTAATGGGGGATCCAACCTGCATAGCTGAACTTTCTGCATAGAGCTCTGCTTTTGCCTTTGCATTCCCGATTGCTTCCAATCGAGCCTGCTTTAGTGCTTCACTCTTGTCCTCCTTATCAAGCTGTACAGAGTTGAGATAGATACCGCTGACCTTTCCCATCTGGTCAATAATGGGACCAAGGGCCTTCAGGTCACGTACCTTCACTGAAAGACTCTGGCTTGCAACCTGCCCTTCCAGGATCTGCTCGCCTTCATCCCATCGGTAACTAGGTCTTAGGTTTAGCGAGGTGGTCTTGATATCAGCCTCAGCAATCCCATACTCATCAAGCACAGAGAGGAGTTGTGCCAACTTTGCATTCGCAAGCCTCTGGGCTTCCTCAGTGGTCTTCCCCAGTTCACTGACCTGAATGGAGAACGTAGCAATATCAGGGGTGACGGTGACCTTTGCCGTTCCATTCACCTCGATTGTCCGCACCAAATCCTTTCCCGTCATACAGGATGAGAATAAAATGACCATGGCGAGCGCCAATACAGGCAACACAAGACGTATTCGTTTCATCGTAGTTACTCCTTCTCCAATGTGGTCACCAACTCAGGACGCTTTTGTGCCTCCCGAAGAAAGAAACCCAGGGCAATCATCATAATACCATTATCATAGATGCCGGTGCCCATATCCGCAACCACCTGGGATACCGGCACAGAGAACACGTCCAGCTGTTCGTTCGGATCAAGCTCCTGTCCGGTGACATGCTCAGCACCCTCGACGAGATAGAAATAGGATCGGTTGTTCATGAACGCAGAGTTGGGGCTTACATTTCCCAAGGCAGTAATCTTGCCACCGGCAAGACCGGTCTCCTCCCGCAATTCCCTGAGGGCTGCATCGAGGGGATCTTCACCCTCTTCCACCACACCGGCAGGAAATTCCCGGGTAACGGTATTCGACCCATGACGGAACTGCTCTTCCATGATCATCATGGGAACACCATGCTCGTCACGGTACCAAGGGATTATCGTTACCCAGTTGGGGGCATCCACCTCTATAAAGGATGAACTCCGACCATCAGTACTGGTACGATGAACGGTACAAATATCAAAGATGGGCCCCTTGAAGACCCGCTGACGCTGCCCGGACTTCCAAATGAGATGCTTCGTCTCCTTGCTCCCCCCTTCTTGCGAAAACGGATCAAACATATGCTTATTCTCCTTTCCTGGATGGACAGTTACTGCTGCATGAGGAACAAGCAGAAGGTGCACAGGAAGCAGTTCCAGCAAAATCGGTCGATCGATGGGACGAGACAGCAGTGCCGCTGTTGATCATCTCTGCAATTGCCTTCAATGCAGCAGAGGAAGGACTGGTAGGTTGCATGCTCAAATAGCTCTTGCCGGCATCCTCAGCCTCCATGAGTGGTACTTCCAGAGGGACACGTCCCAGGAAGGGAACACCCATCTGTTCACACATCTTCTTCCCCCCGCCGATTCCGAAGATGGGGATCTCTGTATTGCAGCCTGGACAAATAAGACCACTCATATTTTCCACGACGCCCAGGATTGCCACACCCATCTTCCTCGAGAAGCTCACACTTCTTCGTGCGTCAAGGATTGCAACCTCCTGAGGAGTGGTTACAATGACCGTCCCGGTCAGTTCTGGAATCGTCTGACAAACAGTGAGCTGCTCATCACCGGTACCTGGAGGGGAATCGATGAGCAAATAGTCCAACTCTCCCCAATTGGCTTGGGCAAGGAACTGTCTGATGGCTGCAATTTTCATGGGTCCACGCCATACAATGGGACTATCGGGGTCTATTGCGAAGGCAAGGCTCATTACCTTCAACCCTGGTCGGGCTTCAACTGGATAGAACGTCTCTCCACCGTTCTCGGTGGTGAGAATCTTATCTTCACAACCGAGCATTTTTGCCACATTCGGTCCATGCAGGTCAGTATCAAGAATGCCGACAGTACATCCGCTGTCAACCAGTGCATTTGCCAGATTTACGGTAACGGTGGTCTTCCCCACCCCACCTTTTCCACTCATGACCAGGATTTTTCTCCCGATCTTATCCATATTTTCCCTAATTGCCTTGTCCTCGGCAATTTTCTGCTCAAAATCCATTCCTTCAGCCATATATATCCTTCTTCTTTCAATAATTTTACCACAGAGTACCTTACTGCAAAGCATGAAAACAGACAAGAGAAGCAGACTGCAGACAGGCAACCATGGAAGATTCTATAAAAAGGTATCCAGATAATTGTATACAGGCAAACTAAAACTTCCAAAGAGGGGTGTTTTTTCGTATAAAAAACCTACGGAAAAATTGAGCTATGCTAAATTCCTAAAAGCATTTATCCCACCTTTACTTGAAACGCTCCCCATGATTCCGATATACTAACCCCCAGTGTGTCATTTGTAGTCCTTGGCTACGATCACTATAAACCTTATTAGGAGTTCGTATGGTATTCTTAGCGCAACTACCGAAAGAGCAACTTGTCGCCCAGTTGGAGAATGGGGTCATCCTCATGATTCTGGGTATTGCTACGGTGTTTGTGTTTCTTACGTTGCTGTTTTTCCTTACCAAGGCCATGAGCGCCATTGCAAGTAAAATCGCACCACAGAAGCCCAAAGCCGTTGTAAGCAGTCCCGCAGCTGTCACAGCTTCCGCAACCTCTGCCAATGACGCAGATATAGCAGCAGCAATTGTCGCAGCCTTCGCAAAGTCAAAAGAATAAGAAACCCCGGAGGATCATCTCAAATGAAGAAGAAAGTCAATTTTATGTGCACAGCGTTTCGTGACGGATTCCAGTCAGTATACGGTGCACGTGTATTCACCAAGGATTTCATGCCTGCAGTTGCAGCAGCCAAAGAGGCTGGCATCAATCACTTCGAAGCCGGCGGTGGTGCCCGCTTCCAGTCCCTGTACTTCTATACTAATGAAGATGCATTCGCCATGATGGATGAGTTCCGTCGTGTTGCCGGGGATGATGCAGACCTGCAGACCCTCAGCCGAGGTGTCAATGTTGTCGGTCTCGATTCCCAGCCAAGGGATATCATCGACCTGCATGCAAAGCTTTTCAAGAAGCACGGTATTTCCACCATCCGTAACTTTGATGCACTCAATGATGTCAACAACCTCATTGACAGTGGAAAGTCCATCGTGGACGCAGGACTTCGTCACGAAGTGGTTGTAACCATGATGAGCCTTCCCCCAAACACCGAAGGCGCTCACGACCCAGACTTCTATGAAGCAACCCTGAAGCAGATCATGGATGCAGGAATTGAGTTCCAGTCCGTCTGTTTCAAGGACGCAAGTGGTACCTCTACCCCAGCATATGTGTACGAAACCATCAAGCGCGCAAGAAAGTTGCTCGGCAAGGATGTGAATCTCGTATTCCACAGCCACGATACAGCAGGTGTATCAATCCAGCAGTATGTAAGCGCCATTGAAGCAGGTGCAAACCAGGTTGACCTCTCCATGAGCCCGGTTTCCGGCGGTACCTGTCAGCCAGACATTATCACCATGTGGCATGCACTTCGCCATACTGATTATGATCTGGGTATCGATATCAAGAAGATTCGTGAAGCTGAGTCAGTATTCAGGGATTGCATGAAAGACTACATCATTCCCCCTGAAGCAATGACCGTTAGCCCTGAAATCCCGTTCTCACCGCTTCCTGGTGGTGCCCTTACGGCAAACACCCAGATGTTGCGTGACAACAACCTGATGGACAAGTATCCTGCCATCGTCGAGGCAATGGCTGAGACTGTAGCAAAGGGTGGTTTCGGAACTTCCGTAACTCCTGTTTCCCAGTTCTATTTCCAGCAGGCTTTCAACAACGTCATGTTCGGACCTTGGAAAAAGATTGCAGAAGGCTACGGCAAGATGGTTCTCGGTTACTTCGGCAAGACTCCTGTCGAACCCGATGCCGAAGTTGTCAAGATCTGTGCAGAGCAGATGAAGATGGAGCCCACCACCAAGAAGGTTGTCGACATCAATGATGCCGATCCCAAGAAGGGTGTAAAGGTAGCAAAAGAAATGCTCGAGAAGGAAGGCCTTCCGCTCACTGATGAGAATATCTTCATTGCTGCTTCCTGTAAGGAGAAGGGTATCCTTTACCTTACCGGCAAGGCTCAGGTAAACGGTATCTACAAGATCGACCGTGAGGAAGAAGCTGCCAAACAGAAGGGCGAGTACACCGTTACCGTCAATGGAAAGGCCTATGGCGTTAAGCTCACCAAGAACTCCGCCAAGGTTAATGGCAATGACTACCCTCTCAATGTTGCTTTCGGTATTGACGAGAGTGCCATCGAGGCAACCAAGGATGCTGCCGGTAGTGCTCCTGCTGCAGCCAGCGGTGCTGCCGCTACTCCCTCTCATGAAGCTGTCTCGGTCAATGCACCGATGCCAGGCTTGATCCTCCGCATAGATGTGAAGGAAGGCCAGCAGGTCAAGAAAAACCAGGTGCTGATGATCATGGAAGCCATGAAGATGGAAAATGAGATCTATGCTCCTTGTGATGGCGTAGTAACCAAGATCGCCGTAAGCCAAGGCCAGCAGATGCAGAGCGATGACGAATTGCTGGTGATCAGCTAAAGGAGACTCTGAGATGATTGGTTCCGCGTTTAATCAACTCTGGCAGTCCACTGGACTGTTCGGATTCTTGGGGTTGGCAGAAGGCTTCGGTGTTGGCAATTTTGTCATGATCATCGTTGGCTTTGTCCTCCTCTATCTTGCCATAGTAAAGAACTTTGAACCTTTACTGTTGGTAACTATTGGGTTCGGTTGTATCCTCTCGAATATCCCCATGGGATATGCAGCAAGCATTGATCCTACCTCAGGAGCTCCTGGGTTTATCAAGCTGTTGTTCGATATGGGTATTGATACCGGTCTCTTCCCGATCTTGATCTTCATGGGTGTTGGTGCAATGACGGACTTCGGCCCGCTTATTGCAAACCCCAAGACCCTGTTGCTCGGCGCAGCAGCCCAGGCAGGCATCTTCGTTGCCCTGCTCGGCGCACTTGCACTGAGCTTCATACCTGGGATCAACTTTGACCTCTTCGCTGCTGGTTCCATCGGAATCATCGGTGGTGCTGACGGTCCGACGGCTATCTACGTGACCAGTCGTCTTAAACCGGATCTCTTGGGCCCCATCGCCGTAGCTGCCTACAGCTATATGGCATTGGTTCCCATCATCCAGCCCCCGATCATGCGAGCCCTGACCACCAAGGAAGAGCGGATGATCAAGATGAAACAGCTTCGACCGGTCTCAAAGCTGGAGAGAATACTCTTCCCCTTGACCGTTCTTACCGCTTGTGCAGTCTTGCTTCCCTCCGCTACCCCGCTCATCGGATCCCTGATGTTCGGTAACCTGGCCAAGGAGTGCGGAGTGACCAACCGTCTTTCGGACACCATGCAGAATGCATTGATGAATATCGTAACGATCTTCCTCGGCCTCTCTGTCGGTTCGAAGATGGAAGCTTCCCACTTCCTCAACCTGAACACCTTGGGAATCCTCGCTCTTGGCATGATTGCATTCTCTATCGGTACCGCATCCGGCTTGCTCATCGCAAAACTGATGAACAAGCTTGACCCGAAACATCCAGTCAATCCACTTATCGGAAGCGCTGGTGTATCGGCAGTTCCAATGGCTGCCCGTGTTTCCAGCAAGGTTGGACAGGAGTCAGATCCCCAGAACTTCTTGCTTATGCATGCCATGGGCCCGAACGTAGCTGGAGTTATCGGCTCTGCCGTTGCAGCTGGTGTCTTGCTTGCAGTCATTCCGTTCATGATGGCCTAGCAGAAAAATTTATTACCTATCCCAAGAGCCTATCCTCAACGATAGGCTCTTGTTTTTTGCCCTTTCCTTCATTGGGTCTCTGAGATATAGTTAAGGCCATGTGGTATATCATCCTCGTCCTCATCATTGCATTCATACTCTGGAATACGACCCTTATCGGGTATCGCGACAGGAATGTAGAACCCCTCACCGTCGATGAATCCAAGGTATGCTGTGAGGAAGCAAAGAGTATCATCATGACTAAAGAAGGAAGGCAACAGGCTATCTTGCTTGTTCACGGCTTCCCCTCCACCCCTTCTGTCTACCACTACAGTGCTGAGCGGTTTTATGAAGCGGGGCTGGATGTACATGCGCCTCTGATGCCTGGATTTGGAACCGACCCTGAACAGTTTGCCCATACCACCTTCACCCAGTGGTTCAACTACCTCTGTAAGTACTATGAAACCCTCAGAGAACAGTATGAAACGCTCTACGTACTGGGCATCAGCATGGGGGGCATGATGACCCTGAAGCTCGGAGAAACCTACTGCCAGAGTATAATTGCTCCCGATAAACTGGTAACCATAGCGGCCCCTGTGGTCTACAATAGCCTGAAGGACGGCATCATTACAGATTGGAAACAATACATATCCCGAACTGTAGCTCTCTTCACCCCCTCAATCGGGGCACATGTGGTTACTGGCAATCCCAAGGGAGAAGATGGCAGTGAGTACTGGTATGGCTATGGAGGGCTTTTTATTCGGCCAGGACTAAGCTTGGTCCATGCCATGAAAGGGGTTCGAAAGAATCTTGGAAAGATAACCTGTCCCCTCTTTTCCATCCACGATATCAACGACCAGACTGTTCCATTCAAGAATCTCAAGATCATAGAGAGGGAACAGAATAGTGTTGACTTCCACATCCTTGAAACGGAAATGGACAACTACAACCACAGCAGACATGCCCTACTCCTCTATCGATCTATCCAGCAATCATTAACCGATACGATTCTCGAATTCTTGCTAGAAAAGGAGCGTACAAATCATGCCCAAACGTAAAGACTATCTCAGTTGGGACGAATATTTCATGGGAGTGGCCGTCCTATCGTCACTCAGGAGCAAAGACCCAAGCACCCAGGTTGGAGCATGTATCGTGAACACCGACCATAAGATCGTCGGTGTTGGATACAATGGTTTCCCGATCGGGGTTGATGATGATGACATTCCTTGGGAAAGGGAAGGAGAATGGCTCGAGACAAAGTATCCCTATGTCTGCCATGCTGAGCTGAACGCCATCCTCAATGCAATCAGCAGCAACCTGAAGGGGTGTAGGCTGTACGTTGGCCTGTTTCCTTGCAATGAGTGTGCGAAGGCAATCATCCAGTCAGGGATCAAGGAAGTGGTGTTCCTTTCCGACAAGTACAGTGAAGCAGACAACACGAAAGCATCCAAGCTGATGTTTGACAAGACCGGTGTTGCCTACCGGCAACTGATTCCCCAGCATGGTTCGATTCTGCTCAAATTGTCATGAAGATTCTTTCTGTCTGCCTGAACCCAACTTTCCAGATTACGATGCGCTTCCCCTCTTTCTCAATCGGGGAGGTGAATCGTGCCCTGGAACACTATCTGGATGCATCAGGAAAGGGAATGAATGCAGCAAGGATAGTCAGCCAACTTGGACACGAGAGCCTCCTGCTTACCCACTTGGGAGGTAGCCGTACTGAAGAGATGATTGGCCTTTGCAGGAAAGATGGGGTCACCCCGCTCTGGGCGGATAGTGGAAGTGCCATCAGAACCTGTGTAACCGTCATCACAAGCGAGGGGGCAACCGAGCTGGTCCAGGAACCCTATCCTGTGGACCTTGCCTGCGAGGAGCCCATCAGAAACCTCTTCTCCCAAAACATCAAGGATTGTGATGGCTTGATCATTCTGGGAACCCGTGCCCCTGGCTACTCAGACAATCTCTATGCAGACTTTGTCAAGGAAGCGAAAACATTGGGGAAGTTTGTCTTGCTCGACTTGAAGGGTGAAGACTTGAAGCGCTGTCTCCCCCACCATCCTGATGTGGTGAAGATCAACCTCAGTGAAGCAGTCCATACCTTCCTTGGGATCAAGCTGGCAGAACACCAGGATACCGAGGATCTCAAGGAGACGGTGAGGGACATGCTTGGAAGGTTGTATGAACAGTATGGGAGTACATTCGTGCTCTCTCGGGGATCATCTGAACTCTGGGTACAGAATTCCCGTTTCTTTACTGTTCCGGTTGAGAAGACAGAGGTAGTGAATACTATCGGGTGCGGAGATTCCTTGAGTGCAGCCCTGACGGTACAGTTGCTAAAGGGTAAAAAACTGCAACAAGCAGTAAGCAACGCAACAAAAGTTGCAACAACGAGTGCAATATCTATACATCCTGCAAGTATTGTCTAGTTTTTTACCTTATATGAATGGTGCATAAAGATAGTAATACTTTTATGTTTCACTAAAATTGCAACACATAAATCTTCATTTTCCCTCGATATTAACTGTAAATATCACTGATAGCTCAATTTATTAATCGATAATTTCGCAACTATTCACATATTTCTTTTGACAGAGCATACAATCCACCTCTATACTGAAAAAAGCTTAGACCCAGTAAAATGGGTCGATATTCCAAGAGGAGAAGGAACATGAAAAAATTTCTGACAATTCTGTTTTGTCTTGCGCTCGTCAGTGGCTCGCTTTTTGCTGCAGGAAGCAGTGAAGCTCCAGCTGAAGAGGCTGATTCCAATGTGGTCAAGATTGCCTTGATCATCGAGAACACCATTGACGACAAGGGCTGGTGTCAGGCGATGCACGATGGTATCATCGCTGCCCAGAAAAGCCTGCCTGGTCGTATTGAGTACAGCTACACAGAGAAGATGAAGCCAGTTGATGCCGGTTCTGCTGCCCGCCAGTATGTTGCCCAGGGTTTTGATATCATCATCGCCCATGGAGCACAGTACAAGAACCTCATCATGGAAATGGCTGAAGAGTATCCTGATGTTTCCTTCGCCTTTGGAACCAGCGCCGAGGTTGGTCCGGACAATGTATTCACCTACATGCCAGAAAGCGAAGAGACCGGTTACCTTTCCGGTATCATCGCTGGAATGACCACAAAAGCCAATGTCATCGGCCTTGTCGGTCCTGTTGATGCAGGAGACGCAGCTCGCTACAACCGTGGTTTCGTCCTCGGTGTCCAGGCTGTCAATCCAAAAGCCAAGATCATGGTCGCACACAGTGGATCCTTCAGTGATTTCGTAAAAGCTGGAGAGGTTGCACAGTCCCAGATCAGAAGCGGTGCCGATGTATTGACCGGAAGCAGCCAGCAGGCTCTCGGTGCTCTTCGTGCCGTAGCTGACTACCCCAATGAAGAGATTTGGTGGGTTGGTCAGGATATCGCTCAGATTCACATCACCGAAGGCTACAAGGTTATTGCAGCTTCTTCCTACAACTATGCATCCGTCATCGAAGGCCTCGTTGCCAAGCTTGATGCCGGCGTCTTGGGTGGAGAGGTCATTCCTTTGAACTTCAAGAACGGTGGATTCGTATTTGAGTTCAACCCTGAACTTGAAAACATGTATGCAGGAGAGATTGAAGAGAAGGTCAATGCTGCCATCGATTCCTTCAATGCTGCAAGTGGGACCATCAACTACACCAGTGTTGATTACTCCAAACTGTAAGCACATTGTTTCCCAGTCATGCAGGGATTACTCTGCATGACTGCTTTTTTTTGATTATTTCCCACGGAGGCTTCCCCCATGGAACTCACACAGAAGAAAATAACCAACCTACGCGTGGAACACATCACCAAGCGCTTCCCCGGAGTCTTGGCAAGTGATGACATCACCTTGGAGATATCCGAGGGACAGATCCTTGCGCTGGTTGGAGAGAACGGAGCAGGCAAGACGACCTTGATGAATATCCTCATGGGTCTCTACCAGCCGGATGAAGGGCGCATACTCATCAACGGTGAGGAAGTGCATTTCCGCTCCCCGAATGATGCCTTTGCAGCAGGACTTGGCATGGTACACCAGCAGTATATGCTGGTTGCAAACATGACCGTCCTGGAGAACATTGCCCTTGGATACAAGGCAGCATGGTCACCACATAAGTTGGACCTTGAGATGGTGCGTGAGCGAATCAATGAAGTAGCAAAAAAATACGGGCTCGTAGTTGATCCCGATGCGTATATCTGGCAACTCTCCGTTGGAGAACAACAGCGGGTGGAACTGGTAAAGACACTCTGTCTGGGTGCACGGTTCCTTATCCTGGATGAGCCAACCAGTGCCCTTACCCCACAGGAGACTGATGAGTTGATCGCTCTGCTCAAGAACATGAGCAGTGAACTCTCCATCATCTTCATCAGCCACAAGCTGCAGGAAGTAAAAGACCTCTCGGACAAGATCACCATCCTTCGTCATGGTGCGGTTGTCTTCGAAGGAAATACCCATGAGCACTCCCCTTCCGACATTGCGGCCCTCATGACAGGACATGAGGTTGACCTCCCCCTGAACGACGAGCCCGCATGTGAGGGTGTACCTGTTCTGGATATCAAGAACCTCAATGTGAAGAGCGACCGTGGGTTCCTGGCACTTCAGGACCTGAACCTTACTATCTGTTCCGGTGAGATCGTCGGTCTTGCCGGTGTATCAGGAAATGGGCAGAGGGAGTTGGCCGAGGCCATTAATGGACTGAGAAAGGTAGAGAGCGGAGAAATCCAATTCTATGGCGAGAATATTGCAAACAAGAGCCCTCACCACATCATAGAAGCTGGCATGGGATATATCCCTGAGGAACGCAATACAGAAGGCATTGTACCTTCCTTCTCGATGAAGGAAAACCTTATACTTAAGGATTCAGAGCATGATGAGTTCAGCAAATATGCATTCCTTAAGAATAAGGCAATCGACAAGAATGCCGAGGACCTGCGTGTTAAATTTGATATCCGCAGCCCCAACATCTCAGTTGCAGCTGGATCGCTCTCTGGAGGAAACATCCAGAAAGTCATCCTTGCCCGAGAGATCTCGAGGAGACCAAAATTCCTGATCGCCGTCTACCCAATCAGAGGCCTGGACCTCGGGGCAGCAGAGTTCATCCATAAGCAACTCTTGGAGATCAGGCGTGAAGGAGTCGGCATCCTCCTCATCAGTGAGGAACTGGATGAGATTCTCGACCTTTCAGACCGTGTGGCGGTAATCTTCAAGGGACAGATCCAGAAAGTCCTCTCCAGAAAGGACGCCAATCGTAGGAGTCTCGGTATTTTGATGGCAGGAGTGAAAGATGACCAAACAGTTTAGGATACTCTACAAGGTTACCATCATCATTCTGGCCATTCTGGCTGCAATGTTGATCGGTTCGGTAATTCTATTGACCATCGGGGCTGATGTCTTCAAGACCTATATGGTCATTCTCTTCGAGCCTTTGAAGACAACCCTCCAGTTCACCGAGGTTCTGATCAGGGCAATACCTCTCACGATCATAGCCCTCGGCATTTCAGTTGCCTACAGAAGCGGCATCATCAACATCGGTGGAGAGGGGCAGATGGCAATGGGAATTCTCGGTACCACTGCAGTGGCTCTTGCATTCCCTGAACTCCCAAAACCCATCCTTCTCCCGATGGCAGTTTTGGCGGGGGCAATGGCAGGAGGAGTCTGGGGCTTCATCCCCGGTATCCTGAAGGCAAAACTGCAGGTCAGTGAGTTGCTTTCAACGGTAATGCTCAACTATATTGCCGCCCAGTTCTATACCTTCATGCTCCGCGGACCTTTCCTTGATCCAGCAGAGCTCACAATGGGGAGCGGAACTCCACAGTCCATGAGGCTTTCCAGGGGAATCTGGCTCGATCGATTCCTCAAGGGAACTCGATTGCATACCGGCATCTTCTTTGCCTTGTTGCTTGCATTGCTCATCTTCTTCCTCCTGTGGAAAACCAACTATGGGTATAAGATGAGGGCAGCTGGGGCAAGTGCCCGTGCAGCCAAGTACGGCGGTATCAGTGTTACCTGGTATCTGGTAATTGCCATGGTCATCAGTGGTGCGTTTGCCGGTATGGCAGGAGCCATTGAGATCGCAGGTGTACACCGCCGAGCAATTGAAGGCATTACCGGAGGATACGGATTCAGTGGAATCGTTGTTGCCCTCTTTGGAGGATTGCATCCGGCAGGCATCATACCGGCATCATTCTTCTTTGGACTTCTGATTGTCGGGGCTGACATGACCCAACGTATGGTTGGGGTACCGGCCAATATGGTCAATGTATTGCAGGGTGTCATCATCCTGGTTATCGTTGCTACCAAGATGATCCTCGCCGACCCCTACCTGATGGAACGGATCTGGCGTAAATACCAAGGAATAGGCAAGAAACATGTGGAGGTGGAAGCATGAACTTTATCGTAAACATCCTGAGTCTGGGCATCCCCTTCTCCGTCGCCCTTCTCATCGCCAGCCTTGGAGAGATGTTCAACCAGAGAGCAGGTGTCTTCAACCTTGGCTGTGAAGGAATTATGGCAATGGGAGCATTCCTAGGAATGCTTGTACCCTACAGCATTGGACAGGGTGGTCCTACCTCTGGCATGTACAATGTCCTGGGGTTGGCTCTTGCAATGGTTGTGGGAGCGTTGTTTGGAATCTTCTTTGCCTTCGTTGTGGTTACATTCCGTGCACCACAAGGTATTGCCGGTATTGGACTGCAGATGTTTGGGGTAGGAACCGCAGGCACACTGTTCCGCCACTTCATCGGTGGGACCCAATCAGTTCCTGGCATTGGGAATCTTCCCATTCCAGGGCTCTCCAAGATCCCATTTATCGGCCCAATTTTCTTCAGCCACAATGTATTGGTCTACCTCGCTTTCCTCTTTGTTCCTCTTGCATGGTACATCCTGTTCAAGACCCCATGGGGACTCAGGGTACGTGCAGTTGGCACAAACCCGCGTGCCGCTGACTCAATCGGTATCCAGGTCAATAGGGTTCGCTATCAGGCGCTTGCTGTGGGAGGTGCACTGGCAGGCCTAGCGGGTGCATACCTCTCTCTAGCCCAAGTGAAAATGTTCAGTGATGAGATCATCGCAGGACGAGGCTTCATCGCAGTTGCCTTGGTTTATTTCGGACACTGGCATCCGGTTAAGATCATGGGTGGAGCACTGCTTTTCAGCTTGGCACAAGCCTTGCAGCTGGCCATCCAGGGGCAAGGCATCAACTTCCCCTACGAGTTTGCGGTCATGTTGCCGTATGTGATGGTCATTATCGTCCTCGCATTCAGCAGGGAGAGCCAGTTGCTTGGTCCTACATCCCTTGGAAAACCATTCAACCGAGAAAAGCGGATTTAGGATATCTGCACCAATGGTAGGAATGGGCGTTGCTCATTTCTACCTTGTTCAGATTATTTTTACAAATTTGCGGTAAATCACAACACCCTCTGCAACAGAATTGTATCTACCGCAACAGAATGTTGACTTTTTACGGGTTCATTGC